>PMMJ01000185.1 GCA_003162255.1 Acidobacteriaceae bacterium | reverse complement strand
CGCCGTAGATTTTGGATTTCGGAACCGAAGACCTCGGCCCCAAGTGTTGCGACACTATACGAAAAGATTGTTAAGCCACTGAATCCTTCCATGGGCGGTACCAAGCGAACAGTGTGTTACTCATCGGTAGGACAAGCAGGCCAAGCGTAAATTCCCCGTAGCTCCCTAAGCTAACCGGGTACAAAGAAAGCACAGTTCGAGCGGGTTTTGGGAAGGGCACGACGTCACAGGTTGCGGAAAAACTGTGATTCGTGCAAGTGTTTGGGAAGGGCACGAGTTTACTTGTGCGGTAAGTCGTTGAAGTGTGACCACGCTTTAGCGCTTGAGGTGAGCTTTTTGCGGACTTGGTGAGTTTTTCCGCAGCCTACTAAGGTATAATCTTCCGATCCGGAGCGCCTGCCCGTCGTCAACCAGCAAGGGGGACAATATGTTCAGCAAAGAGGCCGCAGTCGGTCATGTGGTATTCGCCGTCATTCTCGGCTCTGCCGCCTTGCTCGGCCAGCAGACCCCCGCGCCCGGTTCCCCGGTAGGGCTTGAGTTCCCTGTGGTCATGCGGCAAAACGTCGCTGCCGGTAAGAACCCCGTCGGAACCAAGGTCCAGGCCAATCTCGTGATCTCCACCCTGGTAGATGGAGTAGTCATCCCGCGTGACGCCGTCCTGTCGGGAGAAGTTACCGAGTCCGTGGCGAAAACCAAAACCGACCCGTGCCGCCTTGCCATTCGCATGGACTCCGTGCAATGGAAAAACGGATCGGCGCCCATCAAGCTCTACTTGACTGCCTGGTATTACCCTGCGGAGGCGATGCCGGCTCAGAATGTTTCGTATCAGCCACCAGACTCCGCCAACAGCGTTAAGAATTGGAATGGCTGGGGCCAATACCCCGACAAGAGGGAATCCGAGTCTATACCCCGATTTCCCGGCCCCGACTCGGGGAAGGACAGCTCCTCATTGCCGCCACCGTCCTATATCACTTCGAAACACCGCGTTTTAATGAAAGATGTGGACTCGATTCGCAACAGCGACGGAGCCGTTACCCTTACTTCCAGCCGTACCAATCTCAAGATTGATAAGCTGACTACTTATGTCCTCGCCAAGGACGGCCTGCTGCCGGCAAAGTAACTGAACCCAAGCCACAAAGCTGACAACTAAAATTTCGGCGGCACGGTACAACAAAGCTCTACACTCTTAGCCGCGAAGCGGCGCGAGAATGCAGCCACGGCAAAATCCGCGCGGAGCTTAGGATGCCTGCTTGATATCAACTTTGAACATGCCCATCTGGAGTGCATATCGGACGACGTCCGACCGTGTGCGCAGCCCCAGCTTTTCCAGACTTCGTGCCCGGTAGGTTTCAATCGATTTCCGACTTATGTTCAGGCTGGAGGCAATTTCTTTGGGGGTGTAACCGTACGCAACCATTTTGAGGACTTCCTCTTCGCGCCGGCTCAACACCTTGGTGCCAGACTCTGCTTGTCGGGCAAGCAACGCGTAGAGTGCATCGCTTAACTCCGGATCCACATATCTGCGCCCGCGGGCGGCGGCGCGAATCGCTCTGAACAACTCCCGTGGAGTTGCGTGCAGAAGAACGTATCCGTGGGCCCCAACTGCCAGTAGCAACCCAACGTAGGCGTGATGTGTCTCACGACCCAGCACCACAATTCCAGCCGGAGGAAGCGCTTTGCGCAGAGCGGTGATCAGCTGCGCACAACTGGGTTTTGTCACTTCAGCAAACACGATGACGACATCGGGTCGCAGGTTGCTCGCTTTCTCGATGGCATCCTCGCTGCTTGCTTCCCCTTTGACTTCGAGTCCTGCTTCGGTTGCTAGAAACAACTTTAGACCCGCGCGCGCGATCGTTTCGTCACTGATTACCAGCAGGTTGGTCGTTTTCATTAAAGTCTTGGAAGTTCTAATAAATAGATGACTTGGACACAGGGATCCGATTAGGACACCGCAGCAATGGTATACGCCTCCTGTCCCAGTGGACTGGCAGCGAAGTTTCTGTTCCGAAAACCGAACAGACTCGTCAAATGGGTTCGGCAGGCTGTGTTCGCCTGGACGCAGCCGGAAGAAACCGCGCCACAACCGCACGCTCCTCCTCTGTGCCAAAATCCGGACGCCCAAGTGGAAGGCCGGGTTCATTGCTTGATCTTAGAATGCCAGGGCGAGGCCAACTTTAAACATGCCCGCCTAGAGTGCGGTTTTCGGTAAGATCTGAGCGCTGCCGGTGACGATAATTCGGCAAGAGTGACGATAATTCGGCAGAGCCGCCTTGCCCCCTCAACCCCGATCAAGTCACACTGGTCCTCCGAGTCCGCCTGCTTCAAGGAGTTAAATCCATTGTCTTTTCGATAACACAAAATGTTCGGACACGAGCGATTGCAAGCCGGTCGGCACTGGATCGCCTCTATCAGAACTCTGTCTCTACGCGGCCGCTGCCTTATGCATTTCGTTCATGTAACTCACCATCGCTTGGGTCAACTGCGCATCCACCTCGTCCGCGATACTCATGACATCGGGTAACAGCAAGCTGAAATCCAGGGAGCTTAGATTCTCCTGCAATACCCCAAATACGGTCACTTGCAGGATTCGCGATTCGTGCACCAGCATCGCAGGAGTGTAGCATTGCATGAATCGCAGCTTACCGTGAGCTGTGGCAGAGATGGAGAAGTCGGCATCGCTGTCCTTGTCGGCCGCGCTGAAGTTGTTCAATCGAGTCACCAGATCCTCCACCAGATGGGGAAGATACCCGGTGCGATCGTCATCGCTAAGCGCCAGTTGATTCAGGTCATCACTCCGCTTTGCCCGCGCCAGCCACTTTTCGACAATGAGGGGTATGCAGCGCTGCAGTATCGCGCCCACTCTCTCCTTGGTTGATCGGACGGCCGGCTTCCGATTTAGCATCCTTTCGCGGACGAGTTCGGCGAGTCTGTCGAATTCGAATGGCTTCACCATGATTTCGTCCGCTTGCAGAAGAATAGTGGACACGGCGCTCTGCACGTCGGGGTATCCACTGACCAGCACTGTCAGTGCATCGGGTTGGGAGTGGCGCATCGCCGTGACCAGCGTGAGACCATCGCCGGGGTTCGGCATGTGCAGGTCTGTGATGAGTGCGCTGAACTTCTCCGTGGTGATAAGCCTCAGCGCTTCGGCCACGTTGGCAGCGGCGACCGCTTCAAATCCCTTGTGTTCAAGGGTCGCCACCATCATCCCGCGCACCGCTTCATCGTCATCCACCAGCAGAACTCTGGGCGCGGCGGGTTCTTCGGAGTTACTCATATAGGAAGCCTCTTGGTACGGAGAATGTTTCTCGGCGCTGTGCGCTCCACTTAGTCGCGGGGGGTGCGGATTCTCCTTCCAGAACAAAACCTAGAGAATCCCACTCTTTTACAATACGGCCACCCATATTTGTTGTATGTAGGGAAATTGCCTGAGGCTCGTCCGTCGTTTTCGCCGCCTCAGCAATAACAATGGCCGCGATCAGACCGGCCCATGCGCTGCCTGCGGCCAGAAATGCGCATTTACAATCGTGGCCTCATGGCTCGGATTCGTTTTCAGAACTGTATAAAATTGAGCAGTTATTGAAGTCACTAACACATCTGCGCAGCTCGAAACCCGGTCACGCTAGAATCTCTCCAGGTTCTCCATGGACACCGTCCGCATCGCCGACCTCCTCAGACCTTTCCTCGATCAGTCGCTTCCCGAATCCCAGCTCGATCAAATATCGATATACATCGATCTATTACTCCGCTGGAACGCCCGCATCAACCTCACCGCCATCCGCCACCCCGAAGAAATCGTAACCCGCCACTTCGGCGAGTCCTTCTTCCTCGCCCGTCACCTCTTCCCCCAAGTCCCTCCAGACTCTGGGTCCATCCCAGCTGCCGAGGGTGCCTCGTCCAAGCTCCGTTTGGGCGGGGATGTTAGGAGTTCCACCGGGTACTGGGTACCGGGTACTGGCCACTCCGCTCCGCGCGTTCTCGACATCGGATCCGGCGCCGGATTCCCCGCCCTTCCCCTGAAGCTCTGGGCACCGCATATTCACCTCACGCTCATCGAATCGAATCACCGGAAGGCCGCCTTCCTCCGCGAGGTATCCCGAGAACTTGCATTGACCAACGTCAATGTACTCACCGACCGGGCCGAAACCGTGGCCGACCGCCAGGACTTCCCCCGAGCCCAACTAGTGACTCTCCGGGCCGTGGAACATTTCGAAAAAATCCTCCCCAAAGCCGCAGCCTTCCTGGCCCCCAACGGAATCCTGGCTCTACTAATAGGATCCGCCCAGCTCCCCCATCTGACCACACTAACTACCCTGAAATGGAGCCACCCAATTCCCATCCCCCAGTCACATACGAGAGTATTATCAATTGGGGAACATTTTTAAAGTGGACAATATCATGTCGTATCGTGGCATAAAGTGGTAATCTGATCCATATAAATAGCCGAATGTTTGCGACACAGTGGTAATATGTTTGAATAATCTCAAGATGAGAGGTATAAGCAAAAAGTGTTCCACGTGAAACACTTCTACAGATTTCCTCGCTACCCCTCTCAAGCCCAAGCGTTCGATATGTTTCACGTGAAACACATCGCAAGAATGTGTACGCCCAGAAAATGCGCTAAGTGTTTCACGTGAAACACTTCATGCAATTGCACCAAACTCTGGCATTGATTTCGCAAACACGATCGCATATTCTGGCGCGCTACACGCAAAGAAAGCAAATCATGGGACGTGTCATCGCAGTTGCCAATCAGAAGGGCGGCGTCGGCAAGACCACGACCGCCATCAACCTTGCCGCTTCACTCGCCGCCGCCGAGGTCAACACACTGCTGGTTGATTGCGATCCGCAGTCGAACTCAACCAGCGGGCTGGGGCTGGTAAAGAACCCAGAGCGCATCAGCATCTATGACGTGGTCATGGGCGTGGCCTCTGCCGAGGAGGCGCTACAACTCACCGAGCTCGAACAGTTGTGGCTGATTCCATCGCACAAGAACCTGATCGGGGCCAACATCGAGTTGGTGGGGGCGGAGCGGCGCGAGTATCGGCTGCGCGATGCGCTTGCGAGCTTGATCGAGCGCTTCCAGTTCATCGTGCTGGACTGTCCGCCGGCACTTGATCTGCTTACATTGAACGCGCTGGTCGCAGCGGATGGGGTATTGATACCGATGCAGGCGGAGTACTTTGCGCTCGAGGGGGTATCGGAGTTACTTGACACGATTGAGAGGATACGCGTCGAGCTGAATCCTCGGCTGGCCGTGGAGGGCGTAGTGATCACTATGTTCGATGAGCGGACGAACCTGGCGCAGCAGGTGGCGGAAGAGCTGAAAAAATATTTTGGAGAGAAGCTGCTTACGACGACGATCCCGCGGAACATACGGCTGGCGGAAGCTCCGAGTCATGGGCTGCCGGCGCTGATGTATGACGTGCGGTCGCGGGGAGCGGAGAGCTATATCAAGTTGGCGAAGGAGATCCTGGACCGGCAGGCAGGAGTGGTGAGCGGGCCGGGGGAAGCGGCTTAGATTGATGGATGTAAATATTTATGTCGATCGATATATGAAGAAGGGAAAGACTTGATGACTACAGCGAATGCAGCGGTTGATAAGACGGCGGAGAAGGCTGGGACTACGAAAGTTCACGAGAAGCTGGCGGAGCGGCGGCGGGCTTTGGGGCGGGGGTTGGAGTCTCTTTTGCCGGGGCCTCGGGCGGTGGTGGCGGCGGCTCCCACCATTCCGCAAAGTGCGCGGAAGGATGGGACACCCGAGTCTTCCTGGCTTTCTGATTCTTCCTCTGGTACTGACGGCGGACGGGCGGGGACGCCCGTCGCTCCACCGGACGGGATTGTCGACTTGTTGCAGGCGGTGGCTTCGGGGACGACGGCGGATGGAGAGACGGTGTTTCAGTTAGCGATCGATCAGATCGACCAGAATCCGTATCAGACGCGGAGCGAATTCGATCAAGGCACTCTTCAAGAACTGGCAGATTCAATCAAGGTGCAGGGAGTTTTGCAGCCGATCGTGGTGCGTCCGGGTAAGGAGGGGCGGTTCGTCCTGATTCTGGGCGAGCGGCGGTGGCGGGCGACGAGACTGGCGGGGAAGACGACGATCCCCGTAATCGTTAAGCGGGTATCGTCGCAGCAGGCGGCGGAGATGACGCTGGTGGAGAACCTGCAGCGGGAGGACCTGAACTGCATCGAGCAGGCGGCGGCGTTCGCGAACTTGAGCACGGAGTTCAAGCTTACACAGGAGGAAATTGGTGCGCGGGCGGGCGTGTCGCGGGAGAAGGTATCCAACTTCATGCGGCTGCTGACGCTGCCGGAAGGCGTGATTGGAGCGCTGCAGATGGGAAGGTTGACGTATAGCCACGCGCGGGTGCTGTTGACGCTGCGGGATAACGTACGGATCTGGAAGCTCGCGCAAAAAGTGATGGAAGAAAAGATGTCGGTGGCGAAGCTGGAGGACCTGGTGCTGGGGGTGAGCGCGCCGGCCGGGCTGAGCGAACCGAATAAGGGAGGCGGAGCGCGCTGGGTGGATCCGAATGTGAAAGCGGCGCAGCGGTCGCTGGAGACGGTGCTGGGGATGAGAGTGCGGATACGGGATCGGAAGGGGAGGGGGAAGATCGTGATCGAGTATGGAACGCTGGAGGATTTCGACCGCGTGGTGCGGATGCTGAAGGGGAAGTAGAGCCAGGTTTCAGAGTTTTAAGGTTTCAGGGTTTCGAGGATTCAGAATTCTTTTTGTGATGTCAATATTGTGCGTACAATTATATACATATATTGGCCAAATTGTGACCGTGTAAACATTTTTTGCCGCGCGCGACGGATCTTAAGTTATTGATAATGCTCAGGGGCAGGGTGTGGTTAAACAGGCACAATAGAGTAATTTTTGCGCTGTAATTACTACACGGCTCATTATTTGGCGGGCGGGCATCCTGGCAGGATTGTGATCGAGTATGGGTCGATCGAGGATTTTGACCGGGTGATTCCGATGTTGAAGGGGAAATAGAGACGGGTTTCAAGGTTTCGAAACCGTTATTCGGCGATGCAAAGCTTTCGCCAAATGGCTAACTTGTCCCACTTGCTAATCCGCCGATTCTCCCGCCAATCACGCAAGAACCCGTAATTTATATACGACTCTTTGTGATCTGTGCCTTTTTCCACTTCCCACATAGACTAACCTCATCTTATTCGCCGCGGGCGCGGTGCTGCCTTTAGCCACGGAGGTGGCATTCAGGAAGTCTTCACGGACCCCGATTTGGACAAATGGAGTGCTGCCGACATTGATCATGAATCGGTGGGTTGTGTTGGTGTTGTCGACGCTGGTCGCAGGCCGGTTTGTGGCCGGGCCGGCTTTCGCCCGGGAGGCAACCTTGACCGGTCACACCTACGTCAGCCGGGGGAGTGCGAGCGGCAATTTCGGGGCGCAGACGAATCTGTATGTCGGCAACGGCAACAGCTCGTACTGGCAGTTCGATCAGGCAAGTCTGCCATCGGGAACGACCGCCGGCCAGATCGCGCAAGCTACGCTGCGTATCCATGTCAGGCTTGTGAACATCGCGGGAACGATCAACGTGCTTCCGGCGACGAGCGCGTGGAACGAATTGGGAATGACATTTGCGACTGCGGCGACCGGGAGCACGGTCGCGATGTTCGCGGTTTCAGGGGCGGGAGACTATCTCGTCGATGTCACCGGGCTGGTACAGGGATGGGTGAGCTCGCCCGCCAGCGACTTCGGCATCGTTTTCACTTCGAGCGCCGCATATATGGTACTGGATGGCAAGGAGGACCAGGAGACCGCGCATGCCGCGGAGTTGGAGATCACGTTAGTCGAGCCCCAGGGACCGATGGAGCTGCAGGGACCGGCGGGGAAGGCAGGCACGACGGTCGCCCGGCAACCAATCGGGCCCACGGGTAGCACGGGCCCACCAGGACCCATCGGCGTAACGGGTGCAACCGGCGCGACCGGAGACATCGGCCCACCAGGACCCGTTGGATGGACGGGAGACACTGGCCCGCAAGGACCCATCGGATGGACGGGAGACAGTGGTCCGCAAGGGCCGGTCGGGTTGACCGGAGTTGCGGGGCCAACCGGAAACGCCGGCGTGCAGGGACCAATCGGCGCAAGGGGTGCAGGCGGGCCTCGGGGGAACAATCGGGTTAACGGGACCGGCTGGCGCAGCTGGTGCAACCGGCGCCCCTGGTCCCACGGGAGCCGCGGGATCGCAAGGGCCCATCGGGTTGACCGGAGCCGCGGGGCTGGCCGGAAACGCGGGCTTGCAGGGACCGATCGGCGCACCGGGCGCAGCCGGGCCTCAGGGAACAACCGGTTCGAACGGACCTCCGGGCACCACTGGTCCAGCGGGAGTGACGGGACTAACTGGCACTGCGGGACCAACGGGGCCGACAGGTCCAATCGGGAATACTGGCGCACCGGGCGCAACTGGACCTCCGGGAACAACCGGTTCGAACGGACCTCCGGGCACCACTGGTCCAGCGGGAGCGACGGGACTAACTGGCACTGCGGGCCCAACGGGGCCGACGGGTCCAATCGGGAATACTGGCGCNNGCGCAACTGGACCTCCGGGAACACCGGGTGCCGACGGTACGAACGGTCAAGCGGCCACAGTCACGATTGGTACCACGACGACAGGGGCAGCTGGGACATCCGCGAACGTAACGAACTCCGGCACAAGCAGCGCGGCGGATCTCAATTTCACTATCCCGCAAGGCGTCCCGGGGACGGGAGGCAGCAGCCCGAACGCTGGCATCGCCTTCACAACCGTGGCACGCCGTATGACTACCGAAGAATATGCCAATCCTGTGCAGGCCATTGCAGGATCGGCACCTCCCATCGACGAGCAATTCATCTGGGTGGCGGTGAGCTGCACGATCACGGCGCTGCACGTCTACTCGAAGTACACCGAAGACTTGGAAGTGGACTTGCAATTCAACCTCTCTGGGGCAGGCGGTTCAACTGGTTCCACGGGCCTGTTCTGCATGGCTCCTGCGAATGGGAATGGCTGCACTGCCACGGGTTCGGTGGCTGTCACTGCCGGTAGTTTCCTTATCTTTCATATCACTGAAGTATCTACTGGGGTCGCGCCCACGGGGACCGGCGTGATTTGGACGTCGTTCGGATGCGAATGACACCGCGATTTGAAAACAGGATGGTCGCAATGCGGGTGGTGGAGAATAACATGGCACGCGTCGGAGATGGTTGGACGAAACTCCGGCGACAGCGGTTCTTATCCTGCCGGGCCAGGGCAAGCCGCGTCTCTACAGTCTGAAGCCGCATCCCTTCGAGACAAAATCGCAACCAGCGTTTCTCCGCAGCCTGTGAACTCACCCCGGCGCTGGCGGCGAGGCCGAGCTGTGCCCGGCTTGGCCAGCCGGGCGGCTGCTCCCAATCGCGCAAAAAGTGCGCGGGACGCGAACTCGAAGCTGTCCTTTACCAAATCTTTCAATTTTTGTCGGGGGAGACGCCCGTCATTCCACGAACTCGGCGGCGGGTCGCCTAGCGGCTCTGGTTTTGGTATTGTCGCTGGGTGTGAGGGGATATGGGATTCATTGATGTTTTGTTTGGACGGCCTTTGGCTTCTTCTGAAGATGAGGGGCAGCGGATTACTCCTTCTCAGGGGATTCCTACTTTTGGGCTGGATGCTTTGAGTTCGGCGGCTTACGGGCCGGAGGCGGCTTTGACGATTTTGCTGCCTTTGGGGTTGCTGGGGGTCCGGTACATTGTGCCGTTGACGGCGGCGATCATTGGGCTGCTGGTGATTGTGTTTTTCAGTTATCGGCAGACGATTGCGGCTTATCCGATGGGCGGGGGATCTTATACCGTCGCTCGGGAGAATTTGGGGAGCGGGGCGGGAGTACTGGCGGGCGCGGCTTTGATGATCGATTACCTGCTGAATGTGGCGGTGGGAATCTCGGCGGGAATCGGAGCTTTGGTTTCGGCGGTGCCCTGGTTGCAGCCGCACACTTTGGCTCTCTGCCTTTTCGTGCTGGTTATATTGACGGTCGTCAATCTCCGGGGGGTGAAGGAGGCGGGATCGGCGTTTTTGGCTCCTACATATTTGTTTGTGGGAACTTTGGCGGTGGTGATCCTGATTGGGCTTTATAAGGTGGTGGCATCGGGGGGGCATCCGGTGGCGGTGGTGTCGTTGGGTGCGGCCGAGCCGGGGCTCGCTCCGTCTCTACGGGTAGTCGGCGTTTGGATCCTGCTGAAGGCGTTTGCTTCGGGGTGCACGGCTTTGACGGGGGTGGAAGCGGTCAGCAACGGAGTGCAGGCGTTTCGGAAGCCGGTGGTTCCGGCGGCTCGGGCTACGTTGACGGCGATCATTGCGATTCTGATCTTGCTGCTGGGGGGAATTGCGGTGCTGGTGAAGTATTACGGGATCATGGCTACCGATCCGGGGGCGGCGGGATATCAGAGCGTGTTGTCGCTGTTGACGGCGGCGGTTACGGGCAAGGGAATTTTTTACGATCTGACTATGTTCTCGGTTTTGCTGGTGCTGTGTTTGTCGGCGAATACTTCGTTTGCGGATTTTCCGCGGCTGTGCCGGGTGGTGGCCCGGGACGATTATCTTCCGCATTCGCTGACTACGCGGGGACGACGGCTGGTGTACTCGGAAGGGATCTGGGCGCTGGCGATTCTGGCGGGGCTGCTGCTGATTCTGTTTGGCGGGGTGACGGACCGGCTGATTCCTTTGTTTGCGGTGGGTGCGTTTCTGGCGTTCACTTTGTCGCAGGTGGGGATGGTGGGGCATTGGGTGAGGACGGCGTCGTGGGCGGGGACCTGGCATAGCATCCTGGTGAACGGGCTGGGGGCTTTGGCTACGGGGATCACGGCGCTGGTGATCGTGGTGGCGAAGTTCGCCGAGGGAGCTTGGGTGGTGGTGCTGCTGTTGCCGGCGGCGGTGCTGTTCATGGGGAGGGTGCGGCGTCATTATGAAGAGGTCGCGGTGGAGACGGCGTTGACTGGCAGCGTTGCGGATGCGCGAGAGCTGGCGCCGCCGATTGTGCTGGTTCCGGTGGATCGATGGAATGCGGCTACGGAGAAGGCGGTGCGGTTTGCGATGACGCTGTCTCCGGATGTGCAGGCGGTGCATGTGACGTGCGAGGCGGATGAGAATCGGCCTTCGTGGTTGAGCGAACCGCCGGCGGGGACGCGGCTGCCGAAGCTGGTGACACTGGCTTCGCCGTTTCGGCTGGTGATCCATCCCATTGTGGATTATGTGTTGAAGGTGGAGAAGGAGAATCCGGAGCGGACGGTGGCGGTGGTGATTGCATCGATGGTGGAACGGCACTGGTATCACTATTTTCTGCACAATCAGCGCGCAGACATATTGACGGCGCTGCTGCTGGTGGGCGGGGATGAGCGCATCAATATTATTAATGTGCCTTGGTATTTGAAGGCGTAGAGGCAAGCTGTCAGCTGTCAGCCATCAGCCATCAGTCATCAGTCATCAGTAAATGCAAAACTAAGTTCCCTCAGTTCGTTCACACTCTCAAATCGTCGGGGCGCCAGTGGTGGACTGCTTTTTTTATTTCCTGGGGGGCTAGTTTCTCGTTCAGCGGGCGGGGGGGATCTAGGAGCAGTAAGCTCAGTTTCTAGCGCCTGTTCAGTTGAGTGGGGGCAGGCCAATTTTGGCTAGCAGTTGATCGAAGGCCGGAGCGCTGCGAAGGCTGGCAAAGCCCTGGTCACAGCTCACACCCAGCACGCGTTCGTCATGCGACTGAACGCAGAGTGCCAGGTACTTGAGTGCTTCGCGCTTGTTGCCGAGACGAGCTTCGGTCCGCGCCACATAATAGGGTGACGTCTTTCCCTGGGCATAGAGCTTGATCTGCTCCGAGAGTTGCGCTTCGAGCAAGCCGGGCTCGCCACCCTGGGCGAAGCCTTTCGCAGCCGCTTCGGCCGTCGACAATTTCGCGGCATCGTTGGTCAGCAGCGCTTCCTTTTTCAGCTCCGCGATGTAGTGGGGATAATCACCAGTGTCGAAATACGCAAGGCTCAAGTAGCGGTGAGGAGAAATGAAATCCGGCTCGGCGGTCTCGAGTTGTTGCAGCAATTGCAGGGCTGGTTGGCGGCGTCCCGCAGACCATAGCAGTTCGCCCTTGTCGGCGAGGATGGAGGACGAGTCCGGGGCAAGTTTGCGGGCCAGGTCAATCTCGGTCAGGGCTTCATCCTTGCGGCGAAGGGCATGCAAGAAGGTCGCATACCAGTGGTGGGCTTTCACGTTATTGGGATCGAGATCGAGGGCGCGGCGGAATTCCTTTTCGGCGTCGGGAGCGTCCCACATGCCAAAAAAAGTGACGAACGCCAGCGAGGCGTGCGCTTCGGAGGACTGTGGGTCCAACTCAACTGCCTTCCTGGCCGCCGCGAACGCCTTGAAATAGGCCTCATTGCCGGGCATCGCGGAGAACTCGCGCAATAGGTTGTAGCAGTCTGCGAGCCCAACATAGGCGTTCGAATAGTTGGGGTCGTGGGCAATTGCCTGGGTGAAGGCATCAACGGCCTGATTGAGGCTCTCGGGAGTGCGCTTGCTCCAGTAGAAGCGGCCTTTCAGGTAAAAATCTTCGGCCTCGCGATTGGCGGATTGATGCAAATCGCGGGCGGGAGTTGGATTGGACTTTGCACTCGCTTTGGCGTCGCGATCGCCGGGACGGAAGATCCACAGGGCGAACAGTAGTGCCAGCGCGACCGGGAGAGCAAAGACGATCTTCCACCAGGGAGAGGGGCTGGACGGCGGCGGCGCTGGTTCGGGGGTCGACTGCTTTTCCCGCGAGTCTTTGTCCTGCGAGTCTTTCTCCTGCTCCTGCGATTCATTTTGTAGCGATGCTTGTGGGAGCGGCTCAGGGGGATGGATGGGGCCGATCCAGCGGTAGCCGCGGCGGTCAATGGTCTCAATAAAGATGGGATTGTCGGCCGCGTCGCTCAAGGCGTCGCGCAGGCGCATGACGGCGCTGCTGATTCCCTGCTCAAAATCCACAAAGACGTTGGGCGGCCAGAGTGCCTGACGAAACTCCTCGCGGGTGATGACTTGTCCGGGACGGGACAGCAACAGGGTCAGCATGCGAAAGGGTAGATCTTGGAGACGGACCCTGACGCCGTTGCGGCGCAGTTCGCCGGCGCGGAGGTCGGCCTCGAACACACCGAAGCGAACGAGTGCCGGAGACGTCTGTGCAGAACCCATAGAGTGGTCGGCGGGGGAGCCTGTAGTTTACCACTGACCTCACATGGGAGGGAACGGCGCTCGTGGTCGACCAGGGCGGCGTCCTGCTAAGCAATCAGGTGAGCAATAAGTTCGCTTAAATACCTGCAAATAAATATCTTATCTCGCCAGATACGCACCAGCCTCCCGCTAGCTGCAGACCATTGACCGAAAGGGCGTTTCCGGGCGAGAGTCGCCCGCAGATGTGGGTGGCAGGTCCCCCCGAAAAAGAACGACCCAACCGCAACTCATTACTCGTAACTCGTGTACTCAGGAGACAAAACAAATGAATTCGAATCGTCAAGGTGCGCGCTCGTGCCTGATCGCGATGATGCTCACCATGCTCGCCGCTGTGGTGGTTCCGGCGCAGGCACAGACCTATGCCGTTGCTTTCCCGGCACCCACGACTTTCGCCTCGGCCTCGAACCCCACTTTCTCAACCGTGGCTGTTGCCACCGGGGACTTCAACGGGGATGGCAAGCTGGATGTCGTCAACATTGATAGCGCTTCCAACATCAACGTGATGTTGGGCAACGGGGACGGTACGTTCCAGGCGCCGATCACGCTCAATATCGCCACGGCTAATTTTTTTCCCGAAGCCATCGCGGTGGGCGACTTCAATGGCGACCATCTGCTCGACGTTGCCGTGTGGGCAACGAACTCCACAAGCGGCAATTCCGAGGTACACATCTTTGTGGGCAATGGTGCCGGCGGGCTCACCTACAGCAAAACGTATTCCGCTCCAAACAGCAACACCTTCAATCCCGGACCGAACAGTATTGTCGCTGCCGATGTCAATGGCGATGGCAAACTCGACCTAGTCGCCGCCACTCCCAACAACGGCGTGTATGTTTTTTTCGGCAATGGCGACGGCACCTTCCAGGCTCCGGCGAACTACGGCTACGATCGCACCTCTGGATGCTGCAACGGCTTAGCCGTCGGCGACCTGAATGGCGATGGTAAGCCCGACCTTGCACTTTCCGTGAACGATGGAATCGCCATTCTGCTGAACAATGGCAACGGCACGTTCGGAGCGGCTACCTACTATGCTTCCGGGGTTGCGGGCTCCGCACCCGGTGACGGCATTGCCATCGGCGACCTGAATGGGGACAAGAAGCCGGACGTGGTGGTCACCAACGAAAATTATGGCGTCATCGTCTATCTCAATCAGGGAAGCGGAACTTTCGCAGTCAAGGGCACGGTTGGCGCCTTGCCGGTGGGGGCCACCAATAATGTTGTGCTGGCCGACATCAACAACGACAAGAAGCTGGACATCATTGTGCCCGACACGTATGGGGACGTCTTCACGTTTTACGGGAAAGGCAATGGCACCTTCACGGCTGGCCCAGCATACCCGCTGCAGGCTTGCAACGACTGCAGCAATTTTCTTGCTGCTGTAGGCGATTTCAATGGCGACGGTACTCTCGACCTGTTGGAGTCCAACGGTATAAATACGATCACGGTGTCCCTGGGCCGCGGCGATGGCACGTTCCAGACCAGCCAAATTCACGACTACACTACGGTGAATCAAGCGAGCAACATCGTGACCGCAGATTTTAACGGCGACGGTTTCCCCGATACCGCGCAGTCGGTAACGGGCGTGACCGTCAACGGAAAGATCGGCATCAACCTGGGCAATTCGCACGGCGTGCTGGGAGCGACTTCCTATGCCACCGCCAGTTGCACTAGCAATATTGTTTTGTGGGTGGCTACCGGTGACGTGAACGGCGACGGCAAGGCCGATCTGGTTGCGGCGCTCCAAGGCAGCGCGAACGCTGGATGCCAGACCAACGCCGTTGCAGTTTTGGAAGGGTTGGGGACGGGAAGGTTCAAGAAGGCTGCTTACTATCCCACCGGTTCAACGGCGCAGGAGGAGATTGTTTACCTGGCCGACGTGAACGGGGATGGCAAACTCGACATCGTCACCGGAAACGCCGACGGCTCCATCAGCGTGCTGATTAACAAAGGCAATGGCACGTTCAATTCCGGCATCCTGATCGCCAGCCTTTCTTCCGTCTTCAACTACGGTACCCATCTGACCTTTGCCGACTTCAACGGCGACGGCAAGATGGACATCGCGGCGACGGCTTACGCTAATCCGCCGGCGGCTGTCTACGTGCTCCCTGGCAACGGCAATGGCACCTTCGGCACGCCCATCGAGACCGTATTGCCCTACTATCCGTACACACTGGTCTCCGCGGACTTCAACAAAGACGGAAAAGTGGACTTGCTGGTGACGGCCGAAATTGGAGGCTGCCCGGTCGATGCCCTGGGCTATGCTTTCCTCAAAGGCAATGGCAATGGCACGTTTACAACGGGCCCGACGAGCTGCCTGGACTTCAGCATCCCGCAAATTCCGATTGTGGCCGACCTCAACGGGGACGGGAAACTGGATGTAGTCATTCCCTACGCGAACCAAAACGGCATTCCCGCCGGCCCGGCAGTGCTCCAAGGTAACGGCGATGGCACGTTCACCAGTTCGCAGGATTTTTACACTGGCAGGGGAGCCACCAGCGCCGCAGTTGCCGACTTCAACGGCGACGGCATACCGGATGTCGCATTCGTCAACACCGGCAGCTTCGTTCCCAGCTTCGTTTCCGTGATGTTCAACAGCACGCAGCCAGTGAGCGTTTCGCCGCTCAACCTGAATTGCGGAAGCGTTGCTGTCGGCTCCAAGAAGGCGGAGACCGTCATCCTCACCAACGACCGGAGCACGTCGCTGGCGATCAGCAGCGTCACGGTAGCGGGAACCGATCCGGGCGATTTCCCTGCCAAGTCGGCTTGCAAATCGAGCGTGAAAGGCGGATGGGACTGCACCATCACGGTGACGTTCACACCCACTGTTACCGGCGCGCGCAGTGCGACTTTGAACATCAAAGACGCGGTGGGTACGCAGGTTGTACAACTCAGCGGAACCGGCAAGTAGGAAGCCGATTCGGCAAACGGCGATGGCCCATACGATGGGTATGGGCCACGCCGATTGTAGGGCAAGATTTCAGCTCACCGCGGTACTAGTTCCCGGCAGAAGATGGGAGCCAGCGGTTAAACAGTCTGCTGGAAAATTTAGGGAACTTACGGGATCGCTAGAGCGATGCACTGATGCGAAACCCGAGTTTTTCAGCAAACGGTAATGCCGAATGTAAACAATGCACTTTCCGCAGTGGTGAACCGCTCCACCCCACCGAGACAGTTCCCCGGACCATCGGTCCCCGACGAAGGACTATTTCAACAATCGCACGCTAACGATTGCCGTCGTCGCCAGTCGAATTGCATAACAACAGTGGGTTAACGGGCTGGGCTAGGTCCCAACTCTCCCTTGACTGAACTGAGGCACAGACATGCGCATGCTCCTGGACATTTTCGGCCAGACCCTGCGCACCCTATGGGCGCACAAGCTGCGCTCGTTCCTGACCATGTTTGGCATCGCCTGGGGCGTGGGATCGCTTGCTGCTCCTGGCCGGCGTGGGCGAAGGTTTCCGCAACGGCAACCGGCGCCAACTCGAAACCTTCGGCAAGAACATTATCTTCTTCTGGGGCGGGCGTGCTCCGGCGGTCGCGGGCAGCTTCAATTCCATGAGGTGGTTCAACCTTACCTATGACGACTACCTCGACATCCAGAGCGAGGCCAAGATCGCGGTAAACATTTCCCCGGTAATCGCGCGCGACGACATCCGCGCCGTCAGCGACTACACCAGCACGAACGGCCAGGTCTCCGGCGTTCCGCCGGTCTACAGCCGGGTGCGGACCATCCCCTTGCAGGTGGGACGCTGGCTCAATGACGAAGACAACGAGCAACGGCGCCGCGTATGCATTCTGGGCCGGGAGATGACGCGCAACCTGTTCCCGGGACGGCCTGCAGTGGGCAACACCATCATGCTCAACGGGGTTCGTTTTGAGGTGATCGGTATGCTCTCCATGATTGGAAACGAGGAGCAGAACTCCACCAACATTCGCATCTTCGTGCCCCTTAACACCATGCGCGAACTGTTCCCACTCAAAGGCGACAACTCGAAAGAAGGGAACGCGATTTCGTTCATCAACTATCAACCGGGCACGTTCGATGAAAACGAAGCCGCCAAAGACGAACTCCACAGCATTGTGGCCCGCAACCATGGCGGCTTTGACCCCAAAGAAAAGGACGTCTGGGAAGAGTGGGACACGGTGAAAAACCAGAAGACCATGGGCAAGATCTTCACCGCGATGGATTGGTTTCTGGGCGGTGTGGGCCTGGTCACGCTGGCCCTGGGCGCAATCGGAATCATCAACATCATGTTAGTGGCGGTGACCGAGCGTACGCGCGAAATCGGATTGCGCAAGGCAGTGGGCGCGACCAACCGCAGCATATTGTTTCAATTCTTCCTGGAAGGCGCGTGCCTGACGCTGCTGAGCGGAGCGCTCGGAGTGGCCGGCGCAATGCTCGTCATCCACCTGCTCTCGGGAGTAAATCTACCGCAAGGTTTCGACACGCCGCGTATCGTCCCGCTCTCCGCCATTAGCGCGGTGCTCTCGTTAGCACTGGCCGGCATTTCGGCCGGTCTTTACCCGGCCCGCAAAGCGGCCATGCTCGACCCCGTGGAGGCCTTGCGCCAGGAGTGAATTATGACGCGTGATCTGCTCAAGGAAGCTTTCAATGCGATGCAGCACAATCGCCGGCGCACGGCGCTAACCATGCTGGGCATGGCCTGGGGGATTGCCACGGTGGTGATCCTGCTGGCTTTCGGCTCGGGCTTCGAGAGGGCGATCGGCATCATCTTCAGCTCCTGGGGAACCGACGTGATCGGGGCCTTTCCGGGCCGCACCTCCCTGCAAGCGGGAGGCGCCAAGGCGGGAAGCGAAATACGTCTCCAGATCGCGGATGTCGACTACGTCCGCAACGAGGTACCCATGGTGAAGGGCGTAACTCCCATCTTCGACAAGCAAAACGTGACCATTCAGCATGACACGCGCACCTTCACCAATCTGTTCCTTACCGGCGTGTATCCCGTCTATGACCGCATCCGTGGTTTTGCGATCGGTACGGGGCGAGGTCTCAGCGAAGAGGATCAACTCCAGCGCGCGCGAGTGGTGGTGATCGGCGACGAAGCGAGGAGGAGGCTTTTCTCCGGCGAGTCGCCGCTGGGGCAGACCATCCGCATCAATGGCGTGAGCTTTGAAGTGGTAGGTGTCTATCAGCGTAAGGTGCAGGGCGGCGACGACAACGACAACACCCTCGTCGCCATTCCCTTCAGCACCATGGGCGACCTCTATGACACCAAATACATCACCGGAATCTTTATGGACTATGAGGGCGAGAACCACCAGCAACTGGCTCGCGTGGTGCGCTCCGTGCTCGCCGGACACCACAACTTCCGTCCGGACGACCGCCGCGCCGTATTCATCGCCGACTTCAAGCAGGATTTCGACGAGTTCACGGTTGTGACCACCGCGCTTAAGATCCTGCTCGCGTTTATAGGCGCTCTGACCCTGGGCATCGGAGGCATTGGCCTGATGAACATCATGCTGGTGTCAGTGCAGCAGCGCACTCGGGAAATCGGCATCGAAAAGGCGCTGGGCGCGCACAAAGGCCACATCCTCTTCCAGTTTCTCGCCGAGGCCCTGGCCATCACGTTCGCTGGAGGCCTGGGCGGAATTGGAATCGCTTACGTCATTTCCTGGGTCGTAGGGGCGCTGCCACTGATGAGCGCCTTCGGCGACAACCTCCAAGCGGGAGACATTCACCTCCACATCGCCGTGGGCAACCTGGTTATGGCGACGATCATTCTGAGCCTGGTGGGGATCATCAGCGGCATGGTGCCTGCAATCCAAGCTGCGCGCCTGGACCCAATCGAGAGCTTGCGGTACGAATGATGCAGTCACGGCTCACCCGGGGCTTACCGGGCAATCCTGAAATTGTTCCGGGGCAGAAGTCGGCTTCCGAGACCGCTATTGATCTCCTCCATGCTCGTTTATGGATAGGTTCAGCGTGGCGAAAGCTGCGCACTACTCCTTCGAGCATCGGTACGTCTCGGTCTGAGCGAACTGTCCTTACACTCTCCAATAGTCGGGGCGCCAGTGCTGGACTGCTTTTTTTATTTCCTGCGGGGGTAGTTTTTCGTTCAGCGCTCGGGCGGCCAGGGCGGGAAGTTCGGCGTCGGAGGCGAAGCGCAGAGCGATTAATTGCTTTTCGGTAAGTTCCAAAATGCGGGGACGAAGGGCGGGGTCGAGTAAGGTCGCTAGGCGCAATCTTTCTTCGAGGCGGATGACGCGGTCCTGCACCTTGAGCG
>PMMJ01000520.1 GCA_003162255.1 Acidobacteriaceae bacterium | reverse complement strand
TCCTGGTGCTCACGTGCGCCTCGTCGTGCAGCGTCAGCTCCGCCGCGCCGCGCTTCCGCACTATGTCCGGAACCTTCGGCCGGCACCCTCTACCCTGTGATGGGACGGAGGGGTCGAGCGGACGACGATCTTCCACGATGTCCCGCCTGCCGACCTCGTCCCCCGACCCCCCCGCCCCGCGGGCCGTCAGGAGACATAGGATGTTTCCCCCCATTTCTCCACCGCATAGGGCAGGGTAATTTGGAGATATGACAGATAGTGCTATGCATTACAACCCACCCTATGCTGCGATACGCGCGCGGCTCTTTATGGTCTAACGGCGTGATCGAAGGAAGGTTCTTGCGGTTGGCAACACCCAAATAATCCTTGACTTCTAATGAGGACAGGAATAGAAAACGGCCATCGGAACGTGGTTCCAAATATGGAACCTGAAACCGACCCCTGGGAGTTGCTCGGCAGGGCGAAGGAGCCCGCGGCATGAGCGCTATCACCAAGGTGTTCGGGATTCTTAAGACCATCATCGCCCATCACTGGTGTGGTCTAGCCTGCTTCGAGGTCGTGACCAAGACCCGCGCCCCCAAGCCGACCGCCCACCGCCTATTGGAGACTCTCGTTCGCCTTGACTATCTCCCGTACGACGGTGAGACTAAGAAGCATTTCGGTGGCTTAAAGTTCGCCTCCCTCGGTTGCCGTCTTACCTTTCGATCTTGTCAGCTACATCCGGCCTTACCTAATGAAATGGCAGGCCGTCACCCACCACACCTGTAATCTCGGCATCCCGCAGCAAGATACCGGCATCTACCCGAACGAAGGTTGAGCCGCCCGAATCGTTCGGGATCTAGGCGGAGTATAGAGACTGCTTGTATACTATCAATAATGACAGGAGGAAAATCATGGAGAGCAAGCCGAGACAGCAACTCAGAAGCGCGTTGAACGATCGTTCACAATGGCCGCTTATCTCCCCCGGCATTTTTGGCGCCGGCGCCGCCCGTCTGGCAGGGGCTGCCGGTTTCCCGATGCTGATCGTGTCGGGCTTTGGCGTATCCGCCATGATGCTTGGCAGAGCTGATGCGGGCTATCTTACGCTTACAGAACTCGCATATGCTGTTTCACAAATCACAAAAGTCACATCAACGCCTGTGCTGGTTGACGCAGATACCGGGTTTGGCAACGCACTCGGCGTCATGCGCACGGTTGAGGAGCTGACGTGTGCGGGAGCCTCCGCCTTGTTCTTTGAGGATCAGGTCGCTCCCAAGAAATGTGGGCATATGGCGGGCAAAATGGTGGTTCCCGCTGAAGAGTTCGCGGGGAAGATCCGGGCCGCGCATCATGTGAGACAGCAGCTCGATCCCGACCTGATCCTGGTGGCGCGTTCTGATTCGCGGGGCGCCGTGGGCGGCAGCCTGAAAGAACTGCTGCAGCGGGGCAAGATGTATCGTGACGCAGGCGCGGATGTCTTCTTCCCCGAAGGGCTGACAAGTACGGAAGAACTGGAAATCTGCGGCAAGGAAGTCGGCCTCCCCATGCTCTACAACATGGCCGGCTTTTCACCTCGCTTGCCCGCAAAGGAACTGGCAAAGTTAAGTGTATTCATTGTGGCGCTGCCCGGAATCTTCCTCCAGTCGGCGTTCAAAGGACTTTATGATGCACTGAACGAAATAGCCAAGAATGGCCTGGAGGCAGCCTGGCGACTCGAGGATGCGCTTGGGGACCATCCGGTAACTATGATCCAGAAATTCGTGGGCTTCCCCGAAATACGCAAGCTGGAGGAGGAATACCTGCCCACCGCCGAGCTGTTGGCCAGATATGAATCGAATACGGTAGGATATCGCTTTGATTCTTCTGAAGAAAAAAGGTAGGGGAAAAACCATGGGGATGAATATTGTTGAGAAGATCATGGCGCGGAGTTCGGGACGGAGCGTTGTTCGCCCCGGGGACCTGGTTGTCGTAAAGGTTGAAACAGCCGTCTTAACGGATATGGCGTTTATCGCGGACCACAGTGACAAATTGAAATTGCCGAAGACGCTGCATGACCCCGACAAAGTGATCATTATTAACGATCACATCACGCCCCCAAAGGATCTGGCTACGGCCGAAGGCGTATTGAGAAGCAGGACTTTTGCATTGAAAACCGGAGTGAGATTTCATGATATCGGTGCCAATCAAGGCATTTGCCATCAGGTGCTGGCCGACCACGCCTATGCACTGCCCGGGACGGTCTTGGTCTGCGGAGACTCGCACAGCTGCAGTAGTGGCGCCTTGAACTGCTGTGCCAGAGGACTTGGCACCACCGACATTCTCTATACCTTTTGCACAGGTCAAACCTGGTTCAAGGTTGGTGAAACAGTCCGGTATGAATTCACCGGGGAACTGCAGAAGGGCGTAAGCGCAAAGGACGTGTTTTTGTACATTGCCGGGAAGTATGGCGATCATGTCAACTGCAATATCGAATTTGGCGGCCCCGCCGCAGATTCATTCAGCCTGGATGCCCGCAGAACGCTCTCGACGATGGCAGCGGAGGTCAGTGTCGAGTTTGCCGTGTGGGAACCAAATGCCCAGTTGGCGGAGTATGTCAAAGCCAGGAATCACAGACCGTTCCAGATGACCTACCCGGATCCCGATGCAGCCTATCTGGATGTGCGCGCAATCGAGTTACGCCCCATCGAGCCATACGTGGCGCTGCCGGATAAGGTCATAAACAACACGGTGCCCGTGAGCCAGCTGGGAGAAAAGATAAAGGTAGACCAGTGCTGCGTAGGGTCATGCGCAAATAGTACGCTGGAAGATTTGGAAGCGGTCGCAGAAATCCTCAAGGGAAGAAAGATCGCCGACCGGGTGAGATTCCTTGTCACGCCGGGCTCCCAGCTCGTATACCGGGAAGCGGCAAAGCGCGGGATCATCAATATCCTGATCGAAGCAGGATGCCTGCTGACGCCGCCCACGTGCGGAGTCTGCGCAGGCCTGAATAACGGCGTGCTGGCCGGAGAAGAGGTATGTATCACGGCCACCACCCGCAACTTTAAGGGACGCATGGGCAGTAATAGCGCGAAAATCTATCTGGGGTCTCCGGCAGTGATTGCGGCGTCGGCCGTAACCGGACATATAACCGACCCCCGCGGCTTTCTGGAGGTGAACAGCAAATGAAGATCACCGGACGTGTCTGGAAATTCGAGGCCAATATCAATACCGACGTCATCATGCCCGGGTTCACACAGTTGTTACCGCCGGCCGAGCGGCCGCAGCACGCATTCAGCCCGAACAGACCGGGCTGGACCAAGCTGGTGCAAATAGGGGACATTATCGTTGCGGACAAGAACTTCGGAACGGGCTCCAGTCGTCCCGCTGCCCGAGTGCTGAAGGATCTGGGTATCGGCTGTCTGCTGGCTGAGAGCATTAACGGATTGTTCTTCCGCAACTGCGTCAACGAGCCCTTCCACGCGCTGGAAGTGGTGGGAGTCATCGATGCCTTCCAGGAAGGCGATGTGGCTGAGGTGGATTTTGATAAGGCCACGGTTACAAACACCAGAACAGGGCAGGTACTGCAGGGACAGGTGTGGCCTGAAGCTTTGCTGAAGATCTTGAATGCCGGCGGTATCATGTCGCTTCTGGAGTCTGAAGGCCTGCTCGGCGACGATTATATCTAATAGTGGGGAGAATGATCGATGACCATCAATTTGGTAATACTTCTTTCCATTGCTATGGCGATCGCGTTTGGATACATGTTCAGTATAAATATCGGTATGATTGCAATCGGCTTTGCCTATATCATCGGCGCATTCATCTTGGGCCTTACGCCGTCTGATCTTATTGCAATGTGGACCACCAAGCTGTTCTTTATTCTTTTTACCCTGACCACCTTTTACGGGTTCGCGACCACCAACGGCACCTTGGAAAAGGCAGCGGCAAAAAGTATCTATTTATTCAGAAACCTCCCGTATTTCATTCCCCTCATTGTCTTCCTGAGCTCTATGATGCTGGGGGCAATTGGGGCGGGAGTCTATGCCGTTGTCGCTTTTATGGTACCTATCGTGATGCCCGTGTGCACCAAGACGGGCATGAACAGGGTCTTAAGCATCTTAGCAGTCATCACCGGCTCAACAGTGGGAGATAACATCCCACTTATTGGCACAGGCGGTTTGCTCATTCGTGGCATCATTGAGAAGACCGGCTATGCAGATCCATCTCTCACCCCCATCTCGCTGGGTGTGTCCGGCAATCTTGCTCTGGGAGAAACGAGCATCGTGCTGGTGGCCTATTTCGTGCTCAAAGGCTGGAGAGTTAGCACGCATGACATAGAAAAGCCGGCTCCGTTTACATCACAGCAGAGAAAGAACCTTTTTCTGATTGCGGCAGTCATGTTGTGCATGACGATGCCCACGTTCTTGAGTGTGCTCTTTCCGGGGAACACGGTGCTTTCATTCCTGCGATCCAAGGCGGACATGACTCTTCTTGCGGTCGTAGGCGCTGTTATTGCGCATTTCCTGAAATTGGGTGATCTCAAGGAAATCACAACCAAAGTGGTGCCCTGGAATACGATTACCGTGCTGTGCGGAATGGGATTACTCATCGGCGTAGCCGTGAAGGCAGGCACGATTACGATGCTGGCAAGCTTTATTAGCAAGAATATCCCGCCTGCCATGACAATTGGATTGTTGATTGTGGTAGCAGGCACCATGAGCTTCTTCGCCAGCACGCTTGCTGTCGTGGCTCCCACTCTTTTTCCCATTGTTCCGATCATTGCACATTCTTCTGGAATTTCCCCCGCATTGCTGTTTGGCGCAATATATGTCGGTTCATGTGGTACTGGATGTTCGCCTTTCTCCTCCGGCGGTGGTATGGCGTTGGCATCTATTGCCGATAATAAGATCAAAGGAGAGACATTCTCTAAACTGTTGCTCGCTCCCCCCTTGATATTGGTCGGTTTGACAATCCTGTTTGTAATTAAGGGAATCCTTGGCGTCTGATGTCGATCAATGTAATAGCAAATATATTTTGATCTGAAACTAAGAATGTGGCTGGGGAACCGAGAGGAACGGACCTGTTGTGGAAATTGTCTCAACACAGGGAGGAAAGGAGAAAGAAAGATGTTTGAAAAACAGTGGGGATGGATTGGAGTGATTGGTTTGGCGGTCCTGCTCTTGGTTTCGCCGCCCACAGACGCGGCGGACCGCGATTTTAGTAAGGCCAATACGGTAAGAATAGGGATTGTGAGTGAATTGCAGATGTCCACAGGCCAGGGGATCGTGAATGCGGCGAAGATGGCCGCAGAGGAAATCAATGCCGGCGGTGGGATTCTGGGAAAGAAAATTGAACTATTCATCGGTGACTCGGAATTAAAGCCTGAAAAAGGCGTAATGGCCATGAAGAAGCTTGTCCTGGACGACAAGGTTGACGTCTTGATAGGAACAATGAGCAGCGGGGTCGCTTTGGCCATACAGCCGTTTCTTTCCGAGTATCAAATTGTTTTTATGACAACCGGATCTGCCTCCCCAGATCTTACCGACAATGTCTTGAAAGACTATACTAAGAACAAGTATTTCTTTATGAACATGGCTAATGCCAATAGGCAGGTAAAGGCGACCTTCCAATATTCCATGGACTTTGTGCACCCCAAGCTGGGGGCCAAGAAATTCGCCATGCTGGTCGAAAATGCAAAATGGTCTGAACCTTTCGGGGCACTAAAGGAAGAGCTGGAGAAGGCCGGCATGGAAGTGGTTTTCTACGAGCGTTTTGACACAGATCTTAAAGACTTTTCGCCCACATTCGCCAAGATTAAATCCTTGAAGGCCGATTATATTTTACATGTTATAAGCCATGCGGCGGCCATTCCGCTGATCAAGGCTTGGGCGGACAGCAAACCCGCACCCATGGGTGCCATAAATCCGGACAGCGGCGATTCAAAATTCTGGGATATCACGGGCGGTGCGTGTCTTTACGAAGTAAGTTACAACCACCTCGCCAGGGCAGCGTTAAGCGACAAGACGATCCCGTTCTGGGATAAGTACACGAAGGCTTATGGGGGCGTGCCTGTTTATACCAGCGGCTATACCTATGACGCCGTATACATGATGGCGGAAGTAATCAAGAAGACAAAATCCCTAAAGACTAACGACATAATCAAAGGATTGGAAAATACGTCTTTCAACGGCGTACTCCATCCGCAACTCGGTTTTGACAAGAAGTCTCACGATCTTCTGGAAGGACGAACCCTGCTTCCCTTTGTTCAATGGCAAGCGGGCGCGAAGCAAGTCGTTATCTTCCCGGAGAAATACAAGACCGGCGAGTTTGTAAAGCCGGCATGGTGGAAGAAGTAATCTTAGAAGGACTTACGAGCTACCAGGGTTCGATGACGGGATTCTCCCGGCGTCGAACCCTGGTGTAGCTCCTATGATCAGACCCAAAGGCTTGGAACAGGATGATGACAGGCGGGAATCTTGAGGCGCAGATACTCCTCGTCTCGGAGACCTTATGCCCGACGTTGGATGACGCGGATCTTGGTATTCAATCCCTCCACGAACCCCAAGGAGACCTTCTCCTCCGCCCGACAGTGGGCCGTGATGCCGTCCCGGTTCCGTTGCACCATGGCCGCGAACTTCTCGAACGGCGCGAGGGCTTCCCCCTGCAAGGAGTTTTGCCAGTGGGCGAAGCAGCGCCGCGCCCACCCGTGTGTCGCCAGGAGAGATCTCGGGCTGGGCGGCGCGTGTGGTAAGGGCGGGTGCGGTGCGCGGTCCCGCAGGTGCCGCAGACCGTCTTCCCCCGGCGGGTGAGCCGGAGGACGCGCGCCTTGGGGTCGCCGAAGATTCCACGGACCGTCCGAGCGGGCCGAAACCCGGAGACCCGGCAGGCGCCGTGGAGGCGTCGGATTTTCATGGCCGTATCATGCCAGGTGTTGTGACGGAAGCAAATGCCATCGGCTCCCGCTCTATCAACGGTGGTCCCGAGTCGATGGGGGGAAGAAGTGCTCATTCGTTTCCGCGAAGAGCCAGTTGAGTTGAATGGAGTGGATCTATGAGCGCATTACTAAGTATCTTTGTCTTGGGAACGATTTGGGGGGCCATCTACAGCCTCATTGCTGTGGGATTCACGCTGATTCTAGGAGTGGCCGGAATCGTCAACCTTGCCCACGGCGCCTTTTACATGATCGGGGCATATCTCGCCTATACCTTCATGAGCATATTGAAACTGAACGTTGTCTTGTCTGCGCTATTGGCTGTTGCTGGGGTTGCCGTGATCGGTATGATCCTTGACCAGGTGGGCATCCGGCCCTTTCGGGAGAATCATGCCTACCAGGTAGTCCTTACCCTGATATTTGGCCAAACGTTTTGCAGGCAGGTAATATACGCGATCTATGGAGCCCACGGTAAATCGGTTCAGAATTTCATCAACGGAGACATCGAGCTGGCAGGAATGTATATTTCCTATCAGAAATTGCTCATCATTTGTGCCGCGATTATCGTCGTCTCTCTTCTGTGGATCTTTATCAAGAAGACCAAGATCGGCAAGTCTATTTCCGCAGTGGAACAGAACAAAGTGGCGTCCATTCTCATGGGGATTCGTTACGAGAGAGTCTACATGATCACGATGGGGATTTCGGCCGCGCTGGCTGCGTTAGCCGGAGTGCTGGCCTCTCCAATAATCGAGGCGGAGCCCGGCATGTCGTCGTTTCCGCTATTTAAGGCCTTCGCTATCGTGGTCATTGGGGGGCTGGGAAGCATGGGGGGCGCGATTATTGTCAGTCTACTCTTGGCGTACTCAGAGACCGCGGTAAGCTACCTTCTTTCTGCCAATTATGCGGATATGGTGTATCTGACGGTAATGATTCTCATTCTGGTTGTGCGGCCAACCGGAATTCTAAAAGCAGGGAGAATGAACTAGGTGAATACCTACCAGGACTTGTTCGGTCTCACGATATTCTACCGGCGGCTCAGGGGTCTGGTAATCTTCAGCACGATCGTCCTTATGGCCCCGCTGGTGGTGAAAGGGGGCTACTTTATGGAAGTCCTGTTTCTATGCAACTACTATGTGGTCCTAGCCTGCAGCTGGGATATTCTTGCCTACACCGGCAAAGTTAACTTCGGCCACTCCCTTTTTGTGGGCGCGGCTGGATATACAGCGGCAGTGCTAAACCTGCACTTGGGCTGGGGGCCCTGGCTGACCCTCCCCATCGGAGGGATCGTTGCGGGCCTATTTGGTCTCTTTATCGGCACAGTGACCCTGAGGCTTCGGGGCCCGTACTTCGGCGGCGTCACCTTTTGCTTCGCCATGCTGCTCTATAAGTTGTTATGCGTCAGTCCNNCGGTTGTCTTCCTGCTCTATTTTGTTTCGAGATCCTCTTTTGGCATCATCCTCCGGTCCATCGGAGAAAATGAAACAGCCAGCGAAGGCTCCGGGATCAACACGACCTTCTATAAAGTGGCCGCGTTTACCATATCNNTTTATGGGCGACCTGCGCCTGTTGATTTACACCGGCCTGGTCTTGGGCATGTTCCTCGTTGCCCCCAAAGGACTATACGATATCTTCATTCGTGTCTTTCGGCGTGTGGTCGTTAGAACGTAGGAACGCCGCAGAAGCGGCGGGGTGGGGGAAATTGACATGAATTCGGATCTACTAAATATTCAGAGCATTTCCAAGGCATTCGGCGGATTGCAGGCGGTCAGTAGA
>PMMJ01000067.1 GCA_003162255.1 Acidobacteriaceae bacterium | reverse complement strand
TTTGGTGTGCAGGAACGAGGAGTTTTGCGCAATTTGTCGTAGGTGGCATTCTGGCGGATCAATGGGAAGACGCACAGAGAAACAGCTAGGACTGGAGTGCTGATTCTGAAAGTGAGAACAGCCCGATCGGCATCCAGAAATGTGACAAAATCGCAGAAAAATCTGAAGCAACTACAGCTTAGCAAAGAATTTTCACGTGCGGGCCGTCAGGAACAGAAGAATAGGGCTAGCGGTTGGATCGCTGGAACTCTGCGATAGCTTCCTCTAAGCGCGCTCTCGTGTATTTGAGCCCCTCAATTTCTTGATCGGCTTCAATCAAGAGAAATCCGGCATAGACCAAAAAAGCGATTCTGCCGATATGCCACGCCGTTATCAGCCATCCCTGCCAACCTAAAATGGGTTCGAGATTCTTGGCTGCCCAGCAGAGAATACAGAACGCCCATATCCACAAGCCAAATGCGCATTTCCATCTCAAGGGATTTGCTCCTGCGTAATTTGAAGTTTAGCCGAAAATCTCAGAGCCCGGTACACAGGATCAGATCAGCACTTCCCGCGGGCTACAGAGCGCGGCCAGACGGCGACGCTTGCACCTGTGTCGTATCCTTTTCGCATGACTATTCTGGAATGGTATGAACTCAGCGCAGTCACATTCCTGCTTGGCGAGAAACTGATCGGTTACGGTCTGCGGTATCGGCACAACCGCTTTATGGAGCCAAAGCTCCAACATCGGCAGGTGTTCTTGGACCAAGCGCAATGGTTTGGGGAACGGGCCTCTAAGCTTGCGGCCTTCCGCTGGCAATTAGGACTACTGGAGAAGCCTGACAAATTTAAGCTCGCAGAGCTAGTCTCGAAGCTCGACCCACACGACCGGCAATTTGCGATGAAGCAAGAAGATGTCGCTCTCTTGCGGGATTGGGCAACCAAGAAGGGGCAGGAGTGCCACGATAATGCATCTCAGTCTTCTCAGTGGGCTGATGAAGTCACATACAAAATTTTGTCGGATTAACTTAGGGGGAGGTGACTCATGACGAAACTTACCATGAAAACACTGTGGAGCAAGGTTGAACCAATCCTCTGGTTCCTGGGAACCGTTTATTTGTGCCTCGTGGCTTATGGCGTGTTCCTGTACCCGGCAAAATTTTGGGCTGCGCCCTTTTGGGGCCATTTACTTGTGTACGTCATAATCGTCTTCTGGTGGACAGCGTTCAAGAGTCGCCTAGCGAAGTTCCTACGGGAGAGCCTCCGGGAGATGATCGCCGAGGAACTGGCGGAGAGCCGCGTCGCGTTCGTGGAATGGCTGCGTGAGGACGCACCGTGGCGCGGCGAGAATCCGTTTTCTCCCAGACCTTAAGGGTATTTGCGCCCATGACAGTGGAGAGAGGGGACAATGAAACCATCTAAACAGTTGTACGTCGCTGCTCTGATCGCATCCATTCTTTGGATGGCGTCGTGTGCACACCAGCCAATTCCCGAAGCGTACGACCCGCCCGGATTCTTCATGGGCATCTGGAACGGGCTCACGATTTTTTTTGCGCTCATTGGCCACCTGTTCGACGACAGCATTCGGATTTATGCATTCCCCAACAGCGGAGGGTGGTATGACTTCGGCTTTGTCATTGGTGTTTGCATGGTCGCGGGCGGAGGCGGTTCCGCAGCTTCGTCCTAAGTGCCGGTGGGTCAATTCCAGGCGAACCGAGACCACGCCGCAACTTCGCCGCAAAACGCCGCATCTGCTGTTTCGGATGCCCCGCGTTTGCAATTACAGCCCCGCTGGCAGGCGTTCTTAAGGTGATTTACACGGAAACGCCTCTTGCAGCGATAGCCGTATCAAGTAATTTGCCGTCAAATGCAATTTCTCAGGATGATCTTGTAGATACTTGATGACCACCTTAGTCGTCTGCTCATTGCTAATGGCATCTGCACAAATCGTCGAGCGGCCAACGTTCTTCACTCCGATTTCATCCGGAAGGTTTGTCTGCATCCATATTTCATCCAAAACACCACGAATGTAACCTTCGCAAAATGTTGCCTTTCCGAACTCCGCGTCGGAGATCTTCACGCCGTTATCCAATTGCCGTGCATAACGACAGTTGTCGTCCAGGTTATTGCCATCTAAAATTGTCTTTTGTGCAATTGCGGGAACACCCGCCAATGAGACAAGAAGCACCATAGTCAGATGTTTCATGCGCCCATTCTACTGATGTTCTGACCCAAGCCAAGGAAAATTGTACGATTCGACCTGTGCTCCGTGTACCCGCCGTTGTACCTCAGTTTCGCGATTCAGGCCGTTACGCTTGCTGTGAATGTGACTCCGCACTTCGGGCAACGCACTTGAGTGGTACTGATTCTGCGCACTTCCGCCGGTGGAATCTGGTAACCGCACTGTGGGCAGGGCGTGGCCAGCGACGCGTTCACTTTTTCCAGGTCGATCTTTTTCCGGGTGGGCATTCGGGGATTCTACAGCGATGCGCCGACACCGTCAGCGCGTGTTCCCAATGGCCGCTGCTTTTGCGATTACAGCCTCGCCGGGCATCGGTTGCTCGCCTCGGCTGACTCGCCGCTATATCGCGGATTCGACCCGCTACACTTGACATTGGCACGCTCGTTCGTGTGGCATTAGGCCAACAAAACAACCATGGCGAACCTTGCGAAGTGCGCCGAAGGCCTGAAGAAGATTGGAACGACGATAGCGACGGCGTTAGGAAAAGTCGCATGGGCTGTCTTGAAGGCACTAGCGTGCGTCGCGGTCTTCGCTCTCGTCGTCGAGATCGTGCAGGTCGGTCCAACGAAACTCTACTACGCGATGGAAAATGGTGTGGATCCGGATCGGGTCACTACCATACCGAAGCCGCATGACTGCGATTTCTCCAAGGCTCCTATAGGCGACAAAGAGTGCCATTACGAAGTGGTCGTCACGAAGTCTCAGGATAAGCAGGGGGATTACGTCATCGTGGATTGGCGTCGGGTGAATGAATAATGGCAGGCGAGCCAGACTATCGGCAACAGGCTGGCTATCAGGCATTCGCGGAAACACCTGCGAGTTCCGCCAACGCCTGCCAGTGCCTCGGATGCGGGCGGTAGCC
>PMMJ01000205.1 GCA_003162255.1 Acidobacteriaceae bacterium | reverse complement strand
GGGATTAATCAGACAGTTATTTTTGCTCGGCGCGAGTACGGAGGGCACCATTAGCAAACAGTTCTCTCCTCGTTGCGCAAATTCATCACCCAGCCGAGCGAGTCCGGCGGGAGCCGCAGATTCGCGCCAGTTTGCCGGCAGAGCGCCGGCTTCAACCCGCTCGCGGGCTATATCGTCTGGGACTTCCGCAACCGCTAGAACCAGATCGCCAGGAGGATCGTCCACATCAAGGTGGATGAAATACTCCAGCATCGCGAGAGATTGATGTTCGGAGGTGTAACTGAGGCGGGTTCCGGGGCTCGACCACCGTCCACCGTAGCGGTAGGCGCCTTCGCCGTCAAAGGGAGCACGGGCAAACGTCTTGCGTAAGACTCGATATAACCGGCTCAACTAATTCCGCCATAGGCGATGCGGCCCAAGATGCTCTCCACTTGGCGCGCTCCCAGCTCTGTGTCGATGGCAGCGACGGGTACGAGGCCGCCGAGGGCGCGGTTGGGATGCTTGAGCCAGCGCATGGCACGCTCGTTGTCACCAAGATATTCATTAGCAATCGCTACAATGCGAGCCAATCGGTAAAGCCTGTCGGATTCATAACGCGCCAGTCTTCCGCTGCGACGACGGCGCTGCAAGCTTCGGGGCGAAAGGTCGAGTGCGCTGGCGAGTTCTTTCAGAGTCAAACCAGAGGTTCGCATCAGTTCTTTCACTACCGCAGGAGGAAACCCATCCCGGATGGCCTCGCGCATATCGCGATCACTGGAAAGAGCGCGACCCAGGGTTTGCTCGCCCCCTAATTCCTTCACCACGGCTCGCAGTTCGTTTACCATTATGTCGCATATGATAGCGACAAATGGCGCTCTTGTCAAGCAGGTCTCGCCTCAACGCCGAAACTCCAGAAATCGTCACCAAGCCTTGCGCATAGCCGCGAGTCGTTGGAGATAATCCTCATCTTCGATCCTGCTCGGCCTTCACTTCAGAAGCAGCAGAAAATCAGCATGAGGGGCTTCGTGGCGTCCGCCGCTCTAACTTTGGCCGACCTCGGGTTCGAGTTCCTGACGAAGTTGTTGGCCCAGAGTGTTCGCCACCGAATTCAAATCCTTGGCGAGTGCAAGCCGCCACTTCTCCGTGGATTGCTGTGCGAGTTCCTCGAATTGTTCCGCGATCGACTGGACTATTTCCTCGCCCTGGGCTGTCACCGAGGCAGAAAAGGAGTCTTCAATACGGTTCTGGATGGTCCTCAGGTGGCCGCACATCTCGCTGAGCCTGGTTTCGACTTCATTCGAGCCGCGTGCTTGCAGGTTCTTGAGTGCCAGCGCCACGGCGCCCTTGATTTGAGCTTCCGCACCGGAAACGATTTCGCCTGCCACGCGTTCCAAGTGCGCGTCAAGCTCCGACTCAAGCCGGCGCACGGACTCGTTCAGCGCTGATATCGTCCGGCCAAGGTCCGACACTTCGGACTGAAGCTGAGACGCTTTCGCAGCGGCATCGGCCTGGATCCGCTCGATCTCTCGGCGGTGAACCTCGTGTGAGTTTGTAAGTTGCTCCTGCAAAGAACACAAGAGTTTTTCGCCTTGTACGTCAAGATGTGCTCCCGACTCCAAAGCCTGCCGCTGCAATTTCTCGATTCCGGTGCGGACCTGCTGTTGCGCCGTGGTGGTGAGTTCCTTTGCCAATACCTGCGCCCGTTGTTCGACGGCGTGCAGTTCACCGGCAAGACGGTGCCGAAACTCGGTCAGGGCTGCACTGATCTTTTGCTCGATAGCCGTTTTCGCCGATCCGAGAATCTCTGCGGACTGTTCTCGCGTCTGCTGCAGGACGCGCGTCCCAAGGTCTTGCCGCAGGCGCTCCCATAGCTTCTCCTCCAACTCAGGCGGAATATATCCAAGGGACACCTCGAAGCGGTTGCGCTTGGCATTCACGGCCAGCTTCTCGCGGAGTTCGGTGACTTCCGCCTGCATGGGCCGAACGAGTTTGGCAAGTATGCCTCGCAAACGGTCCTCGGAGAGTTGTTCCTCGAGCTTGTCGAGAACGTCTCGCGAGGCCCGGGAAGGAGTTTGCGGCTGGTGCAGAACAGCGGACTTGGCCGACAGTTTTTTGGGGGGGTGTTGAGCGGCGGGCGTGGGCATTTCGACTACCCGCCAATCATCGGGACAGGATTCCAATCCCCAAAAGTTTTCCGGCCGGTCGAGCTGTGCGCCCAGTCGGAAGTCCTGTCCGTCGGGCCCCATTGACTGGCAGAAAACTACGTACGCTGTAGCTTGCCGGCCTCCCCGGCTGTGTAGGCGCAGGACACTCCCGGTGTCCAACTTCAGGGGGAAGCGGAGCGCACAACCATGAGCACTGACCACCAGCGTCTCACCGATCTCGGAGAACTGGGCATCGGGCTCCATGCTGGTGACGCGGATCGGAATTTTGAGCGGTACTCTCGAACTGCGCCGTACCGTGTGGCCGTTGGAAGCGGGCATAGTGATCCTCTGCTTGGCGAGGCTTGCGCAGCAGACAGCCCTTCGAGCCTCTGCATTTAAAGTACCGCGAGGTAGTGGATGTGACATCTCTCAGGAGTGCGCTTTCAAAAGGTTCGAGCGTACAAGCGCCAGACTGCCCGTTTGTCAGAACCGCAATGTACCTTGGACCGAACTCCCCTGGTACAACTGGGTCCGCCGCAGCCCGGACAGGAAGAGGACCATGCATTTGTTGAACCTTACAGAGCGCGCCCGGTGGCCGAAAACCACCACTCGTGGCTGAGGTCGGCCAGTCCATCCTCCTGGAACACAACGTCGGCATAGTGCGGGTTATGCAAGCAAAGGAGTTGCAAAGCTTGCGGGGCTGCGAGTCTGGCAGGGAACCTGCAATGCCATTTATTCAAGACTCCATCGATCACGCTGCTTTCCCGGTTAGGTGGGCATGAAACGCAACTTTCTGGTGCCGGTCTTCTCACTAGGATTCTTGGCTGTTCTTTGCAGCGCGCAGGTGGACATTTTGCCTGGAGTGGCGCGCATTAGCCTGATCCAGGGCGACGTTGCGACGCAGCGCGGCGACACGGGGGACTGGGCAGCAGCGGCGCTGAATCAGCCCCTGGTCGGCGGCGACAGGATCTCGACTGGAGACAATTCCAGGGCCGAGCTGCAACTCGACCACGCGAACATCCTTCGTCTCGGCAACAATTCGCAGGCAAAGATCGCAACCGTGGAGCGGGCGCAGAACCAGCGGGCTCAGATTCAGGTTCAGATCTGGCAGGGGCTTGCCTACTATACGGTCTTCAAGGATTCCGAGGCCGAAGTCGAGATCGACACGCCGAATGCGGCCATCCGGCCGACGTCCAAAGACGGCGTTTACCGCGTCGAGGTGACCGGCTTTGAGACGCAAGTGATCGTGCGCGCGGGAGCGATCGACATGGCCACGCCCCAAGGGAGCGCCCGCGTGGAGGTGGGACAGGGGGCGACTGTACGCGGCACAACCAACGAAGCGGGGAACGTGCTCGGTGGCGCGCCCGCGATGGACAGCTGGGATTCCTGGAACATTGACCGCGACGGAGTGATCCGCAACGCTCAATCGTGGAACTACACGAATCGCTACTACGTGGGGAGCGAAGATCTCGATGTCTACGGACACTGGGTCAACGTACCGGACTACGGGCGGGTGTGGTCGCCGACGGGGGGTGGGGACTGGTCTCCTTACCGCGCGGGTCGCTGGGTCTGGGAGCCGTACTGGGGCTGGACGTGGGTTTCGAGTGAACCCTGGGGCTGGGCGCCCTATCACTACGGCCGCTGGTTTCTCAATGGAAAATCCTGGATGTGGTGGCCGGGGCCGGTTGACGGCGAGGGAAACTACCGCCCGGAGTGGGCTCCGGCCTACGTGTCGTTCTTAGGATTCGGCGGCCACCCTGGAGTTTCCGGCGGGTTCGGGTCGGTGGGCTGGCTGCCACTTGGCCCGGGGGATTCGTTCTATCCGTGGTACGGACAGAACGGATCGCAATTGAAAGGGGTCAGTGTCACCGACGCGATCAACATCACAAGACTCACTCGCGTCGTCGCCCCACTGCGCGATGACAACGAGTTCTCCAATGTGAGTCTGGCCGCGGTAGATGGGCGGATTCGCAAGGCGATCTCGGCGCTTCCGGCGGATCGCTTCGGCACTGGACGTTCTGCGCCGAAAACTGTGGGCCGGCGGGCTTTTCGTGACGCGCGCATCATCACCGGCAATCTGCCCATCGTTCCAACCAGAGAAATGCTTACGGCGACGAATCGTCCGATAAACGCGTCGTCGATGTTGAGCGGCGAACGGCAGGAGCGGTACTTCACGAAGAGGCAGCCGGCAGCGGCGCCGCAGCCGTTCGATAAGGAGGCGGCGCAGATAGAGGAGAGCATCGAGGGGACTGGCCAGTTGGTTCCGGTCGCGGAGGTCACGCATCTGGATTCAGCCGACACGATCCGACCCATGACCCTAGAGAACGGAATTGAAAGAACCGTCGTGCCGACGAAGGATGCGCAGAGTGAGCACAGATCCAGAGCTCAGACGGAGGTAGGCTTGCGCGCCGCATCATCTCCGGGGATGTCGAAATCGACGCGCGGAATGATGACACCGGCGCCTGCGAACCGTGGTGCTAAGACACGTACGGCGTCGAGGCCGGGCGGGAACTCACATACTGCGGCGTCGCCGAGGGTTCCGGCGGCGACTTCGAAACACCGCGTGACGACACCCGCAGCGGGATCTCGTGGAGCTGCGGCACATGCCGCACAGAGTTACATCGATTCGGCGAACCGACAGATGGACAAGGGCAATTACACGGCGGCGATTGCCAACTATAAACGGGCGTTGCAAGTCGACGGAAACAGCGGCGCTGCGAAAGCTCGCCTGGGGCGCGCCCGCCGAGCGATGCAAGCGGAAAACGACATCATAGCTAGTCGGAGATAAACAATGCGCGTTACGACACTGCTAGTCGCCAGCATGTTGCTGTTTATGGTGGGCAGTACCGAGGGTCGGGCGACGCCGACCGCCCAACATGCTCCTCGGCCCCTTTCGGCCGCCGACGTCGAACACGGTCTGAAATCCGCAGTACCGAACGCACGCATGGCTGCGCTGGTAAAACAATACGGAGTTGATTTCGAGTTGACCCATACGGTCGAGAACGAACTTCGAAGTGCGGGAGCGAGCGACGATCTTATTCTCCAGATCCGCCATTCGAAATCCCGCGCGGCGGGCAAACCCGTAAGGCCGGCTGGACATACGGTCGTTGATCACCCACACGCGGATCGCGCACCCGGGCCGGCAAACACGACCCGCGCGCACGCTGAAACGTCCGCAAAGGAATTCCTCTCCCAGGCTGACAAGTACCGAGTCGGTTCCGGTGTGGTCCGGGACGAAGGCAAAGCTGCCGAGTTGTATCGCAAGGCAGCCGACATGGGTAACGCGGAGGCGCAGACCAGACTTGCCGAGACCCTGTTCGATGGCCGCGGCGTCGCACGCGATCCCGCTGGGTCACGGGCGTGGCTGGAGAAGGCAGCGCGCCAGGGCAACGCGCGGGCCGAGTGCGACCTTGGCGTAATGCTGACTAGAGGTTTGGATATCGCGCAAGATGGGGCGAACGGGTTGCGATACCTTCAGGCCGCCGCGCGTCTGGGCGATGGGTATGCTGAGGACTATCTGGGTCAATTGGCAGAGAGTGGTTTGACCGGCGATCCGAGCTCGAGCGAAGCCTATATGCATTACCTGAAGGCTTCGGAAATGGGCTCGGCGTGGGGAGCATACAACGTTGCGCGAATGCACGAACGTGGCATTGGTGTGTACAAGAATCCCAGTGAAGCGTTGCGCTGGTACATGAGAGTCGCATCCATGCAGGGTCCGGATTTGCCGGATCAGTGGAGCGATCTTCGGTCGGAGGCCGGGGCCATAACCGGCGTAAATTTTCGAATTGGTGACATGTATGCCGACGGCAACGGCGTGCCCAAGGACACGAGCGAAGCGGAGAGGTGGTATCAGCGCGGTGTGGATATGGCGTCCGCCGGTGCACGAGCAGGATGGTTGGCGGCGGATGTTTATCTGGCGAATGCGTACCTGCAATCGAAGGGCGTGCCGCTGGACTACGATGAGGCGATGTACCGGATGAAAGACGCAGCTGAACATGGAAACCGGCAAGCTCAAGTGAATCTGGGTTCGATGTATCGCGACGGGCAAGGCACGCCTCAAAATTACGGCGAAGCGATGTATTGGTACCGTAAA
>PMMJ01000393.1:4256-4547 GCA_003162255.1 Acidobacteriaceae bacterium | reverse complement strand
GCAACGCCTGTCGGCGACAGCAGCACGCCATGAGTTGCGATCTCTGAACACGATTCCAAGGATTCCTGTGTATCAGGAGCAAGAGCTGTCCATTCATCTTGTTGAGACGGTCTAAGGAAAGACTTGACATGTAGCTTAGACCGTCTAAGTGATATCGGTCATGGCCAGCAAATCTGACTTGGTCCAAGGCACACTCGACATGCTTGTGCTCCGCATCCTTTCCCGCGGAGAACTCCACGGCTGGGGCATCACCCAAAAGCTCGAACAACTTTCCAAGAAAGCCCTGCAAGT
>PMMJ01000393.1:0-4155 GCA_003162255.1 Acidobacteriaceae bacterium | reverse complement strand
CGCGACATGGCCGAGGAGATGCGCTTTCATCTCGACGAGCGGACTGCAGACAATCTTGCCGACGGTCTCCCGCCCGACGAGGCGCGCTATGTCGCGCAGCGGAGATTCGGCAACCTCGGCCTCATCCAGGAAACCGCCCGTGATCAGCGCGGATGGACGGAGTTGGAGAACTCCTTGCGCGACGTCCGATTTGCCTGTCGCCAGCTCGCCAAGTCGCCGAGCTTTACCGCCGTTGCCGTGCTCACCCTCGCACTTGGTATCGGGGCCAACAGCGCCATTTTCAGCGTGATCAACTCGGCACTGCTCAAGCCGCTTCCATATCCGCACGCCGATCAGCTCGTGGATGTTATGGAAACACAGCCGGACGGCCGACCCAACGGTAGTGTTTCAGGAGGTGCCTTCAAAGACTGGGTGGAACATAGCACAAGGTTTGCTCACCTCGCCGTCTACGAAGACATCCGCCGGAATTTGACCGGGACAGGGGCCCCGGAACGGGTAACCGGATTGCAGGCCTCCGCTGGGTTTCTTTCGGTGCTAGGAATCGAACCTCTGGTTGGCCGCGACTTTGATGCCAAGGAAACTTCCGCAGGCGGCAATAATCAGGTCATCCTCCTGACACACCAGTTTTGGCAGAGTCATTTCGCGGGGGACGCAGGAGTTGTCGGCAGCAAGGTTTCCCTCGACCANNTCCGAGGCACAAACGGAACTTCGGGGGATCAAGCAACAACTCAATGCCCAGTATCCATCATGGAAGGCGAAATGGAGCGTCTCCGTGACCTCGCTTCAGGAGATTCTCGTGGGGAACACCCGTCCAATATTCACCCTTCTTCTCGGCGCAGTGGCCCTGGTCCTGTTGATCGCCTGTGCGAATGTCTCCAACCTGCTGCTGGCCCGAGGCAACGCTCGTTCCAGAGAGATGGCGGTTAGGATGGCGCTGGGCGCTCAGTCGTCGCGGATCGTCCGGCAAATGCTGACCGAGAGTCTCTTGCTTGCCCTGGCAGGATGCGCTCTAGGCCTGCTTTTTGCAGCCGGCAGCATGCGTTTTCTGGAGCGGATGGTGGCGGAGCAGCTTCCTGAAGTATTGCATCCCCAACTCGACACCCGTGTCCTGTCATTCTCAATTGTTGTCGCGTGCGGTTGCGGAATTCTATTTGGCATCCTCCCTGCGTGGCGCGCGGCCAGGGCGGATGTGAACCACGCATTGAAGGACTCCGATCATGGATCGGCCTCCCGTTCAAAAAGGCGGTCGCAATCCTTCATGGTCACGTCCGAGTTCGCGTTCACACTGGTTTTGCTCATCGGGGCGGGCTTATTCCTGCGTAGCATCATTCGGCTGACGAAGGTCGAACCCGGATTCAATCCCCAACACACCCTCGCATTCGACCTCTCGTTTCCCGAGGCCAAATATCCACGTGATGAAGACCGCCTGCGATTTACCAAAGACCTGATCGCACGTATCCGAGCCCTACCGGGAGTCGAATCCGTAGGTGCGTCTTCCTCCTTGCCGCTAAGCGGCCGGGAGCGCGGAGAAAGCCTTAGTCGACCAGACAGACCTCAACCGTCCGAGCAGTATGTGGTTGGAGTCTCCAGTGTGAGTGGTGACTATTTTCCCAGCATCGGAGGCACACTGCTGCGTGGACGCTTTATCACAGAAGCGGACAATATTCCCACTGCGCGGCCGGTTCTTGTGATCGATGCCCGTGTGGCGAAGGACCTTTATCCTGATAAGAATCCCGTTGGCCAATATGTGGATTTTTTGGGCAAGTCGTTTGAAATTGTGGGCATTGTCGCGCCTATGCGCCACTTGGACCTCGAACACGAGCCTCGCCCAAGCGTGTACGGTCCTCAGGCTCAGTTTAAGTTCTACAACGATCCCAGCTTCCTCGTGCGGAGTGCCCTGCCGCCTTCGATGCTCGTGGCGACCGTCAGGAAGGTCATCCTCCTGGCCGATCCCGATCAACCCATTGCCAACGTTCGCACGCTCGAAGAGGCCGTCCATCAGTCGTTGGCCCCCCGACGCGCTACGTTAACCTTGCTGGGCTTGTTTGCAATGGTCGCAATTGCACTGGCGGCCATCGGTATCTACGGCGTCATGTCGTATGCTATCAGCCAGCGGACCCGGGAACTTTCCATTCGCTCCGCGCTGGGAGCTCAGCGTCGGGACATCACTCAATTGGTGCTGGTCGGAGCAATGAAACCGTCCGTTCCGGGCATTGTCGTCGGTCTCGCCGCGGCGTTCGCATTGGCGCGCTTTGTGGAAAGCCAGTTGTTCGAAGTCAGAGCACACGACCCGTTGGTGTTCCTTTCGTCAGTGGGTCTGCTTGGAATGGCCGCTGCATTGTCCGTCTACTTCCCCGCGCGCCGGGCGGCCAAAGTCGATCCGATAGTGGCGCTCCGCGCGGAATAGCGGTGAGGATAAATCCTATCCGCCAGAACGGGGATTCGAACCCCGAGTGCTATTTTTGGAATGCCGATCCAAAGGCTCGGGTAATCTCTCGCGGCTATTCACTTACGAGATTCCAAGCCTAAAGACAGGAACTGAGGAAAAGCAGCAAATTGTACCCATTCGGGCAATACTTGGGCAATATTCTTTGAGGACTTTCTTGGTCGCCTCAGGGTGCATGTTAGAAACGTTATTGGAGTCTCAGCAAGCTGGCGTAGGTCGCCGCCAGCGTATGCGGATGGACGCGTCAGGGTTTCTTGCTGTCTCCGAGGCGGGGCATCTTCCGCCGCATGAACTCATCGAACAGGGGCACGGTGAACTCGGTGTCGCCGTGTTTCGGACTGTAGAGCATGCCTTTTTCGATAAGGGAGCCGCGCAGTCCGGCGACCTGTTCCACCGACTGGCCTAGGCGGCGGGCTATGGCGCCCGAGCGCTGGGCGGCCGCCCCGCCCTCCGCCATGGCGCGCAGGTAGTTCTTCTCCGCCGGCGTCAGTCGGTCAAACCGCACAAGGAAGAAATTCTCATCGAGGCTCTTCCTGGCGGCAAGGGTCGCTGCCTGTACATCCGTCGCGGTGATCGGAGAGCGCGGTGCAAGATTCCAGGACTGGTAGCCCCACTCCTGCAGGAAATACGGATAACCTTTTGTTACTTGGCAAATCGCATCGAGCGCTTCCGAGGTGAACTCGACGTCCTGCTCTTTGACCGGACCCTGCAGGGCCTCCTTGGCCGCCTCGGGGTCAAGGGGGCCGATCTCGGGGAAGAGAAACAGGCGCTCGGAATAGCTTTTGGCGCGGCCGGCGTTGCCGACCAACTGGGGCAAGCCGGCGCCGATCAGCAGCACGGGCAGGCCCCGCTGCGAGATCTTGTGCATCGAGGATATCAGGGCACCGAGCTCCTGCTCTTTGATGTACTGCATCTCATCCACGATCAAGGCGAGGGCGGTTTGCCGGTCCTTGGCCGCCTCTCCGATCGCCTCCATCAGGTCGGGAAGGTCCGCATCGAGGTTGCCGCTGTCAGCAACGCCTTTTTCGGGGGCGATTCCCACGCCTAGCTCGATTTCGCCATCCTGGGTGAACCTCGCGGTTCCCGTAAAGGACTTCAGGATTCGCAGCCCCCGCTTCACCGCCTCGGAAATCTGGGCGGCCCGATCCAGCTGGTAGAGAGCCTTGCGCAGGTACGGGACCAGAAGTGAGGGGAGGTTCCTCCCTTCCTGTGCCTCGACACCGACGGCGATATAGCCTTGTTTCTTTGCATCGGCATCGATGGCATTAAGCAGCACGGTCTTGCCCACTCCGCGCAGGCCCACGAGCAGGGGGCTCCGCTCGGACCGGCCGGCCTTGATCCGCGCCAAGGCTATACTCGCCTGGCTGAGCACGGACGCCCGGCCGGCCAGCTCAGGGGGAGGAGCGCCGGCACCAGGGGAAAACGGATTGGTCTTTGGATCCATAGTGTTCTTATGTTATCTTACCTATCTTATGTCAAGCATGGTAAGATCGCCAAGATAACTATAGTTGAACGAAAATGGGGCGGCAAAGCGCAGAAACACCGCAATATCATGATGACCTGATCATGAAGCGCTCCAAATGCACCGGCGATCGGCATCGTGCAAATCAGCAGAGCTATGACCGTCGCAGCCATGGTTTCCGGTTCTCGAAACACTGTCCGTGGGTCGTGGCCGACGAACTCCGTACCGGGATTCGAACCGTGTATGC
>PMMJ01000357.1 GCA_003162255.1 Acidobacteriaceae bacterium | reverse complement strand
GCGACGGGGGCGTCGCGTCCCCAAAGTCTGCATGAATCCTGCAAAAGAAAGGACCGCGCCGGCAGCGGCGCGGTCCTCGAGGAGGTGGAACCTGGACGGGGGGCCCGGAGCGGGCGGCCGTCAATCTGGGCTCGTGGAATCAATCCCACGGGGTCCAGGCGGAATAGTCGGTGGCAATGGCTTCGACCCAGCGCAGCGGGCGGTGGGCGCGAAACCACGCGGCAAATCGTTGGTAAAGGCGTGGCGTTTTCATGGTGCTTGGTTGGTCGTTGAATGGGTCAGGCGGCAGGAGGAAAAGTTCCCGAGTGATCGGTGGCGCGGTATAAAGGCGGAATCAGGCACAGGTGATGGCGGGCTGCCCGTAGGCAGCTCGCGCGGCAATGAAGATATCGGCCAAGGAGGCTGTCCGCTTGAGTTCCGGCAGCGATTCGGCGAGGAGGCTGCGCAGGTTTTCGCGCGCTCGCGCGATGCGGCTTTTCACCGTCCCGATGTTGATGCCGAGCGTCCGGGCGATCTCCTCGTAGGAGAGATCAAGCAGATTGCGCATGGCGAGGATCTCGCGGTGCTTGCGATCCAGCCGCGCCATGGAAACGGCGACCAGCCTGTTGAACTCGCTGGTGGCGGCCTCCTGCGCCGGGTCGGCTTCCGGGGCGGCGACGAGGTCGGCCAGGGATGCCGCGGAATCCTCGCGCAGCGGTTGATCGAGCGACACCCAGCAATGCCGGCGGCGGCGGAAGAAGTACCAGTAACGGTTGCGGGCGAGGTTCAAAGCAATCCGGTGGAGCCAGGTGGCGAGGGACGATTCACCGCGAAATCGACCCAAACCGCGCCAGGCGCGAATGAAGGTGTCCTGGGTGATTTCTTCCGCATCCGCCGGATTGTGCAGCAGATTCAGGGTCAACCCGTAGATCCTGCCGCGATGGCGGGCGACGATCTCGTCAAAGGCGGTCGGGTCACCCTTGGCGAAACGCTGCACGAGCTTGGCATCGATTATGGAGTCCAGCAGCGCCTCCTCCGTCGCGGGCGGGTGCGTTTCACGAGACGAGGAACGAGTCGGAAGAGGGAGGGCGATCATCGTGGGTATGGCGATTGGATGCCGTCCTGTACCCAGAATCATGCCATCCGCATGATCGAATTCGCAATGGATTCATTGAGAGTGACTTAAGAAAAACAGCATCAAGCCAGCATGAACATCGGCGTTGCAGAATGAGGGAGCCCAAGGAGCGCGTCTTGCAAAATGCAGCATTACGGGCTCCGCCACAGGCAGTGGGGTGGACTTGCCGTCGCGCCGGACGCTTAGTCCCCATCCACGCAGGGGAACAATGGCCTTGCTCTGGGGCTTTGAAACCGCTCGGAGGGCGTTGTCGCCTGCTTGCGGGCGATTTCTTATGTCGCAAAAAAAAGCCACGCGCGATCGCGCGTGGCTTCGGTGTCGGCAGGTGGTGGACGCTATTTCTTCGGCATCTGCGCCTCGATATCCGAGAGCCGCTTTTGCAGGACGTTCATTTCGCCGACCAGCCGCTCCTCCATCTGTTTCCTCTCGCTGCTGTTGATGATGCTCAGGTTGGCCGCATCGCGCACGACGTTCGCCGGCAGGGTGAGCAGGCGGGTGATCAACGATTGGTCCTTGAAGCTGCTCAAATAAAGCGCGACGACCTCTTGCGAAAGTTTGAGCGAGTCGCGTGCCACGGCCTGGGTTGCGACGACACTGTTGTTGAGTTGCTGCTTGGCTGCGAGTTCCGAGGTGAGGACGTTGCTGATTTGGTCGGAGATCTTCTGGCTGTAGGCGACGATCTGTTCGCGGGTCAGATTCTGGTCCTTGGCCATGTCGGCCAGGATGGGCTGAATGCGCTCTGCCAAGCGTCCCGAGACTTTGTCGACCTGTTCATTCTGCTGGTGCTCGGCTTCTTCAGGCGTCTTGGGCAGCGGGTTATAGGGCTGAATCTTGTGCGCGATGGCCTCGGCGAGCTGATTCACGCGGTCAGCGTTCATCTTCGCCACTTCCTGCTCCGTCATGAACACATCGGCAGCGCGTTTCTGGATCGCGTCCTTCAGCAATGTGTTGACGTCAGCGATTTGGTGCCGCGTGTCCTCGGCAGTAGCTTGGATATCCGCTTTGGTCTGGGCTCGCAGGTCATTGATCTCCTTCTGCTGGCGAATCGACATTTCATTAACGGTCTTGAGGAGCCAAAAAGAAGCTCCGACGACCACGATCGCGGTCAGGATTACGGCGGGAAGCTGCTCTTTCAATTTTTGCCACATTGTAGGAACTTGGGTTAAAATTCTCGTGGAGCTTAGGTAACGCAGTCGGCAAAAGCAATGCTGCTTTCGGGAACAGATCCTTGTTGTTCCGGTGGCGTGGATTTCGCAAAGTGCGCAACATGAGCCTGAATCACACCGAAGAGACGCTGTTCGAATACCTGCGAAGTCACGCCGAGGAAAGACACTACTGGGAGGCCAAAGTTCAGGCTGCGATGGGAAAATCGTCAGATAGTCATGCCGTGTCCACTTCCCTGGCCCTTGAACTCTGGCAATACCTTGAAGAGCGGAGCCGATCCGTCCCGGTGCTGTGCGAGGCTGGCCCGCGGGAGCCCGGCGCGCGCATCAGCCTGCGCAATTTGGCTGAATACATGATGAGGATCTGGGGACCGATTCGGGTCGCGAACCGCTCGCGGAGCAAATCTACTCACGAATGCCAATGAAAGCACATGTTCTGGCTGCATTGGTGAAGAAGATTAACTAATATGCATTCCTCAGATTGAAGTAATTGGGCGAACGTGGCGTCTTACAGTGTTGGAACAACTGCATTTCTCCCGCTTAGCGGGAGATTTTGGGGTAACCAAAGAAAGATAATGGCGGGCCGCTTAGGGGTAGGCGGCCTGCCTTCTTTTTTGGTGGGATTTGGACCGGCATCGGCCGGAGATCCGTCGCGAACGCCAAAGGATGTCTGAATGCCGGCGGGCAGGCCAGACATTGCGGATTAAAGGCAAGTCTGGCATCGACAATCCGGAGGAAACTTGCATGGTTCTTCACAAGTTATCCACATCGATGGAATACCTGAGCGGGGGCACCACTCTTCAACCGCGGCTCAAGGTCACAGGGAAGGTAAAGACCTTTGTTCTTGATACGAACGTGCTGTTGCACGATCCGCAGTCGATTTTAAAGTTCGAGGACAACAATCTTGCGATCCCGGTCGAGGTGCTGGAGGAGCTCGACGCGATCAAG
>PMMJ01000533.1 GCA_003162255.1 Acidobacteriaceae bacterium | reverse complement strand
TTGCCCGTGTGCATCGCCCCGCTCCGTGAGAACACCTCGCCAAATATGACCAGCCAAAGCGCGGGCTGTAGCGCGCGGGTGACGAGTTCGGTGAAATCGTGGCGCAGCTTGCGCAACTCAAACTCAGTGATGACGAACGTCTTCTCGATGAAGCCGGTTAAAGGGCGAATGAAAGTGGCGGTCATAGGGGTGAGCTAGCCCAGGCGCTGGGCCGTTGCGCGTTCGGCGCCTACGTCGTGGAGGTTGCCGCTGGAATCGATGGCGCTGCCGGCATAATGAACGAAGACATCATTGAGCGTGTGGCCGTCGCCGCCGAGCGAGGTCTCGAGTTCTTTGCAGGTGCCCAGCGCATCCATCTTGCCCAGGTGCATGATCGCGATGCGATCGCAATAGCTCTGCGCCTCCTCCAGATAATGAGTGGTGAAGAACAAGGTCGTGCCGTAGTTGGTCCGCAGATCGACGAGGTGCTTCCAAACCGCGTCGCGCGCNNCGGACCATGCCGCCGGAGTATTGCCCCACCATGCGGCCACTGTCGGCCGTGAGGCCCATGAACTCCAATGCCTCGTGGATGCGCGCCTGCCGCTCGCCATGCGGCAGGCCGTAGAGTTTGGCGAAGATGAGCAGATTCTCGTAGCCGGTGAGCGAACCATCTACCGAGACTGCCTGCGGCACATAACCGATGGCGCGGCGAACGTCGACCGCATCCTTGGTGATGGAGAAACCAGCCACGCGCGCCTCGCCCGAGGAAGGCGCCAATAACGTGGTGAGCATCTTGATCGTCGTGGTCTTGCCCGCCCCGTTGGAGCCGAGCAAGCCGAAGACCTCGCCGGCGTTGACCGAAAGGGTCAGCGCGTCAACCGCCGTAAATGTGCCGAAGCGGCGAGTAAGGGCTTTGATTTCCAGAACGATGTCGCTCATAAGAAAACCGGTGGGGCTTGGGCTCAAGCCAACTCCAACACCATCTTAGCTATATTTTGCCCCGGAGAGACCGACGAAAGCGCCACCGCGGTGTCGATCCCTTCCACCACCGTTTCTTGATCCCCGTTTGCTATGCTGCGACTGGTTCGCCTGTGTGCAGCGTGTAGTCGGCAGGATGCGTGGTTTCGATGATGTCCTTCGCCTTCTCCACCTCTGCAGCCGTCCCATGGACGATCAGCAGGAGCTGATCTGTTTTGAGTGCGGTTTCGTACTTCACAATGCTGTCCTTGGGAATTCCGATGCTGTAGAGGCCAGCTCCCAGCGCTCCCAGCGCGCCTACCTCCACCGCACCTTCCAGCCCGGCCACGATCCATGCCACTATCGGTCCCGCCGCTAAGATTGGGCCGAGACCCGGAATCATGAAGATAGCGGAGCCGAACAACAGTCCCCAGAAACCTCCCCAGAACGCNNGATACACCGCGACAACTGAATTGTTTGTGGACATGTTTCCCGATTCTCCTCTGGGACTTGCCTCTATTGCTCCAACCATCAAGCGAAGTCTCAACCGGAACTATGACAGCACACCTGCCCGGAAAACTGTTCTTTATTGCACAGTGCCGGTGGGGAATCCATGCGGGTTCCTTCAAATTCCACTACGACCGATGCTTAGGTTGACTATGTAGATCGAGGGCACTCCCTATATAATCGGCCCTTCCCGGTATTCGCATCTTGACCGCTATATTTTGACGGTGGTCACCGTGCGGCCACGCGCGGATCTGAGAAGACGAGCGGTCGGCGAGTTCCGACCGAGGTAAACGGCGGTNNGAAGGGGACCATGGTAATCAATGAAATGACCCAGGAAGAATGTGGCGCGTTTCTGGCCAGCGCTTCGCTCGGAAGGCTCGGCTGCGCGCTCGATAGCGAGCCTTACGTGGTGCCGATATATTTCGTGTATGAGCCTGACTATATTTACGCCCTCTCGACCTTCGGGCAAAAAATCGAATGGATGCGCGCGAATCCCAAAGTCTGTCTGGAGGTTGACCAAATTGCGAACCAGTCCCAGTGGATGAGCGTGATTGCCACGGGTAGCTACCAGGAATTGCCCGAGCCCCAATTCAGCGCCGAGCGGGACCATGCGCGCAGGCTGCTAGGGAAGCGCTACCGGTGGTGGCAAAGCGCATTGGCGGAGCGTCAGTTAAGATTAGGCGGCGATTCTATTATTCCTCTCTTCTTTCGCATCCACGTGGATTCGATGACCGGCCTTCGCGCCATCGCCGAGTCCGCCGAATCTGGCAACGCACCGCAGAAATAGACACCAGCCGCGTCCGAGGAGGCCGAGATTGCGTGCCAGAGCGACCAACTATGCTCTTGGCGCCGGTAATCGCGGACCTCGCAGCCCTGCCAGTGCTGGCATGGGAGTTCCTGTGAATCGTCCATTGTGAGCATAAGTGACCAGCAAATACTCATCCCTTGCCGCATAGTTGACACTGGTGAAATTTCCACCTGTTGGGATGGCCCCTGTGTCAAAGCAGATCGCGACCGCGAAGAAAAAACTCGATTTCAATCCCCACGCCTTTCTTACAACCATTGGGAAGGGTAGGGACATGTTGTCTTTTCAAAGGAAGAATTCGATCTTCGCGCAAGGCGAGCCGACGGACGGATTGTTCTTTATCCAAAAAGGCAAGGTGCGGCTCAGCGTTGTATCGGAAGGCGGGAAAGAAGCAACTCTCGGCATTTTGGGCGAAACCGATTTCTTCGGAGAAGGTGGCTTGGCCGGTCAGCCCCTTCGCATGTCGTCTGCCACTGCAATAACCGACTGCGTCCTTCTGCATGTCGAGAGGAAGGCGATGATGCTGGCAATGAGTCTGCACCCAAAATTGTCGGCCGTGTTTCTCAAGTATTTGCTGAAGCGAAACATCCGATATCAGGATGACTTAGTCGATCAACTCTTTAACTCCAGCGAAAAGCGGCTGGCGCGAGTTCTTCTATTGATGGCGCATTTTGGCAAAGAAGGAGTCTCGGAAATGTCGGTCCCCAGACTAAGTCAGGAGACTCTGGCCGAGAGGGTGGGGACGACCCGCTCGCGGGTTAGCTTCTTTATGAACCGATTCAGAAAGCTCGGCTTTATCAACTACGACGTTGGAGATAATCTACATGTCCACAGTACGCTCCTTAACGTCGTTCTTCATGATGACGACGGAACAGCCGTGCCTGCGGAGGCCAAGAACCCAAGTGCCCACGCCCACAAAGGTCTCGAACCGCCTGCAGAGCCCGGCGAGCCGCCTGACAAAGAGCGCGCCATGAGACCGCCCCTCCCCAGCCTTAAGCGACGCCGGAGTGAACCTGTGGCAGCCTCCCAGGTCTGATCGGCCTCCAGTTACTCCGAATCCTGAACACAACGGAAACCAAGTCCACCCGAACGATCCAAGCCCGGCGCCGTCAGCAGGAACTTGCCATGCTCGTTGAGCTTATAGGTCTCAGGGAAATACCATATCGAGCCCTGTGGTTGATAGTATTCGCCTCCGCGCAAAATCGCCGCCCGCGTGTGGGTGTCGATAAACTCTTCCGTCCACTGCCACACATTGCCGACGAGGTCCATCACGCCGAACGGACTTGTTCCTGGCGGATGCGCATCCACTACATCCGGTCCGCGCATGGTGCGGCTCTTGTCCGGCAGGGGAACCGCGCTTGCGTTCCAGTCATTTCCCCAGGGATAGCTGCGGTCATCGCTCCCTTGCGCCGCGTATTGCCACTCCCACTCATGCGGCAGACGCTTGCCCGCCCAAGCTGCATAAGCCCGCGCATCTTCCAAAGAAACCCAGGTCACAGGTTTGTTTTCCCACCCAGCAGGGAAGCTTCCGTCTTTCCAATCGCGCAAGAAGTTTAAGTCATCCTGCGGATGATAGTGAGCGCTGTCTAAGAATTTCTTGAATTCCGCGTTAGTAACTGGATATTTATCGATCCAGAATGACTTCAGATGCAAAGGCTGTTCGTGAAAACGCCGGGGAGAATTCTCCCAGGGATATTGCACGTCCACGCCGGCGTCATTGGAACCTTCGATCTCAATCCCCTGCACCTTAAATACAAAGTCCCCAGCGGGAATCTTTACCATGCCGACCGGTGTTACCGAGGGCGGCTTAGTCGCAGCTATGGGCACAACCTCCTGCGGTAAGACCGTCCACTCATGAGAATAACTGGCCAAAGGTCTGGCGGTCAATTCCTTCATCTTCGACATGAGCGCCTGGACGGCCGCCTCCGGAGCCGTCTTAGTGGCCAGCAAAGCTCCATAGCCGTGCGCTTCGATGCTGAAACTCAGCACGGCTTTACCGTTCCGGTTACGTTCGGGTCTTAGTTCGACGCCATGATAAAGATCGAAATAGCGCATTCCCTCTTCTGGTTCAACTTCGATCTGTTGACCCTCCGCGTCGTACTCGTTGCGGTTCACGATCGTCCAAAGAGTCTGCTGATGCAACGGCCAGCGGCTAGCAAAAATTCCGTAGCGCAACATCGGCGTGTGTGGTTCCCATCCCGGGCTTACCAGAAATGGGGCAACGGCACGCTCGATGGTGGCGACTCGACGAGTCGCTTCGGCGTCGCGCGGCGTGATCCCGTTCCAGATCCCCCAAATATTTTCCCAACTCTCCCAACCTATGCCGTTGAAGAAAGCAAACTGCAGATCGCTGGTCTTATCGCGATTCCAGCGATCGGAGATATTCACCATGTGGCGCGGCTCCAGCCACTTATACTTGTCAACCAGGGGAACAAACGGAAAGTTGTACTGTCCCCAAGTCATGACGTTCCACGCCAGCGCCTCGTCGGATGGACCGTCCTCCGGCTCAAAAACCAACGGATGTCCAACTTTATCGGCAGCCGCTGAAAATGCAAGCGGCACTCCGTCTTGAGTGTCGCCGTTGATGCCGTCGGCTCCGATCTGCGCCATCAATTCAGCAATCGCTTGCGGCCAAGGTTGGCCAGGATCGCGGGTGCCCTGGTCCCACATCATCATGGGAAAGAGCACGCGCACACCGCGCTTATGGAAATCCGCGATCACTTGCCGCACTCCAGCAACTCCTCCCGGCATGCTGCGAATCAGGTCATGCTGATTTCGGTCGTCGATGCCCATATTCGGATAGGTCGGCCAGATCAGCACGGCGTCAATGCCGCCGTAGCGACTTTCCAGGTCGTCCAGATAGCGGTCGACGGTGTAACGGTGAGCAACCGGATCATAGAAATAGCGGTCCTGCACCATCATCTGCGGCTGAAAGAAACTGGACTGCGTCCACTTGAGCTCGGGCAGGTCGTAGCGCGATCCATCGTAGCCAACGCGAATCAAGCGCTCGCTGCGCCAACGGCCTATGTCAGCCAGCCAGGCATTATGGTCCTCATGGGTGCAGGGTTTCCATCCACCATCGTACGCCGCTTTCAGAACCAGACAATCGGGCGCCGGAATCTGTTGATGATCGGGTTCAAAATTCGTGTCCTGGGCAGACGCCATGCTGGAAAGAACCAGCGCAATCGAGATACTAAGATGTAATATGTTCAGCTTCATGAGTGCACTCTCTGTAAATGTCAAGGTTAGGTAGTCGCAAATCTGCAAGATCGGACAATAAGAATCTTGTAACAGCTACCGCGCGCGAATGTTGCCACGGATCACGACCACCGATGCTGCCGGCAATTCGTAAGTCGTGTCGGCGCTGACATTCTGCTTGGCGTGCAGCACCGGTCCATCCGGATCGGCCCTGCCGAAGGTCTCTGCCACCACCGAAGGTTCAGCCTGATATTCGGCATGTCCCACGTAACGCGTGTGTCCCGGATGCCACTGATACTGCCCCTTTCCGAACGTGGAGGTCTCTACCGGTCCGAAGAATGAATCGCTCTCCCCGCTGCTCTGGTTGTGAAACTCGATCCGCACGCGGTGTGCATTCTGTTGGTCGCGATTCACCACCAGCAGAGACCACTGCCCATCGGGACGTTTCAGAGCATAAGCCGTTACCAATGCGTGTCCAGCACCGTCGTCGATGTCGCCCCTGGCGGGATATACATCGTGCTGTTCGCCGCCGGGCGCNNCCGGGCGCGACCCAGTCCAAGTTAATGAGCTGCGAGGTGAAAAATTGGGCCAGAGGCTGCTTAATCTTATATTGGCTGTCGACACTCAGCATCCCAAACGTCCCCGGCGAATCGTTGCAACCGTGTTCCATGAGCAGTGGCAGATAGTGGAAGTAGTAAACCCCGTTTCCCCCCGCGGTCAAAAACGAACCGATGTAATCCGCAAGCCAGAGCCCCGAAAAGATGTCCATCGACGTTTCGCTCGCGCCCGAAGAAAGATTCGATTCCGTAATGAACATGGGAAGATCCGCCGGCACTCCGTCGTCGTGCCAGACTTCCATGATGTGGCTTACAAGTTGAGGCTCTTCATACAAGCTACCCCAGGGAATTTTGCAGGGATCGTAAGGATAGTGTTCAAAAGAGAAAAATGCCAAATCGCGCAGGCGGTCGTGTTGCTTCAGATAGTCGATGAAACGCGCTGTCCACGATACTTTGCCGCTCGCGTTGGGCCAGGTTTCGATATCTTGATTCACGCCCTCGAACGACGGCCCGCCCAGCTTGAGAGTGGGATCGAGACGGTGAAGCGCAGTGGCCCATTGAATGTAGAGCGTGCCATAGTCCTCGGGACTCAAGTATTGGCCGTCCATTTCTTCGCCCATCTCGACATAGGAGATGGGGTACTTGCGTTGTTCAAGATAAGCGATTTCGGCGACGGCGTTTTCCGGTGTGTCGTAAACCAGAGCGATCGGGATCATAGCCGGAAGACCACGTGTGACCCCGCTCGTGAACAGCAGATCAAAGCCGACCTGGGCTTGATGAGTTGTCCCGAGATCCGAAGCTTCGTGCCAGGGGTCCACGGAAGAACAATAGGTCGTAGTCTGTTCCTGATCTGGCGTGTGCCGCAGAATATCGTGAAACTCGCCATCCGCGGAGGTTGTTCCCAGGTAGATCTCATTGATCGCGTAGCCGACGCAAACACGCGGATCCGCGATTCGATTGCCCGCTCCGCAGGTGTTGGAAGACTCTGTCATCAGGATACGCAGGAAGCGCGCCGCAAGAGGACTGGCATTCAGTCGAAGGATGTCGGATCCGCCGTGGCCATGCTCAACCGCAGCCAGTGGAAAAGTCTGCCACACTCCCCGAGTGGGCGCGTGCATGGGATCATCCCCGATCCAGTGCTGTACGAGGAACCGCGTGGCGTAGGGTTCCGCCCATTTTATGCGGATGCTGTCGACTTGTTGCACTTGGGCCAGATCAATCACCACCCATTGCGGATGCAAAGAGTCGCTTTCCCCGGTGAAATGTTGAGTAAGATAGGGATTACTCTTCCAATAACTACTGTCATCGCCATCCGTAATGCGAGAAAAGCCGGCGTTAGGCGTGCCATCATTCCGCGTAAAACCACGATGGGGCAACGAATATCCATAAGAGTAGCGGATGGGTTCGCCAGGCGTTGCCGAGCCGGTAAAATACCCTTTCTGGCCAGGTTCGCTCCATGTGCCCTGAGGATTCCAATGCCATGCCTCAATGGATAGTTCGGTATTGTTACGATAGCTGATAGGTTGCCAGCCTGAAGCCAGCGCTCTCCCTAAATTCGGTTGAGCCAATCCGCTGTCGATTGCTTCCGGCGGAATGCGATCGATACCAGCGCCGAGGGTCTCATTAGGACGAAAGTGATTGGTCGAGTGGGCTGGAGTGATATCGACTTGGATAGTCTGTGCCGTGGACAGAGTTACGAAAACCACGTATACAAGAAAGCATCCAAAAAGCAGGACTGTTTTCTTCAAGAATGACTCCTTCAACTTACGGCGTCTCGTGCTCCACATCTCGATGACTTTTGAATTGGTCAGAGATAGTCTTGAGCAACTTCCCGTCCAAAGTATCGCCACCCAGTTCCCAGATCATTACTCCACCCAGAGCTTGCTGCTTCGCATACTCAAGCTTTGCGGCGATGGATATTTCATCGTCATAAGTCCAAAACGTTGACCCATCGAAAAGCCATGGGGCCATTGATTTGGGGTCCCGATACGTGGTGAATTTGCTTTGGATGGAGAGGATGTGGTTATAGGAAGAATCATCGCGCACGGGCTCGCCTAACTGAAACAGTCCGTGATTGGTGTCTGAAACCTGATTCCACGAGTATGCATAGAACGGAAGGCCGAGCAGCATTTTGTGTGCGGGCACACCCGCGTCCTTATAGCCTCGAATGGTGGACTCGACATCCCCGCCTTTTTCCACGTCTCCTGGCGAACTGTAGAGTGGAGCGACGAGTCCGGTTCTCTTGCTCCACGGACCGGCGTAATCGTAGTTCATGACTCCGACTTGGTTGACGTACAAGGCAACCGCTTTCATGTCCAGATGCTGATAAGTGTTGCGGCCGTCGCCCATGGCGGCGGTCANNAAGATTCGGACCGGCCGTGTTGAGTTGGCGTCGAAATTCTCCCAGTAAGGCGATGAAGTTGAATTTGTCGTCCTCCTTGGGATACTCCCAGTCAATATCGATGCCGTCGAATAAGCCTGGAGCCTCGATCCCGTCGGCCAAATTGCCCTTGATAAATCTGTCAATACAGGAGGCAACAAAGCGATGGCGATTCGCAGGTTGTGCCGCCTCGACAAACACATCTGGATTTCCTTCAAGAGAGATGAGAATCTTGATGTGAGGATAGAGGCGTTTGAGTTCCTGCAACTGATGGAAGTTTCCCCGCAGCGGCATCTGGGGCGTATCGGCTGTGCCATTGACGCTATCGCTCTTGGAAAATGTGTAATAGAGATCCGCATTCGGGTCGGCGATTATGCATTCACTGCCCGCAACATTTCCCTGCGAGTAATTGATCTGGTCAAGTATGGAGGTTGCGCCTTGTGTGATTAGATTCTTCAAGAAGAATTGACGCCGCATGCTATCCCCTCGGAAGTAGCCCACGACCAGTGGCTGTTTCGGTGCAACCTTCTCTTGCGCCAGGGAGAGCAATGCGCAAAAACAGAAACTAACCGTGATCAAGAATCGAAGACGTCGCATTCCATTCCTATCCAATCGTATCGAAACGGCTATTTCGCGGCATTTCCAGGGCCTCCCACGGGATAGATTCGGGGCAGGCGTTGCTCAACTGCGGGCAGTGGAGGAAACGCGGAGTGGNNTCTTTCTGGTACCAATAGGCGACCGAAAAGATGTTGTCGGAGCGATGATTGGCATGGCCATGTTCAATCGTTGCTCGTAGAGACTTGGTGAATGGGATGGGCGAATCCAGATGAAAGCGATATACAGAGGAGTGGCTGCCCGCAAGCTCCGCGCCTTTCACTGGCGCCCCGAATGAAGCATAAGAGAAAGCCTGTTCTCCGAAATCCCATGCGCCAAGAAAGTAATCTTCCGATCCTGTGCCATTTATAGAAGGACGCTTTTCCCCGTCGACAAAAAACATGTCGTCGCCTTCACCCCACCAGCCGTCCTGATTCTGGAGAATAGACATAGTGACGCCCACATAGTGTCCCTGGCCGGTGGCTTCCAGCCACACGTAGTTATTTTCTCCGTCAAGATTCTTCTTTGCAGTTATGGCTGCCGCGTCGTTTGCTTCCCACTGATTTGTCCAGCCTTTCGCTGGCGTTGCTTGACGGTACTGGGCGTGAAAATACATGGTGTCGGCGGGAAGGTCTTTATTCAACGCTTGGTAGTCGATGTTGAAATAAAACGAGTCGACATCTTCCTTCCCTTCATTGGTGATTGTGATCCGGGCTCGCTTGCGGAAGGGCATCGGAAAGAAACAGTTCAGCGCTTTATCCGGGGCCACAGCCAGGGGGATAGATGCAAATTGGAAGTAGTCTCCCAAACCCAGGCCGAAGAAGTCGCCAAGTGGAGTCTCCACGCTCGCCGAGGTTTCGTCGTCCCAATACATGCGTAGAACCAGCTTCTTCAAGTGATATCTCTCCGACGCACCGAGTGCGATCCAGACGTGGGTAATGATTGCTGGTCCGGATTCGTCGAGTATGGTAAGCGTACCTCCCGGAGCGATCTTGAAGAAGTCATCATTGCCGCCGGTACGGTCGTAACTCGACGCTCGTTTCTGCACATAAGTGTGCGGTGAAATAAGGCCGGAGAGCAGGGCGCTCTGACCGCCCTCGGACTGGGCCAAGACCGATGTGGACATCATCAGGCACATCACCAGGCAGGTGAGTGCGCTGCCAATGAAAGCGTTCGCTTGAGTATATTTCATCGAGATACTTTCCCAATGTAAACCGCGAATGGGTCTAAGGCGACCTGATTCAACTGGCCGCCCGGTGCCCCGGTTGAGGTGGTTAGCAGCGTAGTGGCTTTCGCGGAAGGGAAGCCCTCTCCGGAGAGATCGAAGCTAACCTGCTGCGCCGTCGCTGACATATTAAGAACGACAATCACGGCTTCGTCCTTGTAGCGGCGAAGATATGAGAGGACGTTGGGGTTATCCTGATTCAGGGCCACATAGTCCCCATACAACAAGGCGTGGTCCTGATGCCGAAGCGCCAACAGGTGCCTGTAGAACTGCAAAACCGAGGCAGGGTCCGCAAGTTCGCCCGACACATTATGAGTTTTGTAGCTGGCTGGAACCGGCAACCATGGAGTTGTTTGGCTGAATCCGGCATTGGGCGAATCGTTCCACTGCATGGGAGTGCGTTCACCATCGCGGCCTTTTTCCTTGGGCCATCCGGCGATGCCAATCGGATCTTTCACATCCTCCTTGCGCGTTGGATCGTTGTTCTCCATCCCCAGTTCTTCGCCATAGTACATGATTGGCGTGCCGCGAAGAGTTAGATACATCCCGGCCATCAGCTTGGCGATTTGGTCGTTGTGCTTGCCGTCGCCATAGCGCTCGTACGACCGTGGCATATCATGATTGCCGATCACGTAGACCGGCCAGCCGCCGGTGGACTCGGCATTTGCGATTTGGGTTCGGAACTCGGCCGGGGAAAGTTTGTCGACTGTGCAGAACATGAAATCCATCGGCATCTGAACTTCGTCGTTGTGATCGCCGTAATATTCTTTGAGTTCGTCTCGATTTGAGGTGTAAGTCTCCCCAATTAAAACCGCATTATTCTCGTCCGCAACCTTGCGCAGTTTCTTAAGTTCCGTGTGAACTTCAGGTAACTTGTCGTTGTACTTATTCTGCATGTTGGCGTCGCCGAACTCGTTCTTGCCTTCCAAAAGCGGGTTGTCGTGAAGATCCGGATCCTCAAATAAGAGGTCGACGGCATCGAGTCGAAACCCGGAAACACCGTGCTTGTACCAAAAGCGAGTAACGTCGAACATGGCTTTTTCAACGGCGGGGTTACGCCAGTTAAGATCGGGCTGGCCGATGGCGAAGAAGTGATAGTAATACTGGCCGGTCTTGGGATCGAACTGCCAGGCTGAACCGCCGAAACCGGAGAGCCAATTGTTGGGAGGGACTCCGGGCGCCTTGCTATCGCGCCAGATGTACCAGTCGCGATGCGCCGAAGTGCGCGATGACGCTGAATCGAGGAACCACTTGTGCTGTGGGGAAGTATGGTTGAGAACAAAATCCATGATGATGCGGATGTCATGCTTCTTCGCGTCGCGCGCCAAATGCTCGAAGTCTTTCAGCGTTCCATACATGGGGTCGATGTTTTCGTAATCGGAAACGTCATAGCCGAAGTCGACCTGGGGCGACGGATAACATGGCGAGATCCAAAGCGCATCCACGCCAAGATCCTTCAGGTAGTCGAGTTTCGAGTCGATGCCTTTGAGATCTCCTATACCGTCGTTGTTGCTGTCGGCAAAACTGCGCGGGTAAATTTCATAGAAGACCGCATTTTGCCACCATTGATGGCCTTCCGAGTCCAGCGTACGGGTTTGCGCCTGGGAGAAGGACGTCGAAACGCACGCACTTACAATGAGTAAAGCTAGCAGCCTAAGATTTCGAAGCATTGGCGTCTCCGTGTTAAAAACTTGATGTTCAAGAGCGAACGTTCAAAAAACCCGAAAGTAGTGGCCGCCTATCTTCCGGCAAAATGAAAGACAACCGTGGCTTGCGGATCGATTCCCGGCGCAGTCGCTGGAAGTTCCACGCGGACCTGAGCTTTTTCCCCACTCGTCTTCTCAAGCACAGCGCCCTCCACGGAAGAAATCTGACCCGGGTTCCAGGCGGTGAGCTCATAGCTTTCTCCGGCCGCGCCCGAGAGCTGAAGGCTTAAAGCATCCCGGTTGGGCGTCCACGATTCGGAAAGCACCCGCAATCCGTGGCTTGTACTCCCCAGGGTCGGAAGAGTCGACGACTCGCTCAATTCAAAGTCGTTCTTCACTTGAATCTCGACGACATTTCGGCCACCGGTAATCGGAATATTCACGGTGACATGCTGATCCGATGAATTCGCTTCCACGTGAAACGGCGACGCACGGCCATCGAGTCGAACTCCTGTAACGTTCGCGCGCAAACTCAACCCTGGCGAAAACTCGACCGAACAATGTCCGCTACCGGTCGATTGTACTTCCAACCGAATACGCGCGGACGTCCTCTCATAATTCAGGTTCAATGCCACCGCGCCGAGGCGCACGTTATTGATGGAAAACGAGCTCCAGTCTGCGGGGACGTGAGGAGCGAAATCCAAATGACAATTGGCAGCGTCGGTTTGCAAACCAAACAGGCCGCTCAGCAGGGGATTGACCACCATTGCCGCCGACCAGATCTGGTGAGGCGATCCTGTCGCCAGCGTCTGATAGTACTTACCGGAAAGAACCTCGGCGACGTGGCCGAGCGATCCATCCAACGTAAGCAACGCGTTGGCGCGCAAGTTCGAATAGGCGGGAAGCGGGCGATGATAACGGTACTCCCCAACCGAGGCCCAGCCGGTAAACAGCGGCCACACCGATCCGAAATGGTATCCACCGGGATCGTAGCTGGGGTCGTGAGAAGAAAGAATTCGCATGCCCCAGTCGGCCTGATGGTCGGGACCCGCGAGCTGCCGAATCATACTTCGAGTTCGGTCTCCATCAAGCTGCGTAAACCACATGGGAACCGCGGCGAGGACACTCAGGGTGTCAACACGCTTGCGGTTCTTGTCGTTACTATTTGCATCAAGGGCATAAGTGTAGATTTGTTTATCATCGGACCAGAAAGCTTTATCCAAAATCGGTTTTTGCCGCTCGAAAGTCTGCGCGAGTTGCTGGCCGAGATCTTCCTTGCCCAAGAGATGAGCGAGGTGAGAAAGTGCGCGCAAGGCTTCGAGTCCCAATGATGCCTGATAAAGCTCAATCCTCGCCGGATAGAGCGGTCCTCCTTCGATCCAGCCGGTACCCACGCCGGCGTTCTGGGCGAGTCCTTGCGCATCGTGGGTGGATTGGAGAAACTCATACGCTCTCCAGAGGTTGTCCCATTTCTGCCGGGCAAACTCAACGTCGCCGCTGCGCGTGACGTAATCGTTCACAGCAATGATGAAGAGAGGCGTGGCGTCCGCAGACGCGTATGCGAACGGTGTTTTCTTGAACCAGTCCAGAAAATTGGCGCTCTGAGAGATTTCGTGGGGGACCTTCCCGTCGGCACGCTGATACTTACTGATGAAATCCATGGCATTGCGCGCGGTGGAGAAATCGCCCTCCGCATCCAGCGCCAAAGAAGTCCACTCCGAGTCCCGGCCAAAGAACCAGCCGAAACCGGGGCGCTGGTCGTCATGCGATACGTCGAATCCGGCAGCCAGGCCTTCCCCCAAGAATGGGTTCTGCACCACGCCCTGCAACATGCTCACCCTCGCCCAGTCATACGCTCTTTCGATTTGTGTGTCGGGGAGCTGAAGGCTCACGGTGCGAGCCAGATAGTCCCGGTAATATCCGGCGGAGCCGCGCAGCAATTCCGGATAATCCTTCGATAAGTGGTCGTAGAGGCTTGCCAGCGGCGCGTGGCCGGTGAAAGACGCGGCCATCACGATGAGCTTCGTGTCCGTCCCTTTTTCGGTCGTGCCCAGAACAAAAGAGTCATGGCGTGAGGAAAAGTAGTTGCTCGAGTACTCTTCGGAAGTCTTGGTAGCGGATGGAGAGCCAACCAGGGCTTCAAACCTTCCCGCCTCGTCTCCGAAATGGAAGGCACGCAGGGCAGGATCCCACTCTCCGCTTGTGTCCCCGACGTTGCCCGGCCATTCCAGCTGAAAGTCGCGATCGAAGACTGCCTCAATCTCCAGAGGCCGGTTTGTATCGACTTCCAGAGCGATTACGATCCCCGGTTCGTGCACGGGGACAAACAAAGTCTCGCGTACGGAAAAACCGTCGCTGACGTAGACAATCGTGGCGGACTCAGGGCGAACAATCAAAGTTCGCGCCAGAGTTTCCGCGGGCAGGACGGTGCCATCGACGTGGAACCGCAGATGAAAATCGCTCAGGATTTTTAACGGATAGACCCACGCTTCGAGTGTTCCTTGTTCAGTCCCGAAGATTCCGGCGCGAGTGCCTAAGGCCGAGACAAACTCCCATGATCGAATGGGTCGCGAGAGTTCCAGGGATTGCGGAGGCTGACCTGCAAATGCGAGGGAGCAGATGAGGAGCATACTGCAAGGCAAAGCCATCGCCAGCGGGCGTGATCTTCGCCGGAAAAAGCAGTGAAAATGATTCATAATTCAATGAGAGCTCGTGTTGCCCACCGAGTATAGCCCGATCGGAAGCAGTTTTGGAAGCTTTCAATTGATCGCCACATTCAAGCCCGCAATCGTCGATCGATAGCCCCCATCCAAAAGGGGCGGGGGCAGTTGTCCTGCACGTTCCAGCCATTTGAGTTTGTCTGAGCAGAGATGGAAACGCCGAAAATAGCCAAACCGAGCGAGTAGTGTCTGTCGGCCGGGTTTTTTAGCTTGACACCGGAAGTCGATTTGCCGCACGATGGCCAGTCGCTTTGAAGCGTTTCAAATGTGTTGTGAATCGTGGTGTCTTTTCGAGTGAAGCACCCCGAGATCGGCCGGCAGACCACTAGAGGCGCGAATGTAAATAATGCAGGTAGCAAGTGGATGTCCTCGCCGGCGAGAAAAGTATGAGGCCATCAAAAGGGGACAGATCATGCATTTGAAATCCTGGTCAGTATTGCGTCTGCTCTGCGTTTGTTTTCTTTCCGCACGTCTCTTCGCGCAGTCCTCCGGCTCCTTCACCGGCACTGTCGTCGATAGCACCGGCGCAGCGGTCGCTGGGGCGCAAGTTTCGGTGAGCGATCCTACCACGGGCTTTCGCCGGAGTACTGTCACCAACAGCGACGGTAACTACTTTGTTGGCGGCCTCGGCGCCAGCACTTACGACATCGTCATCACAGCGCCCGGCTTTGAAAAATATGAAGCTAGGAAGGTGATTCTTCGAGTCGGAGAGAAGCTTCGCGTCGACACCAAGCTGGTGATTGGCAAAGTGACCAGCGAGATTGTCGTGGAAGGCAACGCCGCCGGCAAAGTTGAGACCCAGTCCTCTGAAATGGCGGGNNTGGAGCTGAACGGCCGCGATTTCACCACGCTCATCAAACTCATCCCGGGGGTCAGCGATCAGACCACCCAGGACGAAGGAACCGTTGGACCGCAGGGCAGTGTGTCCTATGCCGTCAATGGCGGCCGCACTGAGTTTAACAATTGGGAAATCGACGGTGGCGAAATTCTCGATAGCGGCAGCAATGCCAATATTAACGTCTATCCCAACATCGACGCCCTCGCTGAAGTTCGAGTCCTCACTTCGACCTACGGCGCGCAATATGGCCGCAACGGATCCGGGACCATTGAAGCGGTGACTAAGTCAGGCACCAATAAATTCCATGGCGAGGCATTCGAATTCATCCGTAATGCCGCCTTCAACGCCCATAACTATTTCGACTTGCCCGGATCGACGAAAACCTACTACAACAAGAATGATTTCGGATACGTCCTGGGCGGGCCCATCAAGAAGGNNGAAGGACAAGCTGTTTTTCTTTTGGTCGCAGGAATTTCGCCGGCAAAATTACCCGTACGTCTACAACAACCCCGGCCAATTCCTCCCTGACGCGCAGGAACGGGCCGGAAACTTCAATGAGGACTGCCCGGCCGTTAACGTGCCATTCGTGAGATCGAACGCCACGGGCACCGTTCAAACTCCCTACGGCATGGAGGTGGTGTCCCCGAACTGTCCCGCACTCACCCTGGCAGGTACGGATTCCAACAACGATAATTATTATCTCGGTTTTCCCAATAACACGCTTCCGCCTAATCTGCTGGATCCAGCCAACACTAACCCGCTGGTCGCAAATATTCCGCTGCCGAACCACGGGCATAATTTTTTCGGCACGTTTTCTTCGCCCGCCAATTGGCATGAGGAACTGATTAAGGTCGACGACAACATCACTTCCAAATTGCGTGCGAATTTCCGCTTCATCCATGATTCATGGCAGCAGGATTTCCCCATTTCACCATGGACTCAAGACACGACGAATGTGCCGTCGATCGGCGGAACGCTGAAGGGCCCTGGAATCAGTATCGTGACGACTTTGACCTCCACCATGTCCCCCACGTTGCTGAATGAGTTTGTCTTCAGCTATGGGGCCAATCACTTGATCCTTTTCAATACGGGAAGTGCCTGGAAACGCCCCGCGACCATGACCATGCCGGGGATTTTCCAAAATGGCTTTAACGGAACGCTTCCATCGTTTGGTATTGGGGGTGTTGGAAACTTCCAGATCAACGTCGATCCAGGTTACTTGCCATGGACTAACTCGAACCCCACCTATAGCTACCATGACAATTTGACCTGGAGCAAAGGTAAACACAACATACAATTCGGCGCCTACTTCGCCGCCATCCAAAAGAACGAGCCCGCGCAAGAAGAACCCAACGGGCAGCTCGGATATTTCGCCAATCCGAATGTTGCCTTCAATCAGCAGAACGCTTCCGGAGGACCGACGTCCAGCACGGGCAATGGTTTCGCGGATATGCTGGTCGGATATGTTAATTCTTATTATCAACCGAATCAAAACGTGAAGTACTACAACCGCTACAAGGTCTTGGAACCATTTGTACAGGACGACTGGCGCGCGACCCCGCGGCTGACTCTGAACTTGGGCTTGAGAGTGAGCCTGTATGGCAGCTATTACGAACGCTACGGACGGGCTTACAACTTCGAACCAAGTGCCTACGTCGCAGCCAACGCTCCCATTATCGATCCGGATACTGGGGCGCTGGATTTCCCTTCCGGACAAAGCGTCAGCAACATGACCGGAATGGTGCACTGCGGTTATAACGGAGTGCACCGAAGTTGCATGTCCGATCACCTATTCAATCCGGCGCCGCGGATCGGTTTCGCGTTTGATCCGAAAGGAGATGGGAAAACGGCGATTCGCGGAGGCTACGGAATCTTCTTCGAACATGCGAACGGAAACGATGCCAATACCGAGTCGCTCGAAGGCAATCCTCCTCTCCTCCTTCAGTCGCTGCAGTTATTTATATCGGGATACTCCAACATTGGCGGTGCGGCGCAAGGTGGCGGACCGTTGATATATCCATTGACCATCACCTCCATTACAACCGAGACGCAATGGCCTTATGTCCAGCAATACCATCTCGATATCCAGCGCGAGTTGGCACGCAATACGCTGTTGACTGTGGCTTATGTTGGTAGCAAAGGCACTCATCTCTCACGGCAACTGGATGGCAATCAGATTCATTCCACCCCCGCCAGTCAGAACCCATTTTTGCCGGGGCAAATCATCTCCGGCCCAGACTGTGACAATGTATCGAACGGCTATAACTACCTCGACAATGGAACTCCAGTCACCGGTCAGGCTCTAATCAATCTCAACGTCGCATGCGGCGCCGATTCAGATTATTACCGCCCCTATGCGGGTTACGACGCGATCTATGGCATTATCGGCGGAGGGGTCTCCAACTACAACGCGCTGCAAGTCTCCGGCAGGAGGAATGCGGGTGGACTTCAGCTCACGCTCGCATACACCTATAGTCACTCGATTGACAATTCTTCCGACCGGTATGACACCACGTTTGTCGATTCCTACAAGCTGAATTCTTATTACGCCAGCTCCAACTACGATCAGCGTCACATTTTTACCGTCAGCTACATCTACAATCTGCCGATTTTCCAGCACTCAACGGGCTTAAAGGGATCGCTGCTCGGAGGTTGGCAGCTATCGGGCATCACCACCGCGCAGACTGGCGAACCGGTCAGCATTCTTAATGGCGGTGATTATGACAACGCTGGGGTCTCAAATGACGCGGGTTCGGGCTCCTTTGCCGATATTGTCGGGAACCCGCACGGCCCCAAGCCACACTTCGACCTGGTACCCGGCGTTGTGTATGGTCCGCTGCTTTACAATCCCGGAGCTTACGTGCAACCCACAGGTCTCACGTTTGGCAACTCGGGGCGCAATTCTCTGATCGGACCGGGCCGGCTCAATTTTGATATGGGATTGTTCAAGCGCTTCAAAGTAGGGGAATCGAAAGCATTAGAGTTCCGCGCCGAGGGTTTCAACGTTTTCAACCATCCGCAATGGACTGGCATAAACAACACCACTTGTGGCTATGTGACGGACACCGGATCGACGAACTCTGGCTCCAACGATTGCGTGAATGGAAATAGCGACAATGGAGAGGTCCCCAGTAATTTCCTGCACCCCAGTGGAGTTCATAACGGACGGATCGGAGAATTCGGCTTGAAGTTTATTTTCTGAGCAATTCCGGGGAGTCGCAATGGATTCCCCGCGAACCACGGAGATCCCCTGCTCTGGAGCCGCACTTTCTTGTAGCCACGCTTCATCGATACGAGTGGAGGCACGATCATGATTGGACGACGGGAGTTCGTGCGCAACAGCGCGATGGGCGCAGTAGCGTTCGTTCTTGGGAGACCTGCGAGGTTGTCGGGCGTAATTGGATCGAGCCCAGCCGATTCTCGTATTGAGGTCCTGCTCGGAGAAGTCCTGGGCACCATCTCTCCGAATATCTACGGACACTTTCTCGAGCACCTTGGCGGAGTGATCTACGATGGCGTGTGGGTCGGCGAAAGCTCGAAGATCGCAAACATCAAGGGCATCCGCAAAGACCTTGTCGACGAAATGCGAAAGATCAAGGCTCCCGTGGTGCGCTATCCCGGCGGGTGTTTTGCGGACAGTTACGACTGGCGCGATGGAGTCGGTCCGGTGGAGCAGCGTCCGCGAAGAACTAATTTTTGGGAGGAGGCCGAGACGAGCGCTTCTCCCGCCAATCATCGCTATGAGTCCAACCGCTTCGGCACGGATGAGTTCATGCGCTTCTGCAAGGCGGTCGGCTGTCAGCCCTATTTGGCGGCCAATGTCCGCAGCTTGCCGGCGGAGATGTTCTATCGCTGGGTGGAATACTGCAACTCGCCTGCTGGAAGTACGACGCTGTCGGAGGCTCGCGCTGCCGCAGGCTCCGCCGAACCCTATGACGTCCGCTACTGGGGAGTGGGAAATGAATCCTGGGGATGCGGCGGCAATTTTACCGCCCAGGAATATGCCGTCGAGTTCCGCCGCTATGCCACTTGGGTGCCGCAATACGGGAAGCCGCTGTCGTTCATTGCGTCTGGCCCCAATACGGATGAATGGCAATGGACGCGGGGATTCTTTGAGGAGATCGCTCGCAAGGATAAGGGCCTATTTGGCTCTATCTTCGGTTGGGCGCTCCATTACTACTCCTGGAACCTGAGCCGGGGGCGTACTGAGGACTGGGATGAGGGCAAGGGCGACGCGCTTAAGTTCGATGTCCAGGACTGGTACGAAGTATTGCGCGAAGGGAACCGGCTGGAATTGCTCATCGAAGGTCACTGGCAAGCGATGCGGGAGTTCGATCCTGATCACAAGGTCAAACTGGTGGTTGACGAATGGGGCCCGTGGTATCGCCCGGGCAGTCAGCTTACTCCGAGTAACTTGCTGGAGCAGGTCCCCACGCTTAGGGACGCTGTGTTCAGCGCCATGACGCTTGATATCTTCAACCGGCATGCGGACAAAGTCGCCCTGGCGAGTCCAGCACAGCTGATTAATTGCCTGAACAGTCTTTTCCTTGCAAACGAAGATAAGTTCTGCGTAACTCCGGTGGGCCATGTCTTCGGAATGTACGCCGCGCACCAGGACGGTCAGGCAGTGCGGACCATCGTTTCGGTGCCTATGGCCAGCTATGTGCGCGATGGCAAGCCGGCCTCTTTTTGGGGATTGGCGAGTTCCGCATCCCTGCGCGACAAGGACTTGGTGCTGACGGTCGTCAACCCGCACGTCAGCGAAACCCGGGAGACGGAAATCACAGTTCGCGGCGCGGATATAAGGTCGGGAACGGCGACCGTGCTTACCAGTTCCGACCTGCACGCTCGTAACACTTTCGATCAGCGAAATGAAGTAATTCCTCAGCGGAAAGACGTGTCATCGACGGGAAAGACGGTCACGATTCAAATTCCACCTGCTTCGGTTATAAAGCTGGCGTTAACTCTGGTTTAGAAGTGGGTTGCTCAGCTGGATTCCAAGGGAATGACCAGTTATAAATACGTTCATATATGGCAAACTATAACAGTGCGGTTAGGAACACCTAACAGCCCAGGTCGAACTCTTCATTAGACATTATGGCAACGATAGTAGAGGTAGCGAAACGGGCTCGAGCATCGACAGGAACAGTCTCTAACGTCATTCGGGGAACTGTGCGAGTGAGTCCCGCGTTGCGAGCGCGGGTCGAGGCCGCGATTCACGACCTTGATTTTCATCCCAATGAGATTGCTCGCAGCCTGAAGGTGAACCAGACGTTTATGTTGGGCATGGTACTCCCCGATATCACCAACCCTTTCTTCCCGCAAGTGCTGCGGGGCGCCGAGGACATGGCTCTGGAACGCGGCTTTCTTCTGGTGGCGGCGAATACCGACGAACAAATGGAGCGCGAGCGCCGGGTCGTGTCAGCTCTCCGCTCCCGCCGAGTGGACGGGATACTGCTCGTAGCCACCCGCGGGAAGGACATCGACCATATTCGGAAAGCAATCGAATCCGGTATTCCCATCGTGTGTCTGGACCGAGTTCCTGTTGGTATAAAAATTGACGCCGTCCTGTTGGACAATGTTCGCGGCGCGCAAGACTGCGTGCGTCACCTCATACGGACTGGCTATCGGAGTATTGCAATCATCACGGGGCCGCTCGAGTTGGGAGTTGCACGCGAGCGCCTTCGAGGTTACGAAGCCGGACTGCGAGAAGCGAAGATTGCAGTCTCGAAGGAATTTATTCTCGAGGGTGACTTTCGCGAGAATTCCGGGTATCTGCTGGCCAAGGATCTTCTGCTGCGGCGCGCGAGACCTTCCGCGATATTGGTTTCCAACGGGGTCATGGCGTTGGGCGTCCTTCAGGCCTTTGAAGAGCTTGGGGTGCGCTGTCCGGAAGAGGTTGCGATCGCTAACTTTGATGACGTTGCCGGAGATCGTTCATTTCATCCAAGACTCACCGTGGTGTCCCAACCCGGTTACGAGATTGGCGCGCGTGGAGCTACTCTTTTGATGGACCGCATTGAAGGCAAGGTGACGAGAAAGCCTTCTATAGTGCGGGTGGCGCCAACTCTGATCGTCCGGGAATCGACCCGCGGCCGCGTTTCCCCGGAGGGGGCTATTTTGCCTGGGATTTCCGACTCATATCGGAAACTGCCGCTTTCAGGCTCCTGAAAGAGGTTCGCGCCCGATTTATCGTTTTAACACCGTGCACACAGAGGCGCAAATGGGTCCGCCTATGTTAAACGTCGCAGCAACATTGGCGCCCTTGACCTGCAACGGTTGTGGAACCTTGCCCAGCAATTGCCACGCGCACCATCCCAGCATCGCGACCCCGGTTGCGCCAATCGGATGGCCTTTCGCAATCAGTCCGCCGGAGGTATTGATGCCACATTCACCATCGACCGCAGCCTTTCCGTCGACCCAATACTGTGCGCCCTTGCCGTACTCGGCTTTTCCTAAAACTTCCGTGCCCAGCGCTCCCATGACCGTGAAACAATCGTGGATCTCGGCGACCTTTACGTCATCCGGCTTGACCCCCGCCATCTGGTAAGCAGTCTTCATTGCCTTGATCGCACCCGCGGGACGAAGCACATCGCGGCCAGACTTCTTGAGTGGATCGGTCGCCTGCGCGTACCCTGCAATCTCGACGCAGTCACGCTTGTCGACGCCGAGCTTTGCCAGTCCTTCCTCAGTCGCGAGGATAAGCGCGGCATACCCGTCGCTGATCTGCGAACAATCGTAAGTCTTGAGCGGCAACCCTTCGACGATGTAGCGATTGATACCGCCGATCTGCATCGCCTGTTCGACCGTAAGCTCGACGTTGCGCATCTGCGCATAGGGATTGTGACGGGCGTTCGCATACTCTGTCACGGCAATTTGCGCCAGGTGTTCTTCGGGAATGCCATGCACTTTGAGATAGCACTCCATCACCTCCGCAAAAAGGTGGGGGAAGATGTATACCTTGCCTTCGCGTTCGGCGGGATGCGAGAAATACCCCAGCGCCTGGCCGATGAGTTTGCCATCCATCTTGCCTTCGGCGTCGCGCATTTTTTCGTAGCCGATCGCAATCCCCGTATCGCCCCATCCGACTTGCAGTTTCTGTATGACCGAGAGGACGGCCTGCCCCCCGGAGGCGCACGCATTTTCAACCGATTCGATCGGCTTACCGGCGAGTCCCGGAATGTCCGCCACCAGCCCCGC
>PMMJ01000126.1:11022-15423 GCA_003162255.1 Acidobacteriaceae bacterium | reverse complement strand
GGGTTGGGGCTGGCGATCTCGAAGAAGATCGTGGAGTTGATGGGCGGAGGAGTGTGGCTGGAAAGCACGCCCGAGGTGGGTTCGGTGTTCCACTTCACGATAAGTTTCGGGAGAGTGTCCGCAGCGAGCGCAGGCCGGATCGCGCCCGCGGCGCTGGAAGAACTGCGGGGGCTGTCGTTGCTGATCATCGACGACAATGCGACCAATCGGTGCGTTCTCGGCAAGATCACGAAGCGGTGGCAAATGCAGCCCGAAGAGGCAGCTTCCGGGTCGGAGGGACTACAGAAGCTGGAAGAAGCGTTTGTCGCCGGTCACCCGTATCGCCTGGTTCTGCTCGACGAGAAGATGCCGGGAATGGATGGCTTCGAGGTCNNTGAAAGCCGCAGGCGGAAACGGTAGCTCCTCCGCCGTCGACGAGCGAGACCGCCGCCGCATTTCCGCTGCGCATACTGGTGGCCGAGGACAATCCAGTGAATCAGAAGCTGGCCATTGCGCTGCTGGAGAAAGCGGGCCATCGGGTATCCCTGGCGATAACTGGCGCGGATGCCGTGAGCAGGTGGCGGGAGGGCGATTTCGATTTGATTCTGATGGACGTGCAGATGCCCGTGCTGGACGGCCTCGAGGCCACGCGTCAGATTCGCGATCAAGAGAAGAAGACTGGGACCCATGTGCCCATTGTGGCCATCACCGCACACGCCATGGCTGGGGATCGCGAGCGTTGTTTGCAGGCGGGGATGGACGACTATTTGTCGAAGCCGATTCACCGCCCGGAACTACTGGCAATGCTTGCCCGGCGAGGCGCGAATCGAGCCGCCGGCCGGCCAGAACGTCAGTCAGAGCGCCAGTCAGAACCAAAGAACACTTCGGCGATGGCGGCGAACGACGTCATGGACAGGGCCGAGCTTCTGAGCCGGCTGGAAGGGGACGAGCAACTTCTTCGGGAGCTGATCGACGCTTTTCTGGACGAATCCGGACCCATGATGCAGCAGGTTTCGGAGGCGGTGACGAGCCAGGATGCGGGCGGTCTGGAACGCGCGGCGCACAAACTGAAGGGTACGGTAAGCATTTTCGGCAGCCGGGCAGCCACGCAAGCGGCACTGGTGTTGGAGACGATGGGCCGGGAGCGGGATCTGCGCCACGCGGAAGAAGCGTTCCCGCAACTCAAAGAGCAGATGGAAGCGCTGGAAACGGCATTGGTGGAATTGAGGCAGGAAACATGTCCAGAGTTCTGATCGCGGATGATGATCGGATATCGTGCAAGTTGCTCGGTAGCCTGCTGACCAAGTGGGGTTACCAGGTCGAGATCGTGTACAACGGCGTTGACGCGCAGCGCGAACTGCTGAAACCGGATGCTCCACGCTTGGCGATTCTGGACTGGATGATGCCGGGTTTGGACGGTACGCAAGTCATCAAAGCCGTACGAGCCATTCACCGCGAGTTCTATACCTACGTATTGCTGCTGACGTCCAAGGGACAGAAAGAGGACATTCTGGAGGGTTTGGATGCGGGGGCGGACGACTATTTGAAAAAGCCTTTCGACGCCCAGGAGTTGCGAGCCCGGCTGCGCGTTGGCAGCCGCATCCTCGATCTGGAACGCCGGTTGGTGTGCGCTCTGGAAACGGCCGAATATCGCGCGACCCATGATTTTCTGAGCGGCATCTATAATCGGGCAGCGATCCTCGAACTGCTGAAGCGGGAGGCATCGCGGTGTGAACGCGCGAGCCAGCAGTTGAGCGTGCTGATGGTGGATGTCGATCACTTCAAGGTTATCAACGATACTTATGGGCACCTCGTGGGCGACCAGGTGATCAAGCAACTCGCGCTGCGAATGGCGTCGGCGTTGCGCCCTTACGATTTGGTCGGACGCTTTGGGGGGGAAGAGTTTCTAGTTCTGGTTCCGAATTGCGCACTCAGCGCGGCCATGGTGGTCGCGGAGCGGTTGCGCCTGAGCATTGCGACGGACAAGATGGCGATCGGCCAGTTTGCCATCCCGGTAACCGTCAGTGTCGGAGTCAGCACCATAAAGGAAGCCAAGCTGGACATGAACCTAGCCTTGCAGGCAGCCGATTTAGCGCTGTACGAAGCAAAGAGCAAAGGCCGGAATCGAGTCGAGTGCTACGTTCCCTCCGAGCCGGCAACCAAGAGTACTTCCTCTGAAGATTTCCCTTGTCTCAAAGGATGACCGGCATTACGCGGCAGGAGACGGCGTAAGGTCAGCCCAAGCGAGCTCTCGGATCACACACACCGCGTCTGACAACGCCCTCGAATTTGATACGCTCAAAGGGATGAGTCACGATAACTCGACCCGGTCGACCCAATCATCCGGAAGGCTGGTGAGCTGATGCACGACTTCTTCAACCTGCTCAGCCGGAATCGCAATTATCGCTTTACCTGGACCGGCCAGATTGTCAGCGAAATTGGCGACCATTTCAACAACATCGCCGTCTTCGCGTTGGCCATGGCGCTTACTCATTCCGGGTTGGTCGTCACCGGCGTGCTCCTGGCACGCGCCATTCCGGCCATCACGATGGGGCCGGTCGCGGGTGTGCTGCTCGATCGCTTTGACCGCAAACGGATCATGATTGCGAGCGACCTCATGCGCGCGCTGGTGGCGCTCGGCTTCATCTTTGCGGTGACGGCGCATCGCATCTGGGTGCTTTATTTGTTCAGCGCTCTGCTCATGGTGGCCTCGCCCTTCTTCACCGCGGGGCGTTCTGCAATCCTGCCAACAATTGCGAGTCGGGAAGAAATCCACACCGCCAACTCGCTGACGCAGACCACCCAGTGGATGACGCTGACGGTGGGAACCTTTCTTGGCGCCACGGTGGTCGCCATCGGCTACAAATGGGCATTTGTCTTCAATGCCCTCTCGTTTGTCTTTTCCGCCTGGTGCATCGGGCGCCTGCGAGCGCCGGATGCGGCAGGCTTTCGCGCCAAGCGCAAGCTGTTGGCTGAAGATGAGGTGATCCGTCCCTGGCGCGAGTATCGCGAAGGCCTACGCTACATGCGCTCGGTGCCGCTTGTACTTGCCATCGCGCTGCTTTCGGTGGGTTGGGCCACGGGAGGCGGCGCGGCGCAGATCCTGTTTACTCTTTTCGGCGAAGTGGTCTTCAACCGGGGAGCTTCGGGTATTGGAATGATCTGGGGCTGTGCCGGACTGGGGCTGCTGCTTGGGGGCGCTTTCGCACACTGGCTCGGCCGACGACTCTCTTTCGATGCCTACAAGCTCACCGTTTTTATCGACTACATTGTCCATGGAGCCGCCTACGTTCTCTTTAGCCGGGCGCAGCGCTTTGACCTGGCTCTGCTTTTCATCTTGCTGTCGCGCAGTGGCATGGCGATCAACTCGGTCCTGAACTACTCCTATCTCTTGCGCACGGTCCCCAACCGCTATCGAGGACGCGTCTTCGCCACGATCGAAACGCTCACTTGGACCATGATGATGGTATCGATGATGGGCGCCGGGATCGCTTCCACCCACTACAGTCCGCGCTTGATCGGCACGGTCGCAGGACTGCTCAGTTCAACCACGGCGATCTTCTGGGGTTGGGCAAACTGGACTGGACACCTTCCTCTCCCCGAGGTCGCGGGAAGCGGCCAACCGGCGGTAGAAGTTCATCCGGATCGCACTGTTTAGCTGCTGCCGCCCAATTCCATCGGGAGGCAGGTTCGTTCCGCAATCATAGCGGGAAGGCCTGCGAATGGCGCGCAACCCGCTAGGCGCGGCGCTTGGCTGGACGGCTGGACAATATCTTCGGTTGCTTTTCAGACCATCGGCCAAGGCGGAACCTTTTCTCATACCCGGTGGATTTGTTGGAAATCGCCACGGCCAGATTGCCGCTGCTGTCGCAGGTGTAGGTTTCCTCAACGACAAAGTCCGCCGCTGCCTGGGTTCGCCTCACGGGCACCGCAGCCAGGTCCGGCGAGCCCTGCAGGCCTCGGTCGAAGGGGAATCGGATGTCGTCCCACTCGGCAATTTCTCCTACCGGACGGCCGTCCTGCGCCAGCCGCGCGCATTCCAGATAACGGAAATGTCCGACATTGTGGGCAGGGCGGTAAGAACGCACGCTCCGCAGCGGCGGTTGTTTGGGGCCCGGCAATTCCGTGCCGCGGGGGAACACGAGATCGAACACCACGTCGCGTCCTCCANNGCGTCCGCCTCTCGCCACAATCCGAAGTTCCGCATGAACCGCTCCCGCAAGACGCAGCCGGATTGGGTATCCGCCCGGATGGCCAATCCGATGGCCGTCGCCGATCGCATGTACGCCGAGCGCCGCACCCGCCTTCCATAACTCTCCCGCAGTATGCGCGCGACCGGTGGTAACTCCGAACCGCCACCGGTGACATAGAGGGAATCAAGAGGATGTTCCGGGTGCGCTGCCAGCAATTCATCGACGACGA
>PMMJ01000126.1:0-11017 GCA_003162255.1 Acidobacteriaceae bacterium | reverse complement strand
CATCCAGAGCCAGCTCCGCCAGAATCTCGTCAAAGTCGTCGCCTCCCAACGTTGGAATGCCGTCGGAGGCGACAATGGAGTGTTCGCCGTCGCCCAGTTCGATGAGCGAAGCGTCGAACGTGCCGCCGCCCAANNCTCGTACTGACGGAAACCTCGCTCCAGTTGTTCCGTACACGCTCGAGATCGACGGTCAGTTTGCGCGTGTTGGGACTGAGCGCTTCCTTCTTCTCGCGGCACTCGTCCAGGAGCACGAACCATTCCCCGGCGGAGAGGTCGTTCCCTTCGTCGAGAGAGATTCCAGCGGCATCCAGAGCCAGCTCCGCCAGANNGAAATATCGAACGTGCCGCCGCCCAAGTCGTAGACCAGGAGGCGGCCCCCGGAACGGCCCTTGCGGTTCACCAGGTCCCGATGGGCAAATTCGACCGCTGCCGCTGAGGGTTCGTTCAACAGTCCGAGAACTTCGAACCCCGCATCGCGAGCGGCCTCGGTGGTAAGAAAGCGCTGATTGCTGTTCGCATTTGCGGGCACTCCCAGCATTGCTTCCAGGGGCCTGTTGCCATCGTCCGGCAAGGTGGAGTGCTCGCGCAGTTGCGAGCGCAGAGCCGCCATCATTTCCTGCAAAAGTTGCCCGACTCCAAACGCCTGGCCTCCGATCTCTATCCGTGTCTCAGGACCGGCGTCCTTCAGGCAACGTTTCAGCGAGCGGATCACTGTCCAGCCCGGTTGCCCTTGCCGCAGCCATGCGTCCCAGCCGTAGAGGCGCCTGTCTCCACGCGCGGCGATGAGGGGAGGGAACCACTCGCGCGAGTTCCCATCCGGAGTTTCAAAGTTGATGAGTGGATAGTTACCGCGATCCACGGCCGCAGCCACCACCCGTGTAGTGCCGAAATCTATGCCGACCTTCACCGATGAACGAACTCCGTTCTAATGCAATCCCTGGGTCAACGATCAGGCTGAGTCCCTGCGAACGGAACTGCCCCGTTGTTTTCATTCTAGACCGAAACTTCCTGTTTGGTCGTTAAAGACGGAGAGGTTTCGCGGATCCTAGAACTTCAGTCCGACGGCGCTGCTGAGGAACGCGCCGACGGGGGACATCTTGCGGCAGGCGGCGGCGAAGATCGACATGAACTTGGGGCCACAGACTTGATTGTCAGTGAAGTCCACGGCAGTGCCGAGATCGCGCAGCTTGAGGTCTTCGACGAATTCGTGATCGGCGGGGAATCCGCGTGGAGAGCGGCTGAGCTTACCGGCATCGTCCCAGTTGAGAAGTTTGCGGACCTTACGCCATTCCTCGGGGCGCGACACGATGGCGGTGCGGATTTTGAGCAGGGTCGGCGGCTCGGGATGCCACAGGCCGCACGCGGCGAAACAGCCTCCGGACTGAAGATGAAGATAAAAGCCGGGAGAGTGAACGTCCTTGCCTCGGTGGGAGAAGCGCATGGCGACGTGAGTCTTGTAAGGGCGCTTGTCGTAAGAGAAGCGCGTGTCGCGGTAGATGCGAAATAGCGAGCCGCGCGACGGCCGGGAATCGGCGACTAGATCAGGCGAAATTTCATAGAGGGGCACGGCGAAGTCTGCGATAAAGCGCAGGGCCGGCTGGCGCACCGAGCTTTCGTATTCGTCCTTGTGGGCCAGGAACCAGTCGCGATTGTTGTTGCGCTTGAGGCGGGCGAGGAAGCGGAAGAGTTCAGCGCTGAAGTAAACGGGCATCGGAAATAAGGTAAGAAGGAGCCGGAAAAAAGTAAAGGCCAATAACCTGGACTCGAGATCACGGTACGACCGCTCCAGCCCTTTGTTAATTCCGCTATCGCGCGCGGCGGCGCTTCATTTGAATATTTTCTGTTCCACTACCTGGCCCATTTTTTCAAAGGGAATGCACTTGTCGGGAGGCGTGAAGAGCGCTTTATCGGGAGTGCCGAGCACGATATCGCGGTATACGGCTGAGACCTTGTGAGATGGCAGCTGCGATTCGATCTTCACGGGGATACCTTTCAGATCCTCCGCTTCCCACACCTTGGAGCGGATGATTTGACCGTCCGCCCTGGTAACCACGACGTCTTCAACCTTGCAAGTGTGGCCTTCCACAACTTCGGTGCCGGCCGAGGTCCGTTCCACCTTATTGCCGTTCAGCAACTCCAGGGGGCTGGGCAGCATTTTTACCTGGTCGGGCCGCAACACAACGCACTTGTGGCTGCCGTCAGGGTACGTGGTCAGGTTATAGATTTTTCCGGTGACTGGCATATACAGCGTCGACCAGGCAGGACTTCGCTCCATCCGCACGCTGGGACCGGAACGGTACACTTTCATCGTCATGTCGTAGGTTGCGAATGAAATGACTTGGGTGGCCGAAAAATCGGGAAAATCCCACGGAACAACGCCGTTCTGCGCGCACATCGGAGTCACAGACGATAGCACCACCATTACCGCCGCCACAACTCCAATACTTCCAAACAGCCTCATCGCATTCTCCTGAGAAACTCTACCGCAAGCACCAAAAAAAGGAGGCCCCGCAGAGCAGGGCCTCATCAATCCGCGGTCTAATCGACTGCGGGAGAAAACAAGGCTTACTTGCCGAGCAGGCCGCGCGGGGTTCCCACGCCGGTGCACTCGTCATAGGATGCGCCGACTTTCGGGCCGCCGTTGGAGCCGGTTTTAACGTCGTAGAAATTCGTCTTATACGCCGCATACGTCGGCAGTTGGGAGTAGATAAGGTTGTTTTCTTCGGTGTTGAAATAGTCGCCGCCGCTGGTGATCGGAGTCAAGAAAACCGATCCCAGCCGGTTGTTCGAGCGGTTGATGATGCTGGCCAGCGCCGGAGTCGAAACACTGGTGCCCCCGACGACCGCCCAGCCACCTAGACCGTACTGCGAGTAAAACCAGACGCCGCTATTGGGATCGGCGTTGAACGCCAGGTCGGGTGTGACGCGGGCGGTCTGGCCGAAGATCGGAAACTGGAAGTTCGCCCAAGGTCCGATGTTGCCGCCGGTCCAACTGGTGACGTAGGTTTCTTGCGCACTGACGCCGCCGCCGGAACCGCTCCAGCAGCCCTCGGAGTAGTAGTAGTCGTTGGTTGCTTTGCGGTACACCGAGGTGCCGCCTGCGGAAATTACCCAGGGACTGGTACTGGGATATTGTGCGCCGTAGCCGTTATCGCCTGCGGCAACGAGGGCGAGGATCGGGGTTTTATACCCATCGGCGCCGTTGTAACTGAAGTCGGCGAAGAACGGGTCGTCGGCGATCTGGCCCGAAAACTCGCTGCCTGACCAGCTATTGCTAACTTGTCCACCCGCGGGATAGTTGGTGACTATGTAGTTGAACGCGACCTGCTCAGCGTAGAACAGCTCGGTGTCGTAGTTACTGCAAGCCTCGACCAGAACGATGGCTGCCTTAGGCGCGAAAACGTGCGCCCACTCGATGTCCAGCGACTCCTCCATCGCCCACTCCGCGTTGGCTGGAGGCGTGGTGCAAGCCCCGTCGCCGTTGGCGTAGATTTTCGTGAAGTTCGCCGCTGGCAGCGGCCATTGCGCGTCGAAAGTGGCCAGATCGCTGGCTGCGTCCGGGTTATCGAAGGCGTCCACGATGACGATGGCGCCATAGCCGGCAGCGCTCGGTCCACCGCCAGTCACGTTGGGCAGGCATCCGGCGGTGATTGGGTTCTTTACATAGATGCAGCCCATCGAATTCGGGGTCTCAGCCATTTGTGTTAGGGCAATTGTTGCTGGGTTGACATCCGACGGGCTGACAATCGCCCTGACGGTTGGTGCTGACATCGGCGCGGGCTTGTTGCCGTCGACGCTGCTCAGCACATAGTTTGTGTGCGCAAACCCTGCGGGCTGCTGCTTGCTGCTTTCCGGCAAGAAAACATGTCCGGCTTGCGTCGCGCGCGGGACGAGTTCTTGTTGCGAGACCGTCCCCGTGCTGCCTTGTTGCGCCATGACTGCCACTGCAAAAAGGGCCAGCGTTACCAATCCCAGAACCTTGTATCCAATGGAACATTTCATGAGAGCTCTCCTAGTTTGTTTGAACCTTGGAAGTGACGGGTTGAATGACTGAATGACTTTCGTGATGAGGGAAAAAATCGACGTAGGTGCTCGTCGTTCTCTACGCCGTAACTGCAGTGTTGGCGCGTTCAAGCCGGTCGGGAGCAGCGCATCGGCTAGCGGAAGAATCTCGGCAGACCCCGCAGGTGGGGCAAGCGTCCGGCTTCGACTACTCCGGTCCACTCCCCCATTGCCCCATCTGGCGGGCGCCCGTCGCGGTAGACATGGAGAATTTACGATCTGACCCTCCCCCGTCGTTCTTTCTCCATGTCGTTTCCGCGCAGCTCAAGCACGAGTGAAAAGCCCTTGTGTCAACTCCGCGGGCTTGTTACGCTATTGGGCTCGTTGGCGAACGGCTTCTTTTGCCGGCTACAAGTTTTCTCAGAACCTCGGGCGGATGTCATGAAAGCGTTGCTCAAAAGTTCTCAATTTTTATAAATATTCCCAAAGTGTTGGCAGTGAAGGCTCTGATTCAATTTGCCGGATACCAGCTTGACCCCGACGCCCGCTCGCTCCGGCGCGATAACCGCCTCGTTGCGCTCAATCCCAAGACCTTTGATCTGCTCCTGTATCTGGCGACGCACCCGCATCAGGTGGTCACCAAGGACCAGTTGCTGACCGCCGTCTGGCCTGACTCCTTTGTCGAGGAGAGCAATCTCACCCAGCATGTTTTTCTCCTGCGCAAGGCCATGGCCACCAATCAGCAAGCCGACCCCATTGTGGTTACGATTCCAGGCAAGGGATACCAGTTCACAGCGACGGTCGAGCAGATTCCCCGGGATGGCGCCACCCGGGGCGAGCGAATGCTCGAGTCCGCGCAGTCCGAGACCGGCATGGTGGTCGAGGAGGAGACTGACGACGAGTCGCCGGTTCGGATGGCAGTCTCGGTTCCGCACCAGCGCCGTGGCCGCTGGTTTTGGGCGAAGGCGTCGACTACTGTCGGGGTTCTGGCGGTGGTTATCGCCGCTGGCTATTTCAGCTACAAAAGATTCGGGAATGCCGAGTCCCACAGCGCCGTCTCTATAGTGGTTCTGCCCTTCACCAATCTGACTGGCGATCCCTCCAAGGAATACTTGTCCGACGGGGTCACCGAGGAAATGATTACCGGACTTGCGCGATCTGAGGGCGGCCAATTACGGGTGATCGCGCGCACCTCGGCGATGTCCTATAAGTCCACCAGCAAAACCATCCGGCAAATTGCCCAGGAACTGGGCGTGCAGTATGTTCTCGAAGGTAGCGTGCAATCCGAGGGAGACCATCTCCATGTAACGGCACAGTTAATTCGTGGCGACGATCAAACGCATGTCTGGGCCGATACCTTCGATGGAGACACGGGGCAGATTCTGAAATTTGAAAACCACCTGACCGGCTCCGTGGCGCACTCCCTGTCGCTGACATTGCTCGCCGGAAAGACGGCGGAGCACACCCCGATCAACAACGCCGCGCACGATGCCTACCTGCAAGGGCTCTACTACGTTGCGCAGCGCTCCAGGATTGGGTTGGGCAATGCGCTGCAGAGTTTTGGAACGGCTGTGGCGCAGGATCCACAGTATGCGCGCGCTTATGCGGAGCTTGCCGTTACCTACAATCTGATGGGCCAATATAGCTTTATGGACACCAATCAGGCGCATAGTCAGGCCAAAGCTGCTGCCCTGCAGGCCATCGCCGCCGACCCCGATCTTGCTGAGGCTCATGCCGCATTGGGACTTAACAAATGGTTCTATGAGTGGAATCCTGCCGCAGCGGAAAAAGAACTTCTCCAGGCCATTCAGTTGGAACCCACCAATGTGGATGCTCGCCACTGGTATGCCTTGGTGCTAATGACCAGCGGACGGTTGCCGGACGCCGAAAAGCAGATGCGCGTGGCTTTGGCGCTGGATCCAAAAGCGCTAATCCTGCGCACAAATTTGGGCTGGCTGCACTACACGGACCACCAATATCCGCGGGCCATCCAGGAAATACAGTCGGTCGTGGACGAGAATCCCGATTTTCTCACCGCGCATTACAAACTGTGGTGGGCCTATTCGGTGACCGGAGACGTTCCCCGTGCCTGGAAGGAACTCGATGCGGTTGCGCACTTGATTTTCACCACTGACGGCGAAAAAGAAATCGTTACGGTGTATGAAAAAGAGGGTTATGCCGCATCGCTCAAAGCCGTGACCTCCTCCAGTGACGGGAGCCACTTGAGAAGTCTTGTCGATGACGCGCGCTGTATGAGTTTTGCCGGCGATAAAGCGGGAGCTCTGGAATTCCTTGATCGTGCCCTGCAAGACAGGGAAGGCTGGATGGTCTTTTTGGAAAGCGATCCGGCATTCGATTCGCTGCGCTCGGATCCGAAATACTCCAGGCTGGTGCAAGAAGTCCATTCCGTTTCGAACAGTTTCCAGTGAGCACTCGGCTCCGCCACTGCGTGCCATTCGGAGTCCATGCCGATTCCTCGACAATCGGGATGCTCCGGTTCTGGACCGCGCGATGTTCCAGTGGAATTGCTCGGGTCACAGAATACTCAGGCGCTCAGCCGGTAGCGGGCGAGCGCCATCATCTCGGCGAATATGTATTGGAAATCTGGGTCGGCGGCGAGTTCGACATGCCGCGACAGTGTCGCAATCTTCTTCAAGCGCGCATGACGCGTGGAGGGCGTGAGTAGCAACGTGCGAACGCCGCGCAGCGCGCTGTTGCCCACCGGTTCGACCGCCAGGTCGTCGGGCAGCAGTCCGATGGCGCGCGCGCTCGTCTGCCGGATGTAATTGCCGAAGGCGCCCGCCAGGCAAAGTTTTTCGACGCCTCCGCCGGCGAGCATGCGCAGACCCGCCGCCATCGCGCCTTTGGCCAGTTGCAACTCGCGGATATCGCTCTGCGACAGTGACACGCCCTCGGCCAGCGGCAAGCGCTTGTCGGCGTTGGTCAGGCGGCCGTTGGCGGCGATCAGGCCCAGTTCGACTCCGCACGCTGCCGCGTCCACCAGGCCGCTGCCACAGATGCCGCGCGCCGGTCCGCCGCCAATGACGTGGCACTCGAACGCGCCGTCGCGCACATGCACCGTGTCGATCGCACCCGTGCCCGCACGCATCCCCACGCCAATGCGCCCGCCTTCAAAAGCCGGGCCGGCTGCGGTCGACGCACACACAATTCCCTGGGCCGATCCCACCACTACTTCGCCATTCGTTCCGATGTCGAACAGTGCGCATGGCCGCGTCTGTTCGTCGAGTTGCGTGGCCACGATGCCGCACAGCAGATCGCTGCCGACGAATCCGCCCTGGCAGGGCAGGAATTCGACCGGCCCCGGCCATCCGAAATCCGAATTCTCGAAGCGATAGCTGCCCAGTGTGGGTGAGGCGAACGGTGTGTGAGTCAGCGGCTCCACATCGAGGCCGCAGAAGAGATGGTGCATCGCCGTATTGCCCGCCACCAATACTTCGCGGAGAGGCTCGACGCCCAGCATCCCTCCGAGCGCTTCGCGGATGAGGCGGCCCAGTTCGCCCGGTCGCTGAAGATCGTATTGCAGGCGGCTCATCACGTCGGCCCCGTAGCGCGCCTGCGGGTTGAGCGCGGTCTCCACCCGCTGGACTTCGCCGCTGCTGAGATCGACTACCTGGACCACGAGCGTGGTCGTGCCCAGGTCGATGACCGCACCCCGTCCCGAGCGCGGCTCGATGGGCACTTGCGCGTCGTCGGTGAGCACGCGCAGGGACCACTGTTCGACTTCAACCACAACCGGTCCCGCTGCGGACGCGCAGCAGGCCAGGCGCCAGCCCTCGCGGATCTCTTTTTCGGTGAGCGCTTCCTGCATCGTCGAGGTGACCGGTACCTCGCCCGCGAGCACCCGCACCTTACAACCGCCGCACGCATTCTCGCCGCCACAGGGGAATTCGACGCCTGCCGCAAAGAGCTGATCCGCCAGCGTCTTCCGCGCTTGGGGATGGAGTTCGAGTTTCACGAACGGCTGCGCGCAAACCGCGTCATGGCTTCACCTTTACCACACCTTTGTCGTAGCTGGCCACGATGCGCTGGCCCGGTTCGGCGACAACAAATTCAGGTTCCGCCCACTCGCCCTCGACCATGCGCCGCAGCCACGCCAGGTTCCCTGACAGCCGTTCGAAATTCCAGCCCTTCTGCTTGGCTTCGGCGGCCGCCTCGGCGACAAAATTCCCGCCTGCTTCCAGCCCCGTCTCGATGAACGTGAGCTTGCGGTACTGCGAACGGTAGCGCGTCAGCTTCTCGTAGAGGTAACGTCCGTTGTCCTCGCCGTACTTGCGAATCAGCGCTTCCAGCGGCTCGTCGAACCCGGTCGTGTTGTGCGTCAACTGCTGCACGCCTTGACCGCGCTCCAGCCAGCCAGTCGACCGGTAGTAAGTGCCGGGGTTGCCCTCGAAGTACGCCTGGTAGCGCTCGCGGCTGCCCATCAGCAGCGCGATGCAGTCGTGTGCGCGCGGCAACACTAGTCGCGTATGCCGCGCGGTCAGCCCGTCGAGCCCGTTGCCGCAAAGCCCGTAGCCGAGGAGAATCGCGTCGTAGACGCCTGCGGGGGTGCGGTCCACGAGCTCCTGAATTTTCGCCGCCATCGGTTTGCTGCCCAGATCGTGCAATCCCTTGGGCAGAAATTCCAAGTCCACCTGATGCGGCGAATGCGCGCAGGCATCGCACATCTCGCGGAACAGAACTTCGCAACTGATCAGTTTGAGGCGCATCGAGCGCTCACCAGGGCACGAATGAAGTCCGGTGTGGAACCACAGCAGCCGCCCACGAACGCGGCGCCCGCATCGCGCAAGGCCGCGTAGTGCGAAGCGAAGAATTCGGGCGAGACGTCATATCGAATCGCGGTTCCCTCCATCTTCGGCAACCCCGCATTCGGCTTGATCCAGATCGGGAGATCGCACGCCGCGCGCAAACGCCGGCAGAGGAGCGCGGCATTCTCGATCCCGACGCCGCAGTTCGCGCCAACCGCGTCCGCGCCTGCTTCGACCATCGCCGCGGCAACGGCCTCGGGCGTCGCGCCCATCATCGTGCGGTCCTTGTTCTTGCCCGAGTCGAACGCGAAAGAGGCGATTACCGGCAGCCCGGTGCCCTTGGCCGCGGCCACGGCCAAGGCCGCCTCCTCGACGTCGCTCATCGTTTCCACCAGCAGTGCGTCCGCGCCCGCCGTTGCCAGCGCCTCGGCCTGCGCGGCAAAGGCCGCACTCGCCTGCTCCTTGCCGATCTCGCCCGCGATCAGCATCTTGCCCGTCGGACCGATCGAGGCAAACACCAGCGCCTGTCCCGCCGCTGCCCGCTTCGAGATCGCGACTCCCGCGCGATTGATCGCTTCGATGTCGCCTTCCATCGCGACCGAGTTGGCGCGGAAAGTGTTCGTGAGGATAATCTGGCTGCCCGCCTCAATATAGGAGCGCGCCACTGCTTCCACGCGTTCGGGATGGTCCAGGTTCCAGATATCCGGCGCCAGACCAGGGGCTAGGCCGCGCGTCTGCAATTCCGTCCCCCACGCGCCGTCGGTGATCAGCAGGCCACCTGCCAGCCACTCGCTTAGTCGGCTCACGCCGCCACCAGTTTGCGCGCCAGGCTGGCGCTGCCGATTTCGCACCGGCGCTTGAGGATGCGTTGGATGTAGCCGCGCAGGTTCGCCATGAGCCGATTTATATCACGACTGCAACACCACGGGAGCGGCGTCCCGTCACGTGTTCAGCTTCACGCCCTGCTCGACGGTATTATGATGATAACCGTGACTTGACCAAACGCGGCGGTGCATTTGTGGCGAGCTACGACGACGGTGTCATTTCTCGGAGGCGACGACATGAATTCTCTTGAGCGCGTGAGGACAGTCTTGGCGGGCGGGATCCCCGATCGTGTGCCTGTGTGCCTGCATAATTTCATGCTGGCCGTGCGCGAAGCCGGTGCCCGCATGGAAGACTACCGGGTCAACCCTGAAGTCATTGCCCGCGTCCACCTCCAGGCAGTGGAAAAATATAAGCACGACTGCATTATGGTGGATACGGACACCACCATGCTGGCCGAGGCTTTGGGTGCCGGATCGAGATGCGCCCCCAACGAACCGGGCCGCATCGTGAAGCCTGCTATCGGCAGCCTGGATGAAGTTGACCGCTTGAAAGTGATCAATCCTGAGAGGGACGGCCGCATTCCCGCTCTGATCGAGGCCGTCCGGCTGATTTCCAAACAAGTGGGCGGCGAAATTGCCATTCGGGGCAACGCCGACCAGGCCGCTTTCAGTCTCGCGTGTCTGGTGCGGGGCATCGAGGATTTCCTGATGGAGATCGCCGAGCAGCCAGACAATCCGCGCATCGCCCAGCTTCTGGAGATTTGCTACCAAAGCCATCTCGCCGTCCATCGAGCGCTGGCCAAGGCCGGAGCTCATCTCACCTCGCTAGGCGATAGCCTGGCCGGCCCGGACGTCGTTTCCCCCCGCATGTTCAAACGCTTCGCGCGTCCGTACGAGGAACGCCTGGTCAAAGACCTTACTGCCGATGGCATTTTCGTGGTGATTCACATTTGCGGTGATACCAGCAAGATCCTAGACATGCTGGCAGAGTACGAACCCTGCGGCTTCGAGCTCGACTACAAAACCGACGCCGGGAAAGCCAAACAAACCGCCGGGAAACGCCACGTGCTGTTTGGAAACATCGACCCCAGCGGCGTCCTGGCCCGGGGAACGGTCGAGCAGGTTCGTGAAGCAACTCGGAACCTCATCTCCGTCTGGAAGCCGCAAGGGCGTTTCATCTTGACTGCCGGCTGCGACATGCCAGCGATTACGCCGCCTGAAAATATTCACGTACTGATTGAAATGGCAAAGGAGTGCGGAGTTTATGACTAGCCAGAGCCTGAAGTGGCGCGCAGTCGTTAAGGTGCTTTTCTACTGGCCGCGAACGGAAGGTATTTCGCTGGAAAACATGCAAAGAAGAACAACCGGCGCGAAAACACGCCCTTGCAGTCCGGAGCCTCGCCCAATTTCTCAGTTCGGGATGGT
>PMMJ01000322.1 GCA_003162255.1 Acidobacteriaceae bacterium | reverse complement strand
TTGCCACCGAGCTGCCACGCCAGCTCGCCCCAGAGCGTCCGCACGACGGTACCATCCGGCTTCTTGTGAAGGTCAGCGGGCGAGATTCGATTGCCAACGAGCACCGCTCGCCGAACCTTGGGCGGTTGGGAGACGCCGGCAATCTTGGTGACCGCCTCCATGCCGGGGAGCTGGCTGGCCGGTACATTAGCAAATAGGTGATAAAGCGCCAACATGGAGTGGGTCTTGCCGCCCCCGAAGTTGGTTTGCAGCTCAACGACCGGGTCACCGCCTTGTCCAGCTAGCCGGAGCAACGCGTTCGATAGGAGCTTCTGGAGACCCTCGGTGATGAACGTGCGCCGATAGAACTCGACCGGATTGCGATATTCGTCCGATCCCTCCCCTAGAAACACTTGCCACAGATCCGCTGCGAACTCCGCCTGCTGGTACCGTCCCGATGCAACATCCGGGTGAGGAGTGACGACCTCACGCCACGGACGAAGGCCAGCAGCGGGCTTTCCCTCCACGGCGATGCTCGATTCCTTACGCTTCTGGCTTCGGACCTGCTCGTCGAACTTCACACGGAGAGTCTCGGCCTTCATCTGGTCGACTTGCTCCACCTCTGGCGCCGCAACGGCGGTGAGCAGTCGCGAGATGGTATCAATAGCGCGGTATGCGTCGTCGGTGCTGAACGCTTTTTGATGAGCCCACTTGTTGCGGACGTCACGAAGTTCGCTGACGAGGCTCCGGTCAGAGGGTCCGAGAATCTTCCTGAAGCAGTCGTTCCAGAGATCCCACATCACGCCAAGGAGCGCCTGCGTGTCCCAGTTTAGTTGTGCTGCGTCTTTTCCAGTCTGTTGCCAGTTCGGGAAGCTCGGTCGGGCTGTCTCCGCCCATCTTTCTTTATAGGTGGCCTTCAGTTCGCGTTCGACGAAAGGCCGAAGCCCGGTGTTCAACTGTTCGAGCGCTTTGCCGACCCGTTCATGGTTTGTGATCGCCATAGATTGATCCAGGTGAAATCTCAGCTTAGTGCAAACGACTTCGGTGCGATAGCTGGCCAAGAGATAACCAAGCTGTTGTAGTACCCAGCCTCCTCGGCCCACCCCTTACGCTCACTCAGAACGTAAAGTCGGTAGGCGAGGTCGCGAGCCGTTTCGGCCATTCCCCCCACTTTGCTTGCCAGGGTCGCGGCTGCCGTCTCTCCATTCTTGTCGAGCGAAAAAATCAGGTGCTGCGTGACCGCCCAAACCGTTAGCCGGTGCTCCGATGAAGGATTCCACTCTGCCGACAGTTCATCCCTTCGAAGCAGACGAACTTTCCCGGCGCGAGATTGGAGAATCTTCGTTTCATCAAGGACCGAAATGCTGAGGGCTTTCGCCGTTGCCAGTACTTCGGCTTCTCCGTACGGTCCCTCATTGAAAGCGTGCTGTTCGAACCATGCCAAAGCCCAACGCGTGTCAGAATCAAATTCACTTTCCTGTTCTGAAAGGACCTCGTCGAGCGTTTGGTTTATGGACGCGAGGGCAGTGCGCACTCTCATTGCAGATCCATCGCTTTCGACAACTTTTTTATACCGAGAGAAAATGGCCATGCCCGGACCAATTGCCGCCTGGGCAAGGTCGACGGGGGCTATATTCCCCTTCTGCATGTCCCGAAGCGCATGGGGCAGCTCTTTTTTCAGAGCTGAAAGAAAGTCCCTCCTTGTGGCAATGCCAGCATCGTCAGGCCGGGGCCTACAAACAAGAATGATTGAGGAAGCCAAGGCGTTTTGGTCCTTATTTCGGAAGCCCCCTGATCGCTCTGTCCTCATTGGCCATGTCCCGGTGACTTGATGGTTCGATTGCATCAAACCTTCGAGCATGGTTTCCCATCCGGTCGATGCGATGCCGAGCGACTCCTCTCCTGTTTCGTCCTCCGCTTGCTTGAAAGCGTAAAAAATCGTCAGAGGGTACTCTGGGTTCTGACACGCTCTCATGCGCGAGAATGCCTTGAGGAGTCCATCTTCAAAAAAGGCTCGTGCAGCTTCTCGGTTGCCAGCAAACCGGTACGGGGAGGCAATCAATTCCTGTTTCTTAGGCGCGAGCAAGGTCGCAAAGAGCGCCGGATAGATAGCCTGTAGTGATCTTCGAAGCGAGACGTAGAAGAAATCTGATAAGTCCGCGTAACCAATATTATCGTAATAAGGAGGGTCGGTACTGAACATGGGCAGTTTGATGGCCTCCGATGCGGCTGTCGCATCGAGCTGGCTACAGTAACCCCGTGCTGTTCCCAAGCAGCAGTTTCGCTCGACAACGTTGGCTACCAAGTCCACCATCCTGCCAAAATTCCCAGAAGAATCCGCAAAGGGGTTTGCTTCCGCAAAATCCCACACCATGGGAAGAGCGTGTCGTCCAAATGTGCCAACGACATGCAGCTTGGTGGGAAGTGCACTCCATGTGCAAAGCGTTGTGCTGCCTTCACTCACTTTGTCAACTGCGAAGGACAAGTATGTCGCCAGGGCGTCAGCGTAATTCGTGGAAGCTCCGTCAGCTATAGCACGCACACGAGCCTCTTGTATAAGATCGCCGAACGTAGACAGCATTGCGAGCTGTCGGTCAGTGAAAAGCTCTCGATAGGTCGGCATTCCATAACCTGGAGGCGAAAACCAACGGGCATTGTCAGGCATCGCGTGTTCTAGCCATCGTGCATCGACCGGTGGAATCTCGGGAAGGCGGAATGAGTCAGTACCTAGATAAGTTCGGCCTCGCACTCCTTCGGCGATAACAGCCATTGGAATGACATTTAGCCCATTGTCCACGGCTTGTTTCCGCATCGTCGCATCGTTAACGATAGTCCCGCAAAATATACATCTTCCAGAACCCCTCTGTTTGGTGGCTGCAGCGGGCGTTTTGTCGTCGGTTCTTACTTGGAATGTCACCCGTTTTGTTGAGTGGTCAACTAGCGGCTCAACCCAAGCCCTCGTACTTGGTTTTGCTGAAAGCTCGAATGATCGCACTAATGGCATCCGTGCACCGCACGCTGGATTCGGACACAGAATGGTCCGGGCCCACAGCCAAGCAATTACGGTGGCTTCGCTTTCTCCGTGCTGTTGCGGTACGGTCACCTTCGGATAGAGGTGCCCGATACGCTCGAAAGCCCGATCGCGCATCCACTGCCCGTAGAAGCGCACATCTTCGGCGATGCCGCGTGCTCCTTCCCACATGCCCGATCCAGTCATCCTTCCTTGCGGCTGAGGATGCACTGGTGCCTGACCAGCAAAACTTGATGGGATCTCGATCAGCGCCTTCGTGATGAGAACCGCAACGGGATTGAGATCGCTTGCGTGCGACTCCAGACCGAGGCGCTGCGCTTCGAGTGGAATAGAGCCACCACCACAGAATGGATCGTAGACGGGTGGTGGGTTGCCGCTTGTCGACTTTAGGATTTCGAGGTGGGCTGCATTCAACAGTTGTTTGTTGCTAGAGTTCTCCCATTTCACGAGCTCTTCGATGAGCCGAAAGAGGCGCTGCCGCTCTCGGTCTTGGTCGGCTTCAGTTGGGAACTCCTCAGGAAGGCTTGATGGGTCATCCACCAGAGAAGCGAACAATACGGCTCGACACGCCGCCAATGGGCGTCGCGCCCACCACAGATGCAAAGTGGAAGGATGGCCGTGCCGAATGGATTTCTCTCGCGCCGCCTCCTTATTAATAGCTTCCAGCGGGAGCGCAACTTCAATCAGCTTCTTTTTCATCTCTGCTTTCAGATCGCTTCCATGCGTTGCGGACTGCATCGTCTACGCATCTTCGGATATCGCCGGTCTCAACGCCCAGGGGTGCCAGCAGTTTCCAGGCTCTCGCGACGACCTCAATCATTTTCTTATCATGATGAGTCCATGTCGCATTTCCACGGGCACGCGCCTCCGTGACCAACTTCTCCACATCTTCTTTCGACAGACGCAGCGGTTTGAGAATCTCAGCCGCTTCAACGATCAGCCGCCTTTCGTCATACTTTGGAGGCTCAAGGATCGGTGGCAGTTCTTCCAACGCGAACGCGCACCGAACAGCAAATGCGTTCGTGTAGAGCTTTCCGTCCTGAACGCGAAGGCGAATGGGGTCTCCGGCTGGCATTTTCTTGGCGAGCACGCGGACCCACAAAACGTCGCTTATGATTGGCGCTGGCCAGTTTCCCCGAGCGAATACCTCGACCGTCGACTCGCCCGCTTCGATCACCAACATTCCATCTTGGAAGCGCAGTGTGACGTTTGTTGCCGATTTGTCCATCGCTTTGGCAGCAAACTTAAGTTGAGCAATCAAATCAGCGCGGGAGACCTCAAGTTCGTGCGGCTTACCTGGAGGGTTCTTCATGATGGATTCGCCCCACGGGAAAGCAATTCCTGCAGCTTGTAATTCACGCTCTCGACAGAAAATTCCGGTTCCAACTGGAACGGCTGGCGGACATAGAGGATTTTGCCCTGACCGTTCTCGATTTGGCCGACGGCGAGGATAAAATCTTCGGGCTTATTTAACGCGGTCAGGATTTCATTTCGCGTCACGGTAACGGTGGTCGCGTCGGCAACACGTCCCTTCACTTCGATGAAGCGCAGCTTTCCGGTGCTGGGAACTCTCGATTCAATGTCGTAGCCACACTTGTCGCCGCTCACGTCTCGGGGTTCAAAACCCAATCGCGCTTCGGCCTCCATCACCAACTTCATGGCGAGAAGCTCGATCTTCTTGCGGTTCTCCGCAGCCGCGGCATCGTCTACCCATGTCCCAGTTGGTTGAAGCGTTCTTAGGAGTCCAATCGGAATGACGAGCGAACCGCCGACTACCACAGGGGGCAGGGGCGAGAGCTGACCTTCGAGTACCAGATCCGCCATGCGTTTTTGCAGACGGGCTTGCAGTTCGTCAGCCCTCTGACGGGCCTTGCCAGAATTGATCTTGGCGTTTGTTTTGCCCGCGAGTTCCTGGTCCTTGAGCTGATTGGCGCGGTGGTCCCAGTAGTTGATTTCTTTCGTTAGTCGGTCCTTGACCGCAGCCATCGTGCGTACCACGAGGTCTTCGCGGCGCGCGCGGACTTCCTGGATGTGCTTGGGAACAAGGGTTTCGATGGCATGGCCGACAACGGTAGATTCGAGGTCGGCTTTCAGCCACGTTTGCGATTCGAGAGATGCGGAGATTGCCGCGTGTTCCTCGGGCGTTGTGGCGCGATAGTCGAGGTACGGCGCATAACCAGCGTGCTTCGTAGTACCCGTCGAATCGACCTCAATGAACTGAAGCTGCCGGGAAACAACGCGGTGGTTCCCCGCCTTGTCGATTCGCCCGTCCTCGATGGTGTGCTCCAAATAAAAGAGTGCTCGAATCTCGTGTCCGGGATCGTCCGGGTCCACCAGTACGGTGCCACGTCTCAGCAGGTCGCGATTCCGTTCCAAAATGAGGTCGATGGTTGCGGCAAGCAGAGGGTGTCCCGGAGAAACGAAAGTAGCCAACGGCTGTCCCGATACCGCCCTCAGCGACTTCTCGAAGGTGATCCGCTCATATCTGAGCAAGACAGGCTCGCCTATTCCGATGAGCCGGTCGCGCTGGCGAATCAATGCGGGGACGTGAGTAATCTCAAAGCGACGAGGTTCGCGTTCTTTGATTGAGCCGCCTAAGACACGGAATGCCTCAAGAAAAAACGACTCGATGAAATGTGGCTGAAGCCGTCTGGCTTCCGCACGCTCCATGTCCTCACGAATCTTGCGGACCTCGGTCGCATCCATGCTGTCGTGGGCAAGCGCACGTTCTTCGAGAAGGTCTTGGCAGTGTTTGCGGTCGGTCAGATTGTCGACGATCTCGTGAAGTCGGGCTTTCACGTCGGGCCGGTCGCCGTATCGTATGGCCTCAATCAGCAGGTCGCGCAATTTTTGTTCGCGAAAAAGTTGGCCGAGGATGTCGAAAACGCCTCCGCCCAGCGCCTCCCGTTCCTGCTCGATCTTTTCGAGCAGGCGCTTATACACATCGCCCTCGCGGGTCTCGTCGGCCAGCAGGTTCCAGAGATGGCAGACTTCGGTCTGCCCGATGCGGTGGATGCGCCCAAACCTCTGTTCCAAACGGTTCGGGTTCCAAGGCAGGTCATAGTTGACCATCAGATGCGCGCGCTGTANNGTATCGCGATGCTCGGTGAAAAGGACCAGCTTCCGCCGGTGTCCCTGCGCATCGAACATCTCCGCGTGGTTTTGCAGAAGAGCCGAGAGTTCTTCCCACTTCTTGTCTGTCCCGCTGCGACGAACTTTCAGGGCCAGCACTTCGAGGCCCTTCAGAATTTCAATTTCGGCC
>PMMJ01000297.1:3018-4278 GCA_003162255.1 Acidobacteriaceae bacterium | reverse complement strand
ACGCCCTTGCGCTTCGCTATGACTTCACCTCCATCAGGTTGTCAAAGGGACTTCCACCCTCAAGCTGTCGAACATGTTCGGCACACAAGCAAAACGGCACAGCTTTTCGCCGTGCCGTGCGCTCACTTCTCAGCGGATGTCACTTCAATCTGACTCTTAACCTCTCCAATCTCACGCCCGCAGCTCCCGCCGTACCTCGCCCGCGATCTCCGCCATTTCCCCCACCGTCCTCACCCGCACCGAATTCTGCTCCAGCATCCCAACCGCAAACCGCGTCCTCTCCTCCAACAACGCCATTCCCTCGTCCACCACCGCAGTCAACGAAGCCTGCAGTTGTTCCTGCCGCATCCCCGCCTCGACCCGCGAATAACGATAAGCCAGCGCCAGTGCCTGGTCCACATTCGCCGCGACCGATACCGCGTGGAACATCTTCACCGCGCTTCCCACCCGGTATCCAAAGTCGATCCGGAATGGATCGCCCAGCCCCGTATACTGCACTACATCCAAGTCTCGCTGCATCAATTCCAGCACACCAGCGTTAGTGAAGGCCTCTTTCATAGTGTTCACAATCGCCCCCCGTCCCGTGCGCTGCTGAACCCGCTCCCCGCGCTCCGCCGGAACCAGGTACATTGCAGTTAACACTTCCATCTCTTCCGCAGGATCCTCTGTCAACACGGATTTCGTCGGCGCCACATCGATCATTGTCCCGAATCTCTCGCTCACCAATTGCATCAGATCGTCGCGTCGCCGCAAGCTCCCCAACCTTCTGCGAATCTCGCTCTCCACCATCCCGAACCATTCCAACTCCACATCCGGAGCCACGCACTGCAGCATCTTCCAATCGCGAGTGAGCCGAACGTCGGCAAACCCGCCATCGCTCTCCAGCAGCAACACCCCGACCGTAACGAAATCGTCCCGCAACGCATGCGGTAAAAATCGCAGCAGGTAAAGTTCGAGTTGTCTCTTCTCAGCCATCAGATTCAGCTATCGCCGAACCAAGTTTCCTTGTCATCCTGAGCGAGGACTGCTGCTTACGAAGTAAGCAGCAACCGCAGTCGAAGGACCCCTACNNTCCGGAAACGGCCGCCGCGGCGAATTCCGAAACGATTGAATCAATTCCCTTACAGCCGCCTTCCTCTCGATCAATCTCTGCACCAATCCTTCCAGCTCATCCCATGAATTTCCATACCACGCTGGTGGAATCGCCTGGGCTACTTCCCAAACCCAAACTTCATCCAGCTTCTCGATCCGCGACAACCA
>PMMJ01000297.1:0-2987 GCA_003162255.1 Acidobacteriaceae bacterium | reverse complement strand
TCCAGCATCTCCGGAGGCAGGTAATCCAGCACCTGCCCTTCCACCGGACTCACCACATAGCGCGACCCGAATTGCAGTCCCGCCTCCACCTGAATCTCGTGGCTTCCCAACACAATCGTCAGTTCCGCCGTGTGTTCCACCAGCCACGGCGGAACCTCTACCACTTCCGCCGCTGGCACCGGCAGTCNNGGAAAATCCGGAAACGTCCACTCTCCCGCATTAAAGCAGTACCCCTGATCGATGAACGACGCCGAGTACTTCTTCTCCCGCAGCTTCCGCCAGAACGCCGCCTGCCGTCCATCGGCATTGCAAGTCCATTTATCCAGCGCCAGGATTCCCGCAAACGTANNTCCACCAGCCACGGCAGAACCTCCACCACCTCCGCCGCCGGCACCGGCAATCCCACTCGCTCCGCCAGCCGCGTCGCCAGAAACTCATTCGCCAGCACCCGCTCATGTTGCGGATTATTCCGGAACTTCACCACGTAGTAATGCCTGTCGTCGCAGCGCATCAAGTGACCCTGCGCCCCGCCCCGCATCCTCTTCACATGTTGGACAGCGACAGTAGGCATTGTCTGTGTGGCGACGGGGCTCTGCCCCGTCCGGTTTCAAACCTGGCGTCTCGGTCCCGATCACTCTCCACTGAGCAATCTAGCTTCTGCAACGCCTTCCTGCCTGTGACCGCCGCCACACCAAAAATGTTCATTTTCCCACTGTCGAATCCCATCAACGCTCGGCTTTGCGTCCCGCCTCCGCCTTCCGCACCGCCCAGGCAATCCCTAGCGCCATCACGCAATCGTCATGTGTGCCCGTAGTCGCCCTCGAATTGCCATCCGCATCCCTGAGGAATGTCCGGCATTCGCTCAGCAGCCGCTGACTCCTGAACCGTCCCGGCACCTCCATCAGCGCCGCCGACAGATTCTCAATCATCCTGGGACGGCTCACCGCCGAGGTCCACCATCCCTCTTTCTCCTCCTGGGCGAACACCCGCGGATACTTCAGCGTCTCAAGCCACGCCAGGACCCCGCTTCCGTGATTGTTCCTCTCCACTGCCAACAGCGCCGTGTTGTATTCCTCCCCCAGTGCCGCCAGTTTCCGCGCAAACGCACTCACCGGCCAATGTCCATGCAGCTCCGCACACTGCGTTCCCAATTCACGATCAATCACTTCCGCGCATGAGTAATCTCCCTCAACCCCGCCTCCCGCCGGATCGGCCCCGATCACATACTCCCGTCCCGCCTGCGCCGGCAACCAGATCCTCAGCTTCTGATTGTCGCGTACCTCCAGCGGCTCGCCCGCCCCCGCCATCGCCTGCTCCACCGACGGCAGGTCGAACACGCATTCCCCCGACGCCCGGAAACACGCTACTGGGTCCTCGGCAAATTCCTGCACCGCCCGTCCTCGCAGTGAAGCCCATTGTTTCCGCCGCCAGGCGATCTGTCCCATGGTCAGCCCGTGAAGCGCTGCTAGTTCCGTCTCTTCTTCCGTGAGGGGTGCAAGATTCGCGCCCGGTTCAATGGTGTAGCCTGCTTCATACCACCACGGAAAAAAGTGACGCGTATATCCCGTGTCCTCCGCCCGCTGCCACTCTTCGTAGAAAAGTCCGCCCGCCCCGTTCGGCGTCGACTCCAGCACAATCTCCCCTCCCGGTACTACCGCCGCCCGCAACGACACCAGCGCTTCGTCGCCTTTTCGCCCCCAGCGCGCAACCTCCGAGCAATGCAGATTCTGGATCGTCCGCCCGCGTCCCGCATTCTCTTCCGCCGATGCCAGACAGTACTCGCTGTCCAACTCCGGGAACACAAGCTGCCGCACATTGCGGTTCGAAGTTCGCAGAGAGCCTTTCCGCGCGTCATCCGGTAAGTTCTCCCAGAACCGCCGCACGATCCGAAAAATGTCCTCCGCCGATTGCCTGTCCTGCGTCACTTGCATGCTCATCGTGCCCCGGTGCGTAATCGTCTGCACAAAAAATCTCGCGGCGATGTAAGTCGTAATGCCGACCTGGCGCGCCTTCAGCACGACATTCTGATTCGAACACCGAAAGGAATACTCTCGCTGGGCGCGGTTTAATGTGAACAAGGTCTGGTTTGAGTACTTCGTCCGGATCCTCAGCAAGTTCTCGATGAAGTAGTCCCGCTCATTCCGTTCCCACCTCTTCCCCGGCTCGATTTCCTCCTCCAGCGCTCGTTGAAATTTCGCGGGGTCATTCAGATGTTGTCCTAACGACTCCAAATTTGCGGGCCCAAAGTCAAATGTCAAAACTTCATCCCCCACTCCGCCTTCAGCAAAATTGGGGAACTGCCAATAAGAGCTGAGCCGTGACGGCTGAAGGCTGACAGCTGCTTTTTAATGCATGGCGCTAAAATTCTCCGGAACATACGCGTACGCCCCTATCTCCGATCCCGCCCCATACGAGTTCTGATTAATTCCCAGCAGATCGTATTGATACTCCGCCCCTAGATTCGCCCCCACATCCCTGACCGGCGAATTCACCGTAGGCCGGAAATCCGCCTCGATCCCGCTCGACGGACAAGCGTAGTAACTGCCGGACACATAGCCCGGCGGCGCCACATCGTTCGCCTGGCACGACAACAGAAAATTCACCATCTGCGTGTTCGATTCCAAAGTCGCGCCCCCTTGTACCAGCGCGTCCATGAAGTTCTCGACTTCATCCGGCCGCAACTCGTTCACATGCCAGAAGTACCCAATCGGCCTTCCCCAAAGCGCGTTCTTAAACACGTCTTGACTAACCCGGTTGCGCATCTGCTGATAACTCAAGTTCTGGTAGTTAGGCACCACCCCCTGACTTAGAATGTTGAACGCGTCATACCCCTTCGCCAGCGTCGAATCCGCGCCGCCCAATACCCATGTGGAACTGAGCGATCCCGTACCGCGCACGCCCTTGAATCCAAGACCGTTGGCAATGTTCTCCGTCAGCGCGTCGCCGTAGGTGCCCGGCATGACGTAGGGAGACTCTGATTAAGTTCT
>PMMJ01000241.1 GCA_003162255.1 Acidobacteriaceae bacterium | reverse complement strand
GCCCGAGCTGCGCCAGGAAATCGGAGCCATCCTCAGCAAAACGCTCAGTGATGTCGGCTACCACAACGCCGGCACCGTCGAATTTCTCATGGATGAAGAGCGGCGGCTTTACTTCATCGAGATGAACANNTCGAATGCCGCATCAATGCCGAGCATCCGGAGAAGTTCACTCCTTCGGCGGGCAAGATCACAACGTTCAATCCTCCGGGAGGAACGGGCGTGCGCATCGACACCGCCGCCTATGCCGAAGGCACGATTCCTCCGTATTACGATTCGCTCATCGCCAAACTCATCGTCCGCGGCAAGGATCGCGACGAGGCCCTATCCCGCATGAGCCGTGCCTTGGGAATGTTTATCGTCGAAGGAATCCACACGACCATTCCGCTGCACCGCCGTATTCTTGCCGATCTGGATTTCCGCGCGGGCAATTTCGATACGGGCTTCATCGAGAGATTCCTGGCAAAGAAGGAAGCTGCGGCATGAATCGGCCCGAGTTAGCACAAAGGCGTCTCGACATTTGAGACTATGTTGCAACTACCGCGACTCTACCCCATCCTCGACCCTGCCTGTTTCCCCGACGGTCGCGAAATGTTCGCCGCTGCCGAGGAACTCGCCGCCGCCGGAATCACGCTGCTGCAGTATCGCAACAAGCAGGGAACTGCCCGGCAAATGCTCGATGAGGCCCGTGAACTCAGGTCACGCCTCGCACCAAGGGTCAAGCTAATCATGAACGACCGCGCTGACCTCTGCCTTGCCTCCGCCTTCGATGGGCTGCATGTTGGTCAGGATGATCTGTCTCCCGAAGCTGCTCGCGTGATTATTGGACCTGCGCGCTGGTTGGGAGTCTCAACCCACAATCCCGAGGAGCTCGCGGAAGCCGATAAAACTTCCGCCGACTACCTCGCCATCGGCCCCGTCTTTGCGACCACCAGCAAGGCGAATCCTGATCCAGTCGTCGGACTCGAAGGCATCCGCCGGGCACGGGAGCTGACGCACAAACCTCTGGTTGCAATCGGGGGCATTACCCGCGCCAACGCCCGTTCCGTCTTCGATGCAGGTGCCGACACTGTGGCCGTGATATCCGATTTGGTAAGGGATCCCCGCAAATCGGCAGAGGAATTTTTGCGGGTTCTAGGGTAAAGTTAAAAGCTCTTGCAGCGGCGTGGTGCCCAGCCCCTGAGAGGGGCGCCGATTTTGATTGGCTTGCGGCATCGCTGAAACGATGCGCAAAGCGGCTGTCTCGCTCTGCTCGGCTGGACGGACGAATGCGTCCGTCCCTACGTGAGGGCTTCAGTTTTCCGCTGCTTTTAGGAGGTTCGTGAGCACGAACGTTCCACCCCCAGCTCCCGCTAGCGATTGGGAACGGCACACCCATCAGGATAAAGAGCTGGTCAAAGGTCTCGGCCTGACCAGCGCGACCATGCTGGTGATGGGCTCCATGATCGGCTCGGGCATCTTCATTGTCTCCGCCGAGATTTCTCGCGAGGTCAATTCTCCCGCGTTGCTGATCGGAGCCTGGCTGATTACCGGCTTCCTGACCATCATCGGCGCGCTCACTTACGGCGAACTCGCCGCCATGATGCCGCGCGCCGGCGGACAATACGTTTACCTGCGCGAATCGCTCGGCCCACTCTGGGGATTCCTTTACGGCTGGACTCTGTTTCTCGTCATTCAGACAGGAACGATCGCCGCCGTGGGCGTCGCCTTCGGAAAATTTCTCGGTATCTTTTTTCCCTCCATTTCCTCGTCGCACTGGCTGCCGGGCTTCTGGCAGGCGCCGGAGTGGCACATCGGCCCCATGGTTCTGGGCAACATGAAGGTCGGCCTCAACACGCAGAATCTGGTCGCGATCGCCGTGGTTGTGATTCTCTCCGTCATCAACATCTTCGGCGTGAAGACGGGCGCTCTGATTCAGAACATTTTCACCAGCGCAAAAGTCGCTGCGCTTCTCGGCCTCGTGATCTTTGGAATCCTGCTGGGGCGGAATGCTCAGGCGCTGGCTGCTAATTTTGGCGCCAACTTCTGGAAGGGCGCTGGCTTGGGCACTCTGCACGAGGTCGGGGCCGGAGTGCTGGTCTCGACTCTGACCGTCCTGGCGATCGCCCAGGTCGGTTCGCTATTTTCCGCGGATGCCTGGAACAACGTTACGTTCACCGCCGGCGAAGTGAAAAATCCCAGCCGCAATCTTCCGTTGTCCCTGGTGCTCGGGACGGGCGTGGTGATCGCACTCTTTATCGCCTGCAATTTTATTTACCTGAGCGCCCTGCCGCTGGCGGGCAGTCCGACTGGTTCAACGCTGGTTGAGCGGGGCATCCAGTACGCCCGCGAAGACCGGGTCGCCACCGCGGTCATGACGCAGATGTTCGGTTCCATCGGCGGCAAGCTGATGGCCGTCGCCATCATGATTTCCGCCTTCGGTTGCTGCAACGGTTTGATTCTTTCGGGAGCGCGCGTTTATTACGCCATGGCCAAGGATGGTCTGTTCTTCCGCAGCGTTGCCCGGCTGCATCCCAGTTATACGACGCCCGCGATTTCGCTGATGGTGCAGATGGTCTGGACCTGCGTTCTCTGCATCTCCGGCAGTTACGGTCAGCTTCTCGACTACATTATTTTTGCGGTGCTGGTGTTCTACGTTCTCACCATCCTCGGCCTGTTCGTTTTGCGCCGCACTCATGCCGAAGCCGAGCGTCCGTACAAAGCCATCGGATACCCCATTTTGCCTGCTATCTATATCGTCATGGCTTTGTTTATTGACGTGGTGCTGTTACGCTACAAACCTCAATACACTTGGCCGGGATTGTTCATCGTGCTGCTCGGCATTCCGGTGTACTTTATCTGGCGGCCGCGAGCCACGACTTCGGGTTAACTGACAGGAGAGACGCTACCGATGACTGACCTCTTTGCGAAAAAGCCCCTCGATCTGCTGCTGGAGGAGGCACGAGAAACGGGCTCGCATAGCTTGAAACGCACGCTGGGTGTATTCCAGTTGACGGCGCTGGGCGTCGGCGCGGTGATTGGAGCCGGAATCTTCGTGCTTTCCGGGTTGGGCGCTCACTACGCGGGGCCGGGACTGATGCTTTCGTTCGTGCTTTCCGGGTTGGGGTGCACGTTTGCGGCTCTTTGCTACGCGGAGTTTGCGGCTATGATCCCTTTGGCGGGCAGCGCTTATACGTATGCTTACGCTACGCTGGGCGAGATTATTGCGTGGATTATCGGCTGGGACCTCACGCTCGAATACGCCATGGGGGCCAGTACGGTGTCTTCGGGTTGGTCGAATCACTTTATTGAACTGCTTAATATTTTCCACATCAAGATGCCCTTGTGGCTGGCCTATGACCACTGGACTGGACTCAGCCAAGCGCAGAAGATTGTCGCTCGCCAGATGGCGCAGGCTTCCGATCCCACGCTGGTGCCTGGCACACAGGCTTTCCTCAATAAAGTGACCGCAATCATGGGAGCGCAATCGCCAGAGCTGTTGCAGAAAGCTCACGATCTGCTGAATGCGCCCCATCTGTTCGGATATGAAATCGGAGTCAACGTGCCGGCCTTCGTGATTGCGCTGGTGATTACGGCGATTCTGGTGATTGGCATCAAGGAGAGCGCCCGCTTCAACGCCACTATCGTTACCATAAAAGTTGGCGTTGTCTTTTTTGTTATCGGGCTGGGCATCCGCTACGTCAGCGCCGTCAACTGGGGATCGGACTGGGCGAGTTTTGCGCCTTTCGGATTCTCCGGAATCGGGGCCGGAGCGGCCTACATATTCTTCGCTTACATTGGATTCGATGCCGTCTCCACTACCGCGCAGGAAGCAAAGAATCCGCAGCGCGATCTTCCGATTGGCATCATACCTTCGCTGCTGGTCTGCACCGTGCTGTATATCGCGGTGGCGGCGGTTCTGACCGGCATGGTGCCGTGGCGGGAAGTCAACATCGAAGCGCCCATCGCGCGGGCTTTTCTGGACCGGGGGCTTACCGGTGCATCCAACATCATCACCCTCGGAGCGCTGGCCGGTCTCACCAGCGTGATGCTCGTCATGCTGCTGGGCCAGACGCGGGTTTTGTATTCGATGGCCAACGACGGGCTTCTGCCCAAGAAATTCTTCGCCGAGATTCACCCGCGCTTCCGGACGCCATGGAAGAACACCATGCTCGTGGGTCTGCTCGCGGCAATCGTGGGCAGCCTGACACCGATCGACGATATCGGAAAAATGGTGAACATCGGAACGCTGCTGGCGTTTGTGATTGTCTGCATCGCCATCCTGGCCCTGCGCCACACCAACCCTGGCCAGCCTCGACCCTTCCGGACGCCCTGGGTGCCGTTCGTGCCAGTGATGGGAATTATTTTCAACGGCTACATGATGTACAAACTCGGCTGGATCAACTGGGCGCGATTGATTATCTGGCTGATCATCGGCATGGTCGTCTACTTCACCTATAGCAGGAAACATAGCCGCGTGCAGGCTGCGCTATCCGCTCGCAAGACACCATAGTGTAAAGACGCGGCTGACCGCGTCTCGCGGGGCGGACAGTGGAGCGACGGGCGCCCTCGCCCGTCTCAAGGCTGCGCTCTATAGTTCTTGCGTTTTCCTGGCAATCGCCGTCACCATCCGACGTGGAGAGAAGCGCACCGATTGCGCCACCAGCCAATTCTTGAATCCCGAAATCACCACAGGCTTGCCCGCGACCAGTCCGCGATAACCGTCTTCGGCCACGGTGCGCGCATCCATCGAGCCGAACTTCAGCAGCCTCATGCCGGTGGCATTCGCGCGCTTGTGGAACTCCGTGGCCGTCGGTCCAGGGCACAGGCAGGTCACGCTCACGCCCGTCCCGTCGAGTTCATTGGCCAGCGCCTCTGAAAAATGCAGGACGTATGCCTTGGTCGCGAAATATACGGCCATCAGCGGCCCCGGCTGAAACGCCGCGGTGGACGCCACGTTCAGGATGCCACCACTTTTCCGGGCGATCATCGCCGGAAGATACAGCCGCGTGAGGTGGGTGAGAGTCGTCACGTTGAGTTGGATCTGCCGCAGGCATTCTTCCAGGTCGTTCTCGGCAAACATGCCGTACTGTCCGAATCCCGCGTTGTTGACCAGCACATCCACCTGAATATCGGCGCGCGTCGTCTGATCCAGCACATATGCGGGAGCTCCCGGCTCGGAGAGGTCAGTCGCGAGCATCAAAGAACGCGTGCCGTGCGCCTTCTCGAGTTCGGACGCGAGTTGCCGGAGCTTGTCCGCGCTGCGGGCGACGAGAACCAGGTTGTAGCCTTCGCGCGCGAAGATGCGGGAGAATTCCAATCCGATGCCGAACGAGGCGCCGGTGATCAGGGCGGTTTTGCGGTCAGGCATGGGAGTCATAGTTCACGAAGAAGACGAAGGAGTTCACGAAGAAGTCTATGTCAGAAAAGTCCATTTCAGAAAGAAAGGCGGGTCCGCAGACCCGCCGCCAGGTTGAAAGCGGAAGGGCTAGACCAGCGCCGGTTCCACTTCGTAAATCGAGTGCCAGGAAGTTGCGGCCTTCAGCTTGTCGTTGACATTGTGGATGTTCTTCACGCCCTCGGTTTCCAGCCACTTGCGGAACGCTGCCGCGCCCTGCTTCGCGTAGATCGGGATACCGTCTTTCCACGTGGCGCGTCCGCACAGAACGCCGTTGAACTTCACTCCGGACTCTCCCGCCAGTTCGAGTGTCTCGCTGAATTCCGCGTTGCTGACCCCGGCCGAAAGATAAATGAACGGCTTGGTCGCAACGTTGGCAGCCTTGTGGAACAGGTCGATGGCTTCTTTCTTCGAGTACGCCTTCTGGCCTCCGAACGATTTCGTGCCCTCGACAAACTTCATGTTCACCGGCACCTCGACTTTGAGTACGTCAACGCCGTAGCGCGGTTTGCTGAACTCCCGCATGCTCTCGGTGACGATATGCGGTTTCTTCTTCGCGTATTCGAGGCCCTTTTCATCCGCGCCTTCTTCGTAGCCCACAAATTCGAGGAAGAATGGAATGTCGTTGGCGCGGCTCTCGTCGCCGATGCGCTCGACCCAGGCGTGCTTCTTGTCGTTCACGTCCTTGAGATCGTTGGGAGTGTAGTAAAGCAGAATCTTCACGCAGTCCGCGCCCGCTTCTTTCAGACGGCGCGCCGACCAGTGATCGAGCAAATCGCCCAGGCGTCCGGGGCCCGTCTTGTCGTAGCCCGTCTTTTCATAAGCCAGCAGCAGGCCGGCATTTTTTGCGCGCCGTTTCGCGGCCGGCAGTCCCCACTCGGGATCGAGCAGGATGGCGCTGGCATGAGGCGTCAGCACCTCGCTCACCAGAACCTTGAATTCTTCCATCATCTCGTCGGAGACGGCCGAGCCTTTTTCTTTGGCGAGAGACTTCTGCAGTGAGCCGCGCTGGTCCATGGCGGCCGCGGCGATTACACCCCGTTCATTCGATACAGCCTTGATTCCGGCGAGTTTGCCAGGGGTAAGCTTCATAAATCCTCCTATCGGTTTTCTTATGGTTGAAAGTCGTGCGTTCTTAAAGCGTGCTGCGCAAATCAGAATCTTGCCTCGCAAATCGGTCTTGGGTAGGGCAGGCCTTCACAGCCTGCGGAAAAACTCCGTTTCGTATCAGGGTATCGCATTAGCGATATCGTAAGTTCTTCGAGATCCGACGCCCCTTTAGGGGCTGGGCANNTCAGGGCCCAGAAGAATGCGGGCTTTGGCCCCTGAGGGACATGCCTTCCTAGCGAAAGGACGTTTATGAAATACGCTCTAGGAAAACAAAACTTTAGTCACCTCTAGCCCAGTTGGAAAGGTTCCGCAGTTCGGCCAATGCCAGCCGCAATCCTCTAGGAAAATGATACGCCATCATGTGATGGGCGTCACCAGAGCTGAGACTCATCGCAGGTTACACTAAAATGGCAGTCATTGATTTCATTCGAGATTTGTGAGGAGAAGCGACACATGCCTTTAGTATCAATGCGGCAACTCTTAGACGAAGCGGCCAAAGGCGGCTACGGTGTTGGAGCTTTCAACGTCAATAACATGGA
>PMMJ01000107.1 GCA_003162255.1 Acidobacteriaceae bacterium | reverse complement strand
ATGGAGATCACTGGCTGCTGCGGGGTCGCGGCGTTCTCTACCATGAAGGCCCTCTCTGGTTACAACGAATAAAAAGTAACGTTACATATTGACTATATGTAACTTATGGGCTATTGTCAAGTGCGACGTCTGGTCCCGCCGTGTAGAAGAGCGAGATCGAGCGTGGTTGCGCCTGTTGGACCTTCAGCCAGTTGCTGACGCCCAGAGAGGTTGTGCACAAATCCCACACCAGCCAGGGGGATGTCGATGACACTCAGATCAATTCACAATTCGCAGACCCAACCTCTTTTCTCGGAGCAGAGTCTGCTAACCGCTCAAGCCGTTGCGGAGCGTCTCGGGGTCTCCGAGCGTTGGGTGCGAGACCACGCAACGAGANNATTTCGTAAAGAAGACATCGAAAATTTCCTCCTGTCTCACTTGTCATCCACAGCTTCCAAAATCATGCGGGACAGTGTATGAACAATACTGTTCTCCGCGACCAACGATGGACCAGATAGGAGAACGCTGGAATGGCAATGGTCTATCAGAAGGGCACCGTGTACCTGCAAGGGGCACGGGAGAAGAAGTGGTATGGCAAGTTTCGTGTGTACCTGAGAGGTCGGAACGGAGAGGAGGTTGAAAGAACCAGAAAGGTGGTTTTGGGAAAAAAGTCTGACCTCCGCAAGTGGGAGGCAGAAGAAAAGCTACAAACCATCTTGCAGCAGGAGAACGGAAGGGGCACTAGCTCATTCATTGCGAAAGCGGATGATTCCGTGACTCTCAGCTGGTTCGTCACCGAGAAGTACATTCCCATGCGTCGCGGGCGCTGGCGGCCCGCTACAAAACAGAAAACCGAGTTCGAGATCCAGAAATACCTGGTCGAGAACTTCAAGAGTGTTCCGATCCGCGAGGTTGGACTTTTCGAACTGCAGGTCCATCTCAACAAACTCGCCGAGAGTTATTCGGAATCGATTGTGAGACACACGTTCGTGAACATCCGCTCGATCACGCGTCTGGCGCGCAAGCTGAAGTTCCTACAGGAAGATCCTGCCGAGGAACTGAAGATGCCCCAGACCAAAGAAGTGAAACGTCCGACCATGACCGCGAAACAGATCAGCGACCTCATCAGCGTGATCGAAGATGTCCACGATCTTTGCCTGATGAGTATCGCCCTGTTCTGCGCAACCCGAACCAGCGAGACGCTCGGGCTGACATGGAAGTCGTACGCCGGAGACAAACTGATTCCGCTGAACACTGCGTTCGAAGGACAGCTCTACGAAGGCAGGCTTAAAACACGGGAGAGCCGCAATGCGATCCCGATAGCGGAAGACGTGATACCGATCATTGAAGCTTGGCGGAGCGTATCGAAAAACACTTCACCCGATGCGCTCATGTTTCCGACATTCGGTCGTGGCAGACGGAAAGGGGAAGTCGTGCCGCGTCAGGGACGGAACTTCCTCAAATGGAGAATCCATCCCATTGCCGACAAGCTGGGTATTCCCCGGAAACTCGTGACCTTCCAAGTGATGCGCCGCACGCTGGGCACCGACTTGCAAGGGCACGGGACGATGAAGGACGCGCAGCAGATCTTGCGGCACGCCAGCATCAAGACCACAGCTGAAATTTACATGCAGGAAATTCAGGCGAGCGTGCGCTCGGCCATCAACTCACGGACGCGGGAGATTTTCAGCCAGCGCACGAAAGAACTGCGTCAACTGGAGAACCCGGTTTCTCATCAGAGAAAGCCCAATTCTCTCCAACTTCGGAACACAACGGTTCCAAACGGTTCCAAGTTCATTTGTGGGGTATCTGCAAATGGCTGAAAAGAATGGCTCCTCAGGTAGGACTCGAACCTACAACCCTCCGGTTAACAGCCGGATGCTCTGCCATTGAGCTACTGAGGAGTGGGAGCACGCTGGCGTGTGCTTGATCTCTCACGGAAATCATATCAGAGGCCGCAGCGGATTGGAAATTCGCGCCTCAGCAATCCGTGTGAAGGAGTGCTTCGCGTTCGAGCACGCTATTAGGACCGTATGGCGTGCCTTGCCCGGCGAAGCAGGGGTTCGCGAAGTCATAAATTCTCATTTGTGCGAAGGCAACACGGTCCAGATTGCAGGATCCTCGGCCCCCAGCACCCACGAACAAAAGCCCTGCAAATTGCGGTCGCGGGCCAAATTCAGGCGCTCTTGGAATCCGCGCTTGTCGGTGTAGAAAACCCACTCGCGACTATCGTCCCTATAGAAGTAGAACCAGGCCGTGCGGTCGTATGAGTCCCACTCGGAATGGGGGTGATAGGCAGCCAGATATTGGTCGACTTCCTGCTGTCCGATGTATTCGGCGGTCGGGTTCGGTTTCTCATCCTTGCCGGGGTCCCCGGCAAACCAGTGATATCCATAAACTGGAATGCCCAGCGACAGCTTTTCCTTGGGAACGAATTGCAGCGCGTATTCCAGTTGTTGCACCGTCCACGGATAACCCGCGACCGGGCCGGGCGCCGTCCATCGAGTGTTTTGATCGTAAGTCATCAGGCAAATCAGGTCGGCGGCCTGGGCCAGGGCTTTCAGATCGTATGCGCCGCGCCAATTGGCGTAGAGCCAGTGCGAATAAGCGCTCTTGCCCGGACCGCCGGGAGCGTTGGGCACGGTGGCGATAGTAAGTTGCAAGCCTTCCTTGTGGAGCGCTGCCGCGGTCTCGGCCACCAGGTCCGAGAGTAGATCGCGGTCGATCCACGGCACATTTTCAAAGTCGATTTGAAAGCCGCTGTATCCGTTCTTCCTACACTCGCTGAGAATCGCGTCGATGAACGCCTTGCGCGCCGCAGAAGTCGTGAACAGTTTGTGCAATTCGGCCTGCGCGGTGGTGGCTACGATCGGCATAACCGGCACATGGTGCTGCGCCGCTGTCTGCAGCACGAACGGATTCGGTCCACCCCAAATGAGTCCGTTGCCGTCAACGCCATACCAGGCAGGCACGAGAATGTCGATTTTGTCCGCGTGCTCGGTGAACGACTTCACGGAGTTAGGGCTGTCGGTCATGTAGAAGAGCGCCTTGGGCTGGGCTGCAGCCATGATCGCGCTCACAATCAGAAAAAGAATGATGCGCTTCATCGGATAACTCCGGACGGTTGCATTTGCATCGGAACCAACGATGAACTGCTCTCAGCAAGGGATTCTAATTGATCGGCTCTGTTTCCTGAGCGGCTGGATTATGACTTCATCAACAACACATTCAGAAGGAAAACCGACATCCCAAATCCTGGCCAGGCTGAGCGCTAAGCGCCTCTCTCGGCGCCGATTCGACCGGGCCAGCGTGCTAGTATTTTGCGCATGTTCCGATCTTTATTCTCGTTCTTGTCCTTGCGCTCCGCTACCGCGTTCGTCTTTATTCTGGTGCTTGCCACCGCACCTGCTCTCCACGCTCAATCTTCCGTCGCCCCCGCCGCCAGTCCGGCGAACGACATCATCGTGCTCCACGCAGCCCACATCCTCGATGTGGAGCAGGGCAGGCTCGCGAGCCCCGGTGAGGTGCTGGTACGCGGCAATCGCATTGTTGAAGCTGGCTCCTCGGTCGCGCATCCTGCCGGCGCCACGGTGATCGATCTGGGCGCGGCAACCCTGATGCCTGGACTCATCGACGCCCACGTCCATCTCTTCCTCCATCCTGGAGCCGAGGACTTGCAAACCGTCGTCGAATCCGTGCCCGAGCGCACGATCCTCGCTGAAATCGCAGCTCGCGACGATCTGATGGCGGGCTTCACCGCCGAGCGCGACATGGGAACCGAGGGCGCGGGCTCGGCCGACTCCGCCGTGCGCAACGCCATCGACTCCGGACTGATTCCCGGCCCGCGCATGATGGTCAGCGGCAACGCCATCAGCATTCTCGGAGGCCATGAAGACGCCATCCACTTCAATCCCGCCGAGCACATTTCATCCAATGCCACCTACGCCAACAATGCCGGCGAACTCGTCTCCGTCACTCGGCAGCAGCTCAAGGAGGGTGCGGACTTCATCAAGATTTATCAAACCGGAGCCGACCGTTTTGCCGACGGCAAGTTCACCACGCCCTACCAGTACACCGAGGCCGAACTCGCGGCCGCCGTCCAGGAAACGGCTCGTGTAGGCAAGCGTGTGGGCGTGCATTGCACCGGCGAGCCCGGAGCTCTCTACGCGGCCCAAGCCGGCGTCGCCTCCATCGATCACGCCGACCAGCTCAGTCCCGAAACCATGCGCATCATGCGCGAGAAGCAGATCTACGCCGTCCCCACCTTTGCCATCTCCGAGTACTTCGCTGCCCATGCTGACTCGCCCGCCTTTGCCGAGCGTGAGCGCGCCCTGCTGGCCTTCCATGCCGCCGAGTTCCGCAAACAACTGGCGGCAGGCGTCCCCATGGCGGTGGGCTCCGATGTCGGCCCCTTTCCGCATGGCACCCAGGCGCGCGAGTTTGAGTTGATGGTGGAGTATGGAATGGCCGCCGTCGATGTGCTCCGCGCCAGCCTGTTGAACGGCGCGCGCCTGCTCGGCAAGCAGGACGTGATCGGCCAGCTTAAGCCGGGCTTCTATGCCGATGTGATCGCAGTTCCCGGCGATCCGCTGCAGGACATCTCCGTGCTCGCGCGCGTCAGCTTCGTCATGAAGAATGGCGTTGTCTACAGGAATGAGTTGCAGAGATAGCGCTGCGAAGTCTGGTTTCCTCCTGAATTGCCATGCGCGGCGTGGCTCTCGGCCTTATTATTATGATCATGTCCAACAAGCTCCGCTGGGGAGTTCTCAGCACCGCCGACATCGGTCTCCAGAAAGTCATCCCCGCTATGCAGCAAGGCCAATACACCCGCGTCGACGCCATCGCATCCCGCAGTCTCGCGAAGGCCCAGCACGCGGCAACCGCCCTTGGCATTCCGACGGCGTACGGTTCATATGAGGAACTTCTCGCCGACCCCAATCTCGACGCCATCTACAATCCTCTTCCCAATCAGTTCCACGTTCCCTGGACTATTAAGGCCGCTGAAGCCGGCAAGCATGTTCTTTGCGAGAAGCCCATCAGCCTCACCGTCGCGGAAGCCCAATCGCTCCTCGCCGTCCGCACGCGTACCGGAGTCAAGATCGGCGAAGCCTTCATGATCCGAAGCTGTCCCCAATGGCTCCGCCTGCGCGAACTTCTCGACCAAGGCCGCGTCGGCGAACTACGCTCCATCGTCGGCGTCTTCAGCTACTTCAACATCGACCCAGCCAATATCCGCAATCAGGTCGAATGCGGCGGTGGCGCCCTCCTGGACATCGGCTGCTACCTGATCCACGCATCGCGCTATGCATTCGCACAGCAGCCTACACGGGTCGTTGCCTGCGTCGACCGCGATCCCCAGATGCACATCGACCGGCTGACCTCGGCGATTCTCGACTTCCCTGGCGGCCAGTCCATCTTTACGTGCAGTACGCAGTTGGTCCCCTACCAGCGCATCCACTTCTTTGGCACTCATGGTCGCATCGAGATCGAAATCCCCTTCAACGCGCCGATGGATCGTCCCATTCGCCTCTTCATCGACGACGGAAGTAACCTCTTCGGCAGCAGTATCACCACCGAGACCTTTCCTGTATGCGATCAGTACACTCTGCAGGGAGATGCTTTCTCCAAGGCCGTTTTGGAAAACACTGAAGTTCCGGTCTCGGTCGAGGATGCCATCAAGAACATGGCCGTGATCGAAGCCATCTTCAACTCCGCCAAGTCAGGCCAATGGGAATTCCCGCAGCGATGAGTTATTTCTCTTCGAGGATCGCGAGATCCCACGGTTTGAGGGTGACTGCCTGGAAAGGCGCTACGCTCGTTTTCGTCAGCAGATCCTCTCCCAGCTTGTACGGGTACTTGAAGGTCTGCGAATCACTCGAATAGTTCATATAGTAGTGGATCGTCTTGCCGTTGCGGTTGGTGCCATGCTTCACGCGCACGGTCGCGGGAATTTCCTGGTCCGGGCCAGTGAGTCCCGCCATCTGCAGTACGTCCAGCAGCAGCTTGGTCTGCAACGTGTCTGAAAGCACGGTACCCTCATAGGTCAGAGTCCCATTGCCGAAACGGTTGCGCGTGATCGCCGGGTACTTGCTGAAGAATGGATGGTCGTAATACGCCAGCGATTGCGCACCCTCGAGGACCAACATCTCTGCCCACTCGGAGACTTTGTTGCCGGCTCCGGCGTGAAAGGGATCGCTTTTCAATGCCAGAGGCGTGGCGAGATTTGAAAATTCCTGGTAGCGGAATCCTGCCGCTTTGCGAAGCGGTCCCGGTGCCATCGTCCAACGGACGGTGTCGTACTCGTTGGTGAATCCGCTTTTGAACGACATCACCAGATGGCCGCCGCCGTGAACGTAATCCACCAGCCTGTTCAATGTCTCGTCGCTGGCAACATAGAGAGGGGGAACAATGATGACCTTGTAATCGGAGAGGTTGGTGCTTTCCGGAAAGATGAAATCGACAGCGACATTCTGGCGATACAGAGTTTCGTACATCTGCCGCAGAATGGTGCGGTAATTGACCTTATCGCTGAATTTCATGAACTCGATGCCGTAATACGAGTCGTCGCTGTAGAGGATGGCAACCTTACTGCTTCGCTTAAGGTCGACGATCTCAGGTCCGATGCGTTGTAACTCGTGCGCCGTACGACTTACTTCGGCATAGGCGCGATTCGGCTCCAGATCGTGCGAGAGGACTCCTTTCCAGTACGTCTCCTGCCCGTAGTGGATGGAGTGCCAATGCCAGTATTCGACCATGTTCGCGCCTGACGAAAGGTGGGTATAGACGTCGAGGCGGAGTTGTCCATCATACGGCGGAAATTGCCGCTTGGAGTCCCACTCGATGCTCTGCGCGTTGGTTTCGGTGATCAGGTAATTTGTCCGCTTTAGCGAACGGCTGTAATCGCCCGCCATGGTCGAAACCAGCCCATCGAACTGGTCCTGGGTGCCGTGGTAGGGATTGGCGGCCACGATGTCCAGAGTGCGGGCGATGTCATGCTCATTGACTTCAGAACGCGGCGGACCCGCGAGATCGTGGGTGACGAACTGGTCCGGCCGCTTGTACTCGTTTACGATGCCGGCTTGCCAGGCCAGGAAATCGGTGGTCATCCATTGTTGATAACGCTGCCATTCGAGCTTCCATCCGGGATTGATAATGCCCTCCTGCGGAGGAATTTCGCTCCAATCGTTGAGCCGCTGGCCCCAGTAATTCAATCCCCAGAGCTTGTTGAGTTCGTCCACGGTCTGGAACTTCTTCTGCAGGTAGCTCACGAACCCAGCCTGGACATCGGGATTGGCTGCGGCGCCCGAGGAAGTTTCATTGTCAATCTGCCATCCAATGACTGTGGGGTTGTTCTTATAGTGCTCGAGCAACTTGCGAATCACGCGCTCACAGTAAGAGCGGTAAACAGGATTCATCAGGTCTGTGTTCTGCCGAATCCCAAATGTGATCGTTTGTCCGCCGAAGCGTGTGATGAAGATTTCCGGATGCTCCTTGTACATCCAGGCGGGAACCGAATAAGTGGGGGTCCCAAGAATCACTTTGATTCCCGCTTTCTGCATGCGGTCAATCACTCGATCCATCCAGGCATACTCGAAACGGCCGTCCTGCGGTTCCCACAAGCCCCAACTCGATTCACCCATGCGAACCACACTGATGCCCGCCTGCTGCATGAGTTGCACGTCCTGTTCCAGGCGGTCATAGGGCATGTACTCGGTGTAGTACGCGGCGCCGTAGAGAACCGTGTCCATTGTGTCGGGGGCGAATGCGGGGCCTGCTTTGAGCGAGTGACACAAGAGCGACGAATAAAAGGAACGGAAGCAGCAGGGCAAGAAAAAATGACGTGCGTGTTTTCATAGAAGTCTCATGCGCCGGGTTATGGCGCACCCCAGATCAGATTTTGCAACATCCAAGATCTCGATGGCTAGCCTGAACCCGTCCGCCACAGCCACGGACCAACCGTCGCGATCCGCTTGACGTCGTTCGAGTGTGTGCGCGTCGAATTCCAGCGGGATCGCCTCGTAAATGCCGCCATTCAGGGCGCATTTACGACGGTTCCCATGCCGGACCTTGTTGCGTCGTACTTATGCGTCCTGAGCCTTAGAGGGAAAGATTCACTTACCTTTACGTTTCGCCGCTTGCTCTAGTTCTTTCACAGCCGCCATGGTGCGTGCGGTGTAGTCTGAACGCTTGTCGGACTTCGGTCGTCGGTTGCGCTTGGTGACAGAATCGTGCTTTGACATGAGTTCCTCCTGTTTGCCTGATTGCTCACAGTACCATGTTGTGCAGAATCGGTCTTCATGGTTTCTCGCATGAGGTAGAAAGGGCCTCGGAAATTTCATCTTCAAGCGCGTGATGACGACGAACCCGTAGCGTGGCTCATCACCGTGAGAAGAATGGAAANNAAAAGTGTCCCCATGAGACCACAGCAGAAGTAGCGAGGAATGTCATTGAGATCCTTGGTGTCGGCGGAGATCTGCTGAAAGACGCTTCAGGTAGCCTTGATGTGGGCGAGGTCTTGTTTGCGTTGATATTTGCGCTGGCGTTTCTTGATCAGACCGTGCGCAAGCCAGATGCGCTCCAGCACGATGGCTGAGCGGCAGATTGAACTTGCGAATGAGGCGGCGAGCGCCGAAGGTAAACAGCCGTGGGCGCAAGCAACGACCTGCTGTTTGATGGCGGCGGGAGTTTTGCCGGGCTGGTGATGTGGGTAGGCTCTACCACGCACAGCTTGCGGTTGCGCGAAGCGGCGGAGATGCTGTAAAATCAAGCACTTGCCACTCAAGCCGGGATGGCGGAACTGGCAGANNTCTATGCCCAAACTATGCCCAAACTTGAATTTCTTTCGAGCTTCCGAGGAGGAGAGCAGAGGCAAAAAGCTTTCCATTATTCCAGGGCAGGTGGAGGAGAAGACACGAAACGGGATTAAACCAAACTAAGCGGCTGGGATAGCCCCGTCGGGCTCTGGAAACCCATTCTACCCGCGTCCGGCTCTGTTCACCGCTTCGCAACTCTCGCTCTCCTCTTGCACGATATGATGTCCTGGTGGAAGACAAAAAGATCGAAGAGAAAAATGTAAACACTTGGGAGGAGTTCAAGATCGAGTTAGGCAACCTCCGACGAGAGCGCGGCCAAGCTCCCAATGCTGACAGCTCATACCCTCTGCTGTTTCGCGGGCAGGAGAACTCTTGTTGGCTGCTGAGCACGACGCTTAATCGTCGGCGCGAGCGGATGCTCTTTCGGGACTACTACCACGTGATTTCTAGGATCCGGCCGCAGGTTGAGAGTCTGACAGGCAAGGAGTGGCCGATTCCCGAGTACCCAGACGTGGAGAAACGATCCGCAACCTACGAGTTTGATCTCGATCTGTGGAGCGGGAGATGTCCGGCTTACGCTTACATGGCGTACCTGCGTCATCACGGTTTTCCGTCACCGCTCCTCGACTGGTCGCGATCTGCGTATGTCGCGGCGTACTTCGCGTTCAACAAGGCCAACCAAGCATCGAGCGGGAGAGTGTCCATCTACGTCTTCTCTGGCATTCGCAATAGGATCTCAGGAAACCGGATGAGCGTGGTGTATCGCCAAGGACCACACGTGAACACCCACCGCAGACACTTTCTACAGCAGAGCGAATATACGCTGTGCCTCGGCTTCGACACAGAGTGGCGCTTCGAGCAGTATCACAAGGTATTCGATGACGGCCTTCATCAGCAGGGCATTTGCTGGAAGATCACCATTCCCGCGGCCGAGCGGGTGAAGGTTCTCCAGGAACTCGACGAGTACAACGTAAACTCGTTCTCGCTGTTTGGCTCTGAAGAAAGCTTGATGGACACCTTGGCGACGCGGGAGTTCTGCTTTCCCCAAGAGAACAGCGAATAGCAAGTAGCGAGAAACACGTTGATGATTGGTCCGAGCTCCATCCACTTTCCGGCACAGGATTGCCCTGTCTACCTCGTCGCGCGCTGTGGGCGCTTCTGGCTACTCATTCCGCTGATTGGCCCATCGTCCACTCCGCCACCTAGCTCGACCGTGAATGGTCCCATTTGCAGGCTCCATCCATTTCCGATGAGTACAGACGGCCTCGAAACCATCTGTGCACCGATCACCCAGGGAGAGAACGCGGCTGAGTATTCAGGCGATACAAACTTGGAACCGACGAATCGAGCTGGATGAATCTCCTGAGGAAAAAATGTGACACGCACGAATGGACGGACATGCGGCGGCGCGAGAAGAATACTCATGCAATTCGGTCCTACATACGGATTCCGTGCAGCTACGGTCCGAATCGTGTCAACGATTGTTTGCTCGAATTGACCTGCAGGCAGGGAGTGCATTCTCTGTGCTAATTGCTTGAGTTCTGTTTGCGATAGGTTTAAGTCTCCCTCAGGTGAAGATAGAAACCGCGCTCCCGGTTTCCAATACCAGTGGCGTGGCAGGCGTTCGACATCATCAAAGGATTTGCCGTAAGACTTGCGTATGAGACAACCCATCGGAACAGGCTGCCTCCGCCCCACTAGCGGATGCTTTCCCTTTTTCCATTGCCAGCCAACGATCACAAGCTCGAAATTCTCTTTGTGAGCAGCAATTTCGCACAGCTTAAGCTCGCGCTTCAAGAGATTGATGGCTTGTCCGATGTCCCACCAGTGTGGCAGAGGACCGGTACGCATTCCAAAATCCATCGAAACATCTAGCCCAGTAAGCTTCCCAGCTATCCAATCGTCGGTTGGAAGGCTTCCAACATAAGCTGGCCCGGTATAGCCCATGCACGCAATCGCATCGCGTGCCCAATAGATCAGATTCTTATTCGCGAGAGCATCGAAAGGTTCCGATGCACGACCGGCCTGTGTTTTCATCACAAGGCGATCCGCTACTTGCAGGACAAAACCACGACATAATTGAGAAACAATCTGCGTCATCTGTAGTTTGAAATCCTACGACCCGGTGTTCCTCGAAAAACTCAGGGCTTACATTAGCGGCACTGCCGTTTTGGTACGTACAGTTTAGCTTGCTTCGAGCTTCTTCAATGCATCGGCGATGTCTGTTTGTGAAACGATTGCATAACGCTCAAAGACGCTCCGAGTTCGCCAGCCGCCAATTTTCATGATGACGCCTTCGGCGATTCCGGCCCGGCGCAGGTTGCGGGCAGCGGTGCGGCGCAGATCATGGAACAACAGACCGGGCACACCGGCAGCCTTCGTCGCCTTCGCCCAGGTATCCCGAAAATCCCGTACAGGTTTGCCATCCGAACGGGTGAAGACAGCATCTTCTGAGGATTTCCCCGCCACGCATTGCGCCAATAGACTGTGGACGGAGGTGGTCATGGTCACTTCTCGCCCATCTTTGTTCTTCGTAGTGCCGGGCTCCAGGCGGATCGTACGCTCATCGACATCGACCTGTTTCACTTGGAGGTTTATCAACTCGCTGATGCGCCACCCATAGGTGCGTCCGATCTCTACCAGAGCGCGAAACCACAGGTCCGGGCAATATGCAATCAGCTTCTTGTATTGGGCGTCCTCAAGGAATCCTTTTCGGATGTTGTCCTCTGCGAGCTTTGGGAATTTCGGCAAGCGGAAGACTTTCGGCGGCGTGGCGTACATGCCAATGCGAAACATCCTCTTTAGAGCGGCCATCTCGCGGTTAATAGTGGCATTTCGGGCATTCTCACGCTGCCTCTGGTCTACATACTTCGCAACCAGATCGCTGGTGACCTCTAACACCCGACGCGACTCGAAGACAGGTTTGAGGTGCAATCGCCATCGTGTCTGTACGTCGTCGGTTGTCTTGCGGCCATTGATCCGGTAATCGCGAAAGAGATCCTCCGCCAACTCGCCAACGGTGATCCGTTCGTGCGTAGGTCCGACAAATGACCCTGTATTGATTTCCGCAAGACGTTTGGCGAGGACGCGGCTTGCCTGCCGTTTCTCCGTCGTTCGCGTGGATTCACGAAATGATGTTCCGTTGCGGTGGTACTTGATCCACCATACCGCGCTGTCTTTCTGCCGATACAGACTTCCGGTTCCGCGTGGGCGCGGCATAGGTTGCTCCTTTCAAACTGGAAGAAATCGTGTTGGCCGGAACGGGCGTCGGCCCTAAACCCAAGTTGTCCGTTNNTCACGAATATCGAGCAGAAACGGTGCGCCTTCGCCGTCGTGCAAGTAGGGTAGGACTCCATCCTGAATCAAGCGCCGGAGTTTCCATTCGCTCATGCAAAGGTATTCCGCAGCTTGCTTGGTGCGGAGGAGGCGATGCTGGGGTGGGGGAGAAAGACGCATGTGCACCTCGACTATGACATCGCGCTTGACAATATCGCACTTGTACACATAGAGTCAATAGCGTAACGTTACTTATTTACGGTCTGTAGCATCCCAGAAAGGAGCCAAATGGCAGAGAAGGCAGTGCCACCGCAGCAGCCAGTAATCTCCATTCGCATTTCCGAGGCGCTGCGCTTGAGGCTTGAAACCTTGAAGGTGCTGATGTCCATGAAGAGCGGCGAACCCGTTTCAACGTCGGAGGCGGCAAAGCAACTTCTTGAGTCCTCGAAAGAAGAGCGACTTGAGCTAGTAAATCTACTCACCGATCCGACGGATTCTCTGCTGAAGATTCGCCGAAAAGCAGACTCAAAACTGCCGCTTTCACAGGCGGAATGGACCCTCGTGGCCTACTACTGTCTGCACGGCGCGGAGACATTTGCCAATACAGCACAGACCGAGATTTCATACGAATCTCTCGGCGGAATCCTTGAGGCATTCCAAGCGGTTTACGGCCTTCTTCGCAAACAAAATAAGACGCATTTGGACTCCTTTTTCGTCGCACATCTCCCGTCAGATCGGCAAGCCGAAGCAAAGAAACCGGAGGAGATCGGAAGCGATGATGTACGCCGGGCTGTGAGCCACACCATACGGATGCTGAAGAACCCCACGGAAGAGCGGCAGAGACCGATATTTGTTGCCCGGAATCTTTACTTTCTCCTCGACGAATTGGAGTTCCCGAATGTCGAGAAGTTGAACGAGGCACTCTGGCCGTACTGGCCAATCCTGTGGCGGG
>PMMJ01000081.1 GCA_003162255.1 Acidobacteriaceae bacterium | reverse complement strand
CTCGCGTCAGACGCAAGAACAAGTTCGAATAGAACGCCATCGATGTCGAAGCGAGTGACATCGTCTTGCGAGACGAACCTGAATCCTAATACGTCCCGATAGAAACGGATTGCCCGTTCCATGTCGGAGACATAGTAAGCGACACAATCGAAGTTGAATTTCACGTCTGACACGTCCGACCTGATCCTACAGCAGCCTTTCCAACTCCTCTTCCCCTATCACGTTAACGCCCAGCTCCCGCGCCTTGTCCAGCTTCGATCCCGCATCGCTNNCCAGCGTGCCCGTCAGCACAAAAGTCTTTCCCGCCAGCTTCGTGCCTTTTTGTTTCTTCTGGCCAAAGAACGTCAATCCCGCCTTGCGCAGATCGCTTACCAGCTTGCGATTGTGTTCATCGGCGAAAAACTCCACGATGCTCTCCGCGATTCGCGGCCCGACTTCGTTCACTTCCTCAAGTTCCTCCGCGTTCGCGTTCATGATCGCGTCCAGCGATCCGAAGTGTTCTGCCAGAAACTGGGCTGTGCGCTCGCCCACGAACCGTATTCCGAGGCCGTAGATCACGCGCTCGAGTGGAAGCTTCTTCGACGCCTCGATCTCCGCGAGCACGTTTTCCGCTGACTTCTCGCCCATGCGTTCGAGCTGCAGCANNCGTTCGTTAAGCTGATTCACCAGCACTTCGCCCAGCCCGTCGATATCCATCACGTGACGCGAGGCAAAATGCAGGATCGTCCCCTGCAGCTTTGCCGGACAATTTGCATTCACGCAGCGATGGTCCGCCTCGCCCGGCGTTCGCACTACATTGCCGCCGCACACCGGGCAATGCGCGGGCATCTCGAACTGGTTGTGGCCGCGCGGATGTTCCTTATCCTCCACCACTTTCACCACTTTCGGAATCACATCGCCGCCGCGTTCCACCTCGACCCAGTCGCCGATCTTCACTCCCAGCCGCTCGATCTCATCCAGGTTGTGCAGGGTGGCGCGCGAAACGGTCGTCCCGCCAATCGGAATCGGCTTCAGCGCGGCAACCGGCGTCAGCTTCCCGGTGCGTCCCACCTGCACCAGGATGTCTTCGATCTGGGTTACGCCTCCACGCGCTGCGTATTTATACGCAATCGCCCACCGCGGAGCCTTTCCGGTGAAACCTAGTTCGCGTTGCCAGGCTGTGCGGTCGACCTTGATGACGATCCCATCAATCTCATAAGGCAGCGATTCGCGCTTGGCCTCCCAGCTCTGAGTAAATTTCGAGACCTCGTCCAGATCTTTCGCCAGCTTGCGATTCGGATTCACCTTGAATCCCGCCAGCTCCAGGGCATCCATGGTTTTCGATTGACGGTCGAAAAAAGTTTGTCCATCTTTCAACAGCATGTAGGCGAAGAAATCCATGCGGCGCTGCGCCGTAATGGACGGTTCGAGCTGCCGCACCGTCCCCGCCGTAAAGTTGCGCGGATTCGCAAACGTCGCCAATCCTTGCCGTTCGCGCTCTTCATTCAACTTGCGGAAAGCGGCGAGCGGCATCAGCATTTCGCCGCGCACTTCGAAATCTGCGGGGATACCGGCCTTCTTCAACTTGTCCTTCGCAATCGAGAGCGGGATCGAGCGCACCGTCCGCACATTCAAGGTCACGTCTTCGCCGACGTTGCCATCGCCGCGCGTGATGCCGCGTTCCAGACGCCCGTCGCGGTAGACGAGCGCCAGGGACATGCCATCGAGCTTCAATTCGCACATGTACTCGAGGGCGGTCTGCCCGCTCAGTTCGTGCACGCGGCGCTCCCAGTCGCGCAGTTCGTCTTCACTGTAAGCGTTGTCGAGCGAAAGCATCGGCGACGAGTGCTTCGCCTTGACGAATCCCTCGCGCGGCTTGCCGCCCACGCGCTGGGTCGGCGAGTCTGGCGTGATGTGTTGCGGATGCTCGGCCTCAAGCCGCTTAAGCTCGTTCATCAGCGCGTCGAAGCCGACGTCCGAAATCTCCGGATCGTCGAGCACGTAATAGCGATACTCATGGTGCCGAATCTTCTCGCGCAGGGCTTCGATCTTCTTCTCGATCTTCTTGTCGGGGTCGGGACTAGACATGACTGGGGAATTATAGTGCGAAGGCAGTACCCAGTACCCAGTTGCCAGTACCCAGTNNTGGGTACTGGCAACTGGCTACTGTCTTTTAGCTTTCCGAATCCGTTCGCGACCGAGCGCGGCGCGGCCTACACTCGACGGAGGCTTGGGCATTCCTTCCAGCAATTCTTTCAGCACGATCGCGTTGTTGTGCTCCTGGTTTCGCGACGCATATAACAGCGTTACGTTCCGCTTGCCTTCCGCAAGATGATGCAGCTTCTCGACGGCTGCGGAACTCTTTTCGCCCGCCAGCTCTTTGAGATAGCGCTTGCGGAACGTGCGCCAGGCTTCGGGACTGGGATTCGCATGGAACCACTGCNNGGGTCTTCTTTCTTCAATCCGCGCGGCCACAAACGATCCACCAGCACGCGCACTCCGTCTGACGGAGAAGGAGCCTCATAAACGCGTTTGACGACTACGGCCATGCCTTCCGTATTATCCTACCTCTGCGGCAATAATCATGAATGTCCTGAGACCGATTTCTTGGAGCCTCCGTGCCTCCGTGGTGATTCTCGCGCTCCTCGCCCTTGCTGGCTGCGATGTCGAGCGGCGCAAATCCGACGCCGAACTCGGCCTCAACCCGCAACAGGCCG
>PMMJ01000036.1:371-2695 GCA_003162255.1 Acidobacteriaceae bacterium | reverse complement strand
GGGTGCCCCACACATTCGCGTTCTCTGCGAGTGTGTGGGTGTGCGCCGTTTTTGTCCCGTCGGGACGCAGACTATCAGCAATCGCGCGGTTGAAGTGTGGAATTACGGAAAGCACCAGGTCCGTCGGATGTTGCGCCCAATAAGCGCGGAGCAGTTTCACGATCGGAGAATGGTAGACACGGATGGTCCCTTCCAGAAGCACCAGGAGTTGCGGCGTGAAGCGCGTCCAGCCTTTGCGCAAGATCAGGTTGTAGGTGTCCTGAATGCGCAGGCCGGTAAAGCGGCGAACCACGTCGAGGGGATCGAGCAATTCCTGAATGTCGAGAACCGTGACGTCCCAGGGATGTTCCTGCGCGGCAAGAGTAGCTTTGATAGCGTCCGCCGCACTCTGGTGTCCTCCGCCAGCGTGATGAAAAACGATGGTCAGTTTGCGCAAGGGTCACCTGGCTGGCGTCTTCGAGAATAAGACTTTTGCACGCCGGTGGCGTTGGCGTCAGTAAACAACGTCCTCGTACTCGTTATCTTCGAAGAGTCCCTCCTCGGCAGCGAATTCAGCAGGGCCGGAATCAGTTCGCTCTGCGTCGGGATGGGGATGAAGATCGTCGGCTCGCTCGACATATTCATGGATCTGGACTCCGTCTTCACCAACGGTGATGTAGGTGGGATGTTCGTCAATCCAAGCTCCGCAATTGTAATAATCGACTCCCTGCTCGTGTTTGTGCAACGCGGCATGGGTGTGGCCGCAGAAAATGCGGGCCGTTTGACGGTGACGGGCATAGACCAGAGCGCCCTCGGCGACCTTTGACGACAAGCGCAGCCAGCGCGTGTTGAGCCGGTCGAGGAAGCGGGTCAGCGTTTTATTTTTCGAATCCCATTTCTGCAGCTGCAGGTAGAGCAGCGTCCCGATCAGATAGCTGACGCGAACATTGCTCACCACGAAGCCGTCGAACTGGTGTCCATGCACGGCGATGTGGCGCAGACCCTGATACTCCCATTGATATTCCTGGTACACGCGGACGCCCACCAAATGCGACATGATTGGCGCCAGGCCGTGGTCGTGGTTGCCCTCGACCCAGACCACCTCGACGTTGCGCTTGGGATTGGAGAGCTTGCGAATGAAGCCAAGAAATTTCCAGTGTTCCTTCTTCAGACGTCCGAAATTGAGGTCGGCAAAAATGTCACCCAGCAGAATAAGGCGGCGGTATTTATTTTCCCGGAGCACGCACAAGGCCTCGCGAGCGCGGCTCATGTCCGCGCCCAGGTGCAGATCCGAAAGGATCAGCGTGTCACAGATCTGCGGTGTGACGACCTCCGGTGTTATGACCTGCTGCGCCACGCTTCCATTGTCGCCGCGCAGTGTTACGAGGTGATGAATTGGGAACCGCTGACAGGCCAGAGGTAATCGATCAGTAACCTGCCCCAGGCTGCCGCGCGACNNTCGCCGAAGAAAAACTGCTCCATCTGCTTCACGATGACTTCCTGATCCTGCTTGCGCGCCGGGTTCAGGCGATATTCGTTCAGCAACATTTTGCAGTGTTCCATCCACTGGCTCCACGCTTGTTGGGAGACATGTTCGTAAATCTTTTTTCCCAATTCGCCGTCGAATGGAGGCTCGGGGAGTCCAGGTAATTCCTGATTTAATTTTGCGCAGAAAACTTTGTGATCGGCCATAAATTTCTTCTTGAAATTATCGCACAGGCACCCCGGTCTCACTGGCTTCTGAACCCAAAGGTGACCCAAACGCTGCCGCAATGGCGAAATTTTGCCTCAGTTCGTCCCGGCAAACCAAGCACGTACTTCACCAAAATCGTTCGGCGAAGCAATATTTTCATTGACAAATTACATACAAGTGGCAATATCTTGTGGTAGGACAGCTACTCATACCACAACTTGAGTAGTCCGGGCATCAAGGTGCCCTGTCGAGAACCTTGGGAGAACAAATCGTTCAAACGGAGGAAAACACTTCATGGCAACCAAGAAGAAAGCCGCCAAGAAAAAGAAACACTAAGCGGGCAGATGCTCGTTCAGAAATTCCCCAAAGCCTCTCCGGAGAAGCACCTCTTGAGAGGCTTTTCCATTGGTCGATGCTGCGGAGCGCTGGCGACACAGTCGAGCCCGAATCGTCAGAACGCCTGTGCGACGGCCCATCTGCACTTCTAGGCTACTTTGGGGGGTTGTCCCGCGGCGCGGGTCGTGCTAGAAACGCATACAGGAGTACGGCAGCCGCCTCCATGAGCCTCCGCAAGAAAGCGTCGAAGAAAGCGGCCCGCAGCGCCGAAATCGTTATTCCGGACAAGCTCTATTTCCGGATCGGCGAAGTCGCC
>PMMJ01000036.1:0-311 GCA_003162255.1 Acidobacteriaceae bacterium | reverse complement strand
CGGAATGAACTGCAGCAGATTCTGCACATCCTTTCCCCACGCCGGCAGCATTAACAATCACAGGCCCGCGGGTGCCCGCGCCGTACGAGACTCTGCGCTATCCTAATAACATGCACGCCCACGGCGGACACGGACATTCTCATGGAACAGGGCGGGTGCTGCGCATCTCGCTGGCCGTCACCATGCTTTACGTCGTGCTGCTGGTAGTGGCCGGCATCCGCGCGCACTCGCTGGCGTTGTTGTCCGAGGCCGGACATAATCTCTCCGACTTTCTGGCGCTGTTGTTGTCGCTGGTCGCGGTTTTTCTGGAA
>PMMJ01000084.1 GCA_003162255.1 Acidobacteriaceae bacterium | reverse complement strand
TCAATTTCCTCCGACCACCATCCACGAACATTCCTTGATGGCCTCGAAGGCTTCCTGCGGAGTTTGGTCTACCGTAAAGGTCATGGTGAAGTTTTGATCCGTCATGATTTTCTCCAATTTTCGCAAATTGCGGTGTGGGGTTGCGGTGTGTCTGTGAACCCAGATCGCAAGGTCTTATTCGATGAACCTGCGTCCGTGATTTAATCTTTCTGGGCGGGCTGCCCTTTACCGGTCGTGATCAGGTTGCGCAAACTGTCGCTGATGTAAAAGCCCCATGCGCCTGAACAGTCACCGTAGCATTCGAAGGCAGGAACCAAGCCGACGTGCGTAAAGCGGAGTTTGGTTTTGCCGCCCTTCCTGGTGATCTCAAAGACAACCTCGGTGCCATTCCACTCGGTCTTGTTTTTGACAAAGTTAAGTCGGGCTTCCGACACATGCCATACAACTTTCTTGCCCGGTACCAATTTGGTGATCTTCTGGGTGCTGCGGTGAAGGTCTTTGTGGTGGAACTTGAACTCAGCACCGAGTTCGTCGGTGTGACCGTCAATCTCTTCTGACCACCACCCACGAACGTTGTTGATGGCGTCAAAGACTTCTTGCGGAGATTGGGTTACCGAAAAGGTCGTGGTGAAATCCTTCTTCTTCATGATCCGTTCCTTCATCCTCTCGTTCTGTCGCGACATCCGCGATGTTATTAAAGAACTGCCGCGGTCTCCGGCACGAAACCTGCGTACTGGCGCTCGAATGCCTTGGCTACGCCAGTGCGCCAGCCGTCGGCGATGGACTGAGACGCTGGATCGGGGAAGATATCCTCTTCACCATTCTCCAATCCATCGAAAATGCCCGCCGCGACTGATTCAGGCGAGGCCTTCGGTATCTCGAAGCCTCGGGTCATGTCGGTGTCAACAGGGCCCAGGAGGACGCCGTGGACCGTCACACCCTGGCTCGCCAGCAGCGCTCTCAGTGATTGCGTCATGTTGAACGCGGCCGCCTTCGAAATGGCGTAGGCGGGCGTGATCGGCAAGGGCGCCAGGGCCATCAAGGACAGGTTATTGACGATGGCCCCTTTGGAGCGCCGCAGCAACGGCAGGAAAGCGCGCGTCACGTTGAACGGGCCGAATAGGTTGACGGCCAGGCTCTGCTCGATGGCGCCTGAATTGCTCAGATCGTCGTAGAGAGCGGTGCCGGCGTTGTTGATGAGAATATCGAGAGATTCGACTCTTTCGACTGCTTCCTGAATCTGCTGAGCGTTAGTCACGTCCAGTATCAGGGGCGTGACCCGCCCATCCGAATGGAACAAGGGCTGCCGCGTACCGGCATAGACCCGCTTCGCGCCTCTCTTCAAGGCTTCCTCGACCAGCGCCTGCCCTATACCCCGATTGGCCCCGGTCACTAAAACTGCTTTGTCTGCGATTGTCATATATCCTCCTATTTAAGTTAGGCGTCTCGGGGAATGCCGCCAAGCCGCCTCTATGGGGATGACGGGTGAAGGTAGCGGATTTCGACGGGGCATGTAGAAAAAAATTAGCCTCGCCTTTGGAGCAGAAACTGTCTCACTGCGGGGTCCTCGGTCAGACCAATCGCCCTGTCGAAGGCATCCAATGCCTCAGGTGTTTTCCCCAGCCGTTGTAACATGTGAGCACGAACCGCCCAGTACGGCTGATATGCGGAGATATCTTCCGGGCCGATCGCATCCAACGCTGCCAGCCCGGCTTCGGCTCCCTTCGCTTCGGCTACGGCCGCGGCGTATCCAGTTCGCGTGCCGAGTGTCGGCGATATCCGGATCAGCTGTGCATAGAACATCATGATCGCGTTCCACTGAATCCCGCCGCTCCGCGCCCGCTCGGCGTGTACCGACTGAATCGCAGCTTCGAGTTGAAACCGGCCGGTGCGGCCGTGACTCGCCGCTTTGGCGAGATGCCCTTCCCCCTCTTCAATTAAGGGCAGAGACCACTTCTGGCAATCCTGCTCCGAGAGAGGCACGAACCGGCCGTCCGGCCCCCGCCGCGCAGCTCGGCGGGCTTCGCAGTGGAGCATCAGAGCAAGCAGACCGTGAACCTCAGCTTCCCTTGGCATCAACTGCAGAAGCACTCGTCCAAGCCAGATCGCCTCCTCCGCGAGATCCCGTCCGCGTTGGTCGACACCGGCCATGTCATCCCAGCCGATTCCGAAAGCGGCGTAAATCGCCTCTAGTACCGCGTCAAGCCGCTGCGGCAATTCACGCTCTTGCGGGATTTCGAATTGAATACCCGCGTCGCGGATCTTTGTCTTGGCACGCACCAGGCGCTGCCCCATCGTGGTGGGCGAAATCAAGAACGCCCATTATTTCAAGACCAGTTAATCCAGCCGAGAGATGCATTTCGTCACCTGGTCTGTGCATTGTGAAATTCGAAGCGCCTGACGACGGGGCAGGATTGCGTGCGGACATGCCGGCTGCAAGGACAAGAGCGTCCGAATAAGAAATGTGTTCAGCAGTTGGTGAACGAGCCATAGGTTAAGAAGCAAGAGTCAAGTTCGTCCACGACCGTCGCATTATCTGGAGAAAATAGAATTGAATTTAAGACGTCTTTTTCCCTTTATGGGCACGCCCGGCCGAACTCAGGACCATCGCGCAAGCGGCGATCCAAAGGGTTACTCGGCATTGGCGACTGCCCAATGCCAGATGCGGATTCTGAAGAAGCATATTTGGCGGTGTCCAGAGCGGGCATCAGTCCGCTGGAGGTAAGTGCAGCAGCTAAATCCTTCACTTCGTTCTCTGGTCGCGAGCAGGCTCCTCCTGCTGCTCTTCAGCCTCTCTCCAACCGGAATTGGGGTTGTATTCCTTCATGCTTTTGGCGAGGACAGCGGTCTTCTTGCCGAGATCCTTCTCATA
>PMMJ01000030.1:8501-8947 GCA_003162255.1 Acidobacteriaceae bacterium | reverse complement strand
GCCGTGTCGCCCAGCATCGTCTCAGGACGCGTGGTCGCTACCGTAATAAACTCGTCGCTGCCCACGACCGGGTAACGAATCTCGTACAGCTTGCCCGCGACGTCTTCGTGCTTCACTTCGAGGTCCGAGATCGCCGTCCCGCAGTCGGAGCACCAGTTCACGATGTACTTCCCGCGATAAATCAACCCATCTTCGTAGAGCCGCACGAATACTTCTTTCACCGCGCGCGACAAATTGTCGTCCATGGTGAAGTATTCGCGGCCCCAATCGACCGACGCGCCCAGGCGCTTCATCTGGTCGAGGATCGCGCCGCCATACTCGCGCCGCCATTCCCAGGCGCGCTCCATGAATTTCTCGCGCCCCATCTCGCGTCGCTTTTTGCCTTCTTTCGCCAGTTGGCGCTCCACCAGCATCTGAGTCGCGATGCCGGCATGGTCCGTGCCCGG
>PMMJ01000030.1:0-8405 GCA_003162255.1 Acidobacteriaceae bacterium | reverse complement strand
CTGACGGCTGAATGCTGATTGCTAGAACTTTCGATCTTACAGGCGCAAGAAAAGAAGGGTCAAACGCAGGGCGGGGTTATACGCATTGAGGGGATTTTGCTACACCCCCACATCGGAGGGGACTTTGGACCTTGGGGCCGGGGCTCGCGCGAGTGGGGCGTGGCCAGGCTAGTAGGGTGCGGACCGGGGTTGGGGTCGAGTGGAACATGGCGAAAAAGAAATAAAATCCCGAGCAGGACTCGACCCTGGAATCCCACCCTTGACAAAGAACGTCAAGGATGGGGCCACCCTCTTGCGTTGCCGGGGGTGGAGAGATCAAAACCAAGCCTGGGCCACCCAAGCCCTATCAGCCAAGCCCTATCGAACCTTCACGGATGCGAGTCAATGTTCGTTTTGCTGAAGTACTCATCCAGATCGGTCGTCAATCTCTCCACAAACCATACTGCGTTCAGCATAGGACACCATACTCAACGTAGGGTCCCTGCCACACGAATTCTCCGAGTCTGTTGATATAGCTAATCGAGTCTTCCGTTGTCACAAGGCACAAGCCATCGTGAAAGCTCTCCGCACTATAGAATGCAGGCTCAATCACTGTGTTACCCGCGATGTCGATAAAACCGCACGGGGGAACAAACCCGACACGCCACTCTTCCTCGCTGACTTTCGCAAGCCCCTCCGAAAAATCGCGGGCCCGAGTGAATCTGCACTCGATGCGCATCCGGCCTTCCGCATCAATGAAGCCGAATCGCTTCCTCCGTTGAACAACCGCGCGATCTTCTCGAAAACTGTTGGCCTCGTCGAAACCACCTTCGATCACAAACTCCCCGGTCGTATCGATGTATCCGTAGCCCCGGCCTGACGAGGCCGGGGCAAGACCATTAACAAAGTAACCTGGCACTGTGTCTTGAGATCGATGCTGGCCGTGGCGTGTATCATCAAAACGTGGAGTAATCTTAAAAACGCCCGACGGATCAACATAACCCCAAAGATTTACGACCTTGGCAGCAGCTAAGCCTTCAGAAAAACCCTTGGCACCATGTAATTTTGGGGGAATTATCTCCACCCCGGCCTTGTCGATAAAACCGTATCGTTCTCTCTCGCACTCACCAACCCTGATTAATGCAAGCCCCTCCTCGAAGGGGCCAACGTAATCGTACTTCGGTTCAACGACAAAATTGCCAGCCCGATCGATAACTCCGTACTTGCCATTTCTCGTTGCCAAACTGGCTAAACTGTCGCGGAAGCGGCACCAGTTCCACAATGCTAGCTGAATAACAAAGTTGCCGCTGGCGTTGATGACACCCCAGCGACCTTTGACCTTAACTGCGGCCAGCCCCTCGTAAAAACGAGTTCCCTCGTCAAAGATAGGATCAATCACTACCTGACCCTTATTGTTGATGTAACCAACCTTAAAACGTGTTCTACTTTTGCCCTGGCGCACAAAAATAGGAAAAAGATCTGAAAATTGCTGTGTCATTCGCAAAGGCCGCTCTCACACGCATCCGCAATCCCCTCTCCGATTGCGCTATCAATGAACTGACCCAGCGCTTCTCCGTCGCCCGCCAATGCTCTTCCAAGCGCCTCTCGTCCTGTCACGCCGTCGACAGTTGTCATATTGTCGAGAAAACCCTTAATCGCAGGGTTGTCAGAGTTCAGTATCTCCTGTCCTGCTTGCCTCGCAGCCCTCAGTCCACCTTCAGCGAGCTTCTGCTGGCCCTCTGGAGTCCCTAGGTCCAATAAATCCTCGACAGCATCATTGTATGCCCTGTGGGCGGCATCGTAATAGTGTTTGCCTTGGAGCGGACGCGTCACAAACTCCCTCTCTAACCAAGTGCGCGCGGCACCTCGCGGTAAGAATCTGAACAACGACCGAGGAAGTCCGTGGTGCCCAAGAGCGACAAGGAGTGCCGGATGGCGGATGGGAATGTAGATCTTCCAGTCGTAAACATCTATGCGTATCGTGAAGGTTTTTTCCGCCGACGGCGTGGGATCCTTCTTGACAGTTTGGAAGTTGTTGATCTCCATCCCGCAGTCGGTACCACCACCGCCGGTAGTTGGGTTCTCGCCACAGTGTCCGTCTGGATCGCCAGTCGTCGTGGGGTTGTTCTCTACAAAACTGTAGAGGTTAAGGCTCTGCGGGTTGCCGAAATTCGCATACGGAACGTCCGTGGCCTTCGCCGCCCAGTCCGGCGTCATGAATCTTCCCAACGCGGAGGCGTAGTAGCGCGCCCCGAACTCATCGAGATTGGATTCCGTATCGCGTTCTTTGCCGTTGAACTTGTAGTGGTTGGGATCGGTGCCCGTGCTGGAGACTATGCCCCCGTAGGGATAGTAGAAGTATTGCTCCTGTACGTTTCCGTTGGCGTCGGTAATCACACTGGCTGAATGAAGGTGGTCCGAGAAGTAATAGTGCACGGTTCCGCTAGGACGGTCAACGCGGGCAATGCGTTCTCCGTTGAAATAAATGTACTCCTCGTTGATCGTGCCGGTGAGGTCGGTTTCGGCCAAGTATTCGCCGCTTGGACCGGGCCAGTACATGGTTCCAGAAGACTTTTCCATGCGCACACCGTCGGCGTCGTAGTCGTAAGTCACGCCCGCATCGGTAGCGATCCTGTTTTCCGCGTCGTAAGTGGGTGTATTGCCGCTCCCATCGTTCAGAACGTTGCCTGCAATGTCATACGAAAAGCCAGGAAGATGGTTCTGGCTGCTGGCAGGAGCGGCATTCAACGTTTCAGCGGTGCAGTTTCCAGTCATGCCCGGAGCTGGGCCACGGTTGGTGAGGTTTCCCCAAGCGTCGATAGTGTACGCCTCGCCCCAGCAGTTCGGGTTCGCGGAGGTCGTGTCCACCGTGTTCGCCTGTGAGATCCGGTTCAGAGGATCGTAGGTGTAGGCTGCACTGCGGGTCGAATCAATGGTGTTAAGAATCTGACGGACATTGCCGTTGTCAGAGGGCGGATTGTACGCCGGAATGTTGGGGCAAGGAGAAGTGCTTATCGCCACTCCGAGATGGAAGTCATAGCAAAGGCTGAAAATTGCGTTGGACCACCCCACTGCGGCGGAAAGCAATATTGGCTGTAGGCGGTTATTGTAGATGTTCGAGGTCACGATGCCCGCGAATGTGCTGGTATAGCCATTGGTCATGCTCGCAAGAGAACCGTTAGGCGTGTACGTCGCGGTATTCCCGGAATAGCCAACGTAGTTGTTGCTGGAATCGCTCACCTTAGTCACACGCCCGGCGCTGCCGACTGTGTAGGTAACGACATCCCCGCTTGGGTAGGTGAGCGTATTGAGCGAGCCATCCTTGTAGTACGTGTAGCTGACGTTAAGCTTCTTTCGCGCCGATCCATAGTCGCCACGCGATTCGAGAAGCGGGCGGCCCATCGGGTCGTAACTCCAGCTAGAGCCGCTATCCCCCGCGCACATCCCGGATCGGCGACCCACCAAATTTGTAGGAGAAGTGATGGTAGGAGGATCTTGCCCGCAACCGGTCAAGGTTGCGCCATCGTAGCCGTATTTGGAGATCGCCGTGGTCATACCAGTGTAGCTTTTCTGGACGAGCCGATTCAGAACATCATACGAATAATTGGTTATGACTCTGGCCGTGCCGGTCGTCTGGCCGGGCTTAGGCGCTCCTTTAGTCGACAGGTTGCTATTGAGATCGTATGTATAGGTAATAGCACCAGCCGGAAAGGTGCCGGTTGCCGAACTGGGGCAGGTGACGATTTGCACCTCAGGGTTAGCCGCACACAAGAGCCGCGACAGAGAATCGTAGGTGAAAGTACGTGTTCTGCTCCCACCGGTTTGATTGACGCTGAGCAGGTTATTCAGCGGATCGTAGGCATATTGCGTTTGGTAGTTGTAGTTGTTGTTGTTGGGCGCTTCCCAGACGTAGGTGAGTCGTCCCAGACCATCGAATTGGCTGGTGCGCTGGTTTCCGGTTTCATCGGTCACCGTGGTAACCGCTCCGGAGGTTTGTGTGCCCGTATAAACGGTTGACACGGTCGAGCCGTCAGGCTCGGCGACCTGTATGGTACGTCCCAGAGCGTCGTAGTTGTAGGTGGTGATGCCATAGGTCGAATCGCCCGTCGTGCGGTAGGGATTTGTGACTGTGTACGGGTGCGACATACCGTCGTAGGTGGTGGCAGTGTATGTGATACCGTCGGGGTCAGAGGCGAGTTTGGTTTGAACGACGTGCCCGAGACCGTCCATCACCGAGACGTTAGTCTCCCACCCAGACGGCGGACTCGTCGGACTGCAGGTTGCACCTGCGGTGCCGTTAACGAGCTTGCAGGTGGTAACGCTAACCGGGGGGGTATCGTTGTACGCGACCTCCACCTGGCCGCCGTCGGGATAGTTCACCTGAGTAGGGCGGTAGAATGGGTCGCTATAAGAATATGTTGTAAGCTGGGTGTTTTGGTCTTTCGAACCCGTGAGTTGTCCACTGGTATAGTCATATGAGTAGCACTCGCTGTCGCCCACGCCGTTGGCTGAAGGTAGGGTGACCTGCGTCAGGTACGCATTCGTATTGCCTGCTGGCCCGTAGCTGGTGGTACACGTACTGCTGCCAGTGGCATAGCTATCGGCATAGGAATAGGTTGTAATATGGCTCGTCCCGGTCATGTCGGCACACGTGCCGTTGCCACATGGATCGGTTATGCTCAAAACCTGACCGGTCTCGTCGTAGGTGTACGTCGTCACGGGAGAGCTTCCTGTGTTCGCCCATTGGGTTTTCTGGGTGAGGTTACCCCGTGACCCAGTTGCACTTGGCCCGTAATAGGTTTCATCGTGCCCGCTTAGGTTGCTCACGCCGGTTACCGATGGCGTCCCCGCCGTTCCACAAGCGGAGGCGGTGCTACCGTTGTCATAAAAATAGTCTGTTTCCGCGAAACGATTGTTGTTCCCGTCATAGGTAATACTCTGGCAGGGTTTGTCCATTATCAAACCACCGACTGCCGTGGTAACTGCGGAACATATGGTGAATGCGTCACCTATGACGCTCTCGGGCGTGCGGTGGAGATAAGCAATGGCTCCGCCTACACCGAGATCTGGTACACCCAATTGGGCAAGACGGCCTACATGAATGGCAGCGCAGTTTCTTATGCATATTGGCCTACGCCTGGCGGGGCGACGTTGCTGCAGGGCCACGGCGGTAGCGGCTATTCATACTATTTCCAACATAAGGATTGGTTGGGGAGTGCCAGAATCTCGTCGAACCTGGGCCCCGCCATCATCGACGACCGTGCGTTTGCCCCTTACGGTGAGATGTACGACAACTTCGGCTCGACGAGTGCGAACGAGAACATTTTCACCGGCGACACCCAAGACATAGTGGCGACTGGAGACTGCTGTTTTGATACGCCACACCGTGAGCTGAGCGCTAACCAGGGTCGATGGATTTCACCAGACCCTGCCGGAGCTGGATGGAACTTGTACGGGTATACTGCCAATCCAAACACGAATACCGATCCGACCGGTTTGTATATAGACTCTCCGGGCAATAGAGCTGCGTGCGGGGGGATGCTTAACTTTAACCTATGCCTCACTCCTTTTGAAAGTGCCGGGTGGCTATCTGGGGGCCTTGACGAATTTGACTGGACAGCTCTTGGCCTTGGGGCCCCGACGCCCTATGGGGAACTTAGTTATAATCCTATCGCTTTCGAGTTTAAAGGGACACTCTATGGTCAGTCCTACGACATGACGTTCTCGACTGTGGAAGACTATGCTTCATGGCGCACTGCCATCGCGGCACTCCCTGAAAGCCAGGCTTATGATGTGTTTGCAGTTATATGTAAGAATCAGGGATGTGATCCCGACGTGGTCTTTCGCATAACTTATAGATTTGCATATCTGGTTCCCAACGTTACGCTGGATTGCGATAAGGGAGCGGGGTGTACCGTTGCGCAGGATAACCTAGATGGCTTTTGGAAGGATCCGTTGACATTTCTGCATCAAGGACAGTCTTCCTGGTATTCAGGGTTCTTCTTTGAAACACCCCACCTAATTGACAGCGATCCAATTAGTGCTCACATAGACCCTTTTGGACCTTTGAACCCGCTGCACTATTTACTCCAAATGCCTGCGATGATTCCCGACATGATTTCTCCGCCAGATACGACCTACATGAATTGCTCATTAAATGGGGGATGCTTTGCACAGTAGATTGCAGATACGATTTTTGGCCCAGCTCTTGTCAATCGCGGCTTGCTTAAATTGTTTACAGCCAGTTGCTGCCCAGCAAAATGTTATTTTGCGGATCTTTGATTACAAGTCAGCGAAGCCAATGGCAAAATTACATCTCGCGATCGTGGCTTTCAATGGAGACTTGTCACAGGGTAGGGCCGCAACGAGTACTATCGTCATGAGAACATCAACGAAGACCGATGAAAATGGCACTGTTGTTGTGACTATCCCGGAACCACTTCCAGAACACGTGAGAGTTTCGTCGTTCGATCTTTTCGAGTCGATACCTGACTTCTCACCCGCCGAGGTACTCAAATCCGGAATTGTTGTCCAATATGGGCGCGCCAATCAAGTACAGAAAAGAAAAGTATCGGCGAGGCCGGGAGAGGTATTGATTTTTGACAAGCGCGTCAGATCTGGGGACCGGGTGCTCCAGGAAATGCCCTGACAGTTGGTGATGTGGTTGCGGCGCGGATTACGCCAGGGCCAAGCCCATCCCGCTTGCGCGTGCCCCTGGCCCCCATACCCCCTGGGGGTGAGGGTGTAGCAAAATCCCCTCAACGCGTATAACCCCGTCAAACGCAGGGCGGGGTGGAAACACCACGGGGGCAACGCCGTCCAAACAGCGTGTACGAGAGATTCTTGGGAAGTATAGCATCGCTCCGGTTCGCAACTGGCTGAAGCGGGTGGAGCTGCCGCATACGATGAATAGCCGTGACGAAATGGTGACGAAAGTTCACGGACTTCTCGAAAGTGGCGACATCACCGAGGACGGACTTATCGAGGCGTCAATTGGAATTGAAGAAGCCAGCTCAAAGCGCACTTTTTTGTATCGCATCCCGCACGCGGCCAAGGATGTTTCCAAAATCGACGAGCAACTTGATGCTCTGCACATACCGCTGTCGACCGAGCGAACTCCGGCCGTAGCGCCGACGATGACCCCCAAGCTTGTTTATGCAATGAACAACGAATCAATCTTCAGGGCCAAGTGGAGTGAGCAGCATATTCGGATAAAAGTTGACAAGCGCCTCAAAGAGTTTTCCGAGATTAAGGTGGCGAAGATAATCGTCGTCGTGGCTAACAAGAAGACCGGTGAGGTTCAACTTCGTTACGATCACCCTGACGACAAGCATTCTCATACGATAGAAAACGAGGCCTCCGACCAAGCCTACTACGATTATTACCAGGAAAAGACTGAGAACATGCTCGGACTGCCTCTGGAACCCATTGACTTCCGCGCAGGGCTTGAGAAGATTCTGAAGACGGAACCGCGAATTGTAACGACGAACTACACGATCGACGATGCAGAGGACGGAGCTCTCACGAAGCGCACACAGAAAAAGGATGGCAGAGATATTCGCGATACAGAGGAGTGGAAGCGTATAGCGAAAGACAAAATGGTTCGTACATTTGAGGAAGCCCCGTTGCGTTGGATTCCTGAGATGTCGAATGGAAGTTTGACGCGAGAACTTTTTAGCTACGTAGACGCTGCCAATGGATTCGTTCGCTTCGATGCAGACTGTAACGAGGATGAGATCGACTATGTCCTTAGCCAATTGGTTCAGGCGAGCACAGCAACCACTCTCACCTAGGCTTCAAGAGTTAGTGGGGAAAGTGGTGTCCTACCTAAAAGACAGGCCCGCCGAAGATGAAGCTGTGCCAAAATTTATAGCGAAAGCGATAAATGAGTCGGAGGTATCAGTCTTCACCGCATTGCGCTTCCTTGAAGAGCGAGGTGCGGCGAAGGAGTGGTTTGCCGTATTCTGCGGCACTAGCGATGTTCCACTTGGCAAGTTTGCTGCCCTTCAGGACATTCCCAAAGAATTGGACTGCGACGTTTGCGATACACAACATTGTCTTGTAGATCACACCTGTAAGGTTGAGGTTGTGTATACGATCAATCGCGACAAATTATCCGACTTTGACATCCGAGAGTCGGCTGCCTAGTAGCCAATGGATCAAGTTACTTCATTCCTCGATCAGATCGCTCGACTTGAAGCACAAAACCGGACTGAGCGTGACCCGGATCTGCGTCGTGAGAATAAGAAGACAATCAAAGAGTTACACGCACAGGTTCGAAAAGCAGCGAAGTTTCACGAACCGTGGCACGGATTGCTGCGCAACGTCATTTGGCTATTCTTTGTGTTCTTTGCAGTTGTCTTTGGTCTTTTATTGATGATGAAGTCGTTCGGCTTCTGGAACACCCTAGCAGCCCGTGGCAGAAC
>PMMJ01000302.1:7537-7800 GCA_003162255.1 Acidobacteriaceae bacterium | reverse complement strand
GGCACCATCACCTTCAAACTGCTAGCTGCAATTTTCAACAGGTAGAATTTCTCGACCGTGGCGCCCATGGTCCGGCTGCTGATTTGTTCAATAATTCCGACGCCGTGGTTGGGGTATACGACCTTGTCGCCGATGTGGAAAACACCATTTGCGCTCATGGAGGGGCCCTCGCCCGAGGGTGCGGAGAACTGCTTCTAGTCTAGCCGAGCGCGGCTTCTAAGGCAACGAAGAAGCGGAGTTCGCCAGACCCGCACGGCCAAGGA
>PMMJ01000302.1:5728-7497 GCA_003162255.1 Acidobacteriaceae bacterium | reverse complement strand
GGCGACCTCAGCGAGAACGCCGAGTATCACACCGCCAAGCAGCGCCAGGAGTATCTGAAGGCGCGCGTCCGCCAACTGGGCAAACGGCTGGCCGAACTGTCGCTGATCAACATGAACAATATCCCCAAGGATAAAGTCGGCCTGGGCTCGACGGTGACGATTTTCGACGGCACCAAGAATGAGGAAATGGAATACAAGATCGTGATGAGCGAGGAGTCCGACGTTGCCGCCGGCAAGATTTCCACGACCTCACCGATCGGTCGCGCTCTGCTGAATAAGAAAGTTGGCGACACCGCTACGGTCGTCACCCCCGGTGGAAGCCGCGAAATGGAAATCTTGAAACTTTCCACCATGCATGATCTCGCCGAAGCCAAGCTGGAAGCGGAACTGGAAGCGCTGCCGGAACCGGAACGGGAATCGGAGTGAGCCACACTATTATGAGCAGCATTATGAGGAACACTCCATGAGCCGACGCTACATGAGTTGGACCAGCGGATTCGGTCGCGCCTGCGGCGTTCTGCTCGACGCCATTGTGCGCCTACTCGCTCTCTCGCGCATCAATCCCAACGTCCTGACCCTGATGGGATTGGTGGTCAACACCTACGCCGCGTTTTTGTTTGGATACGCCAACGGCGACAACCAGCGCCGCATGTTCTTCTACGCCGGCCTGGTCATCATTGGATCGGGATTCTTCGACCTGGTCGATGGCCGCGTCGCCCGCGCCTCAAACCAAGTCACACGCTTCGGTGGTTTTTTCGATTCCGTAGTCGACCGCTACAGCGATGCATCGCTATTCTTCGGTTTGCTGGTTTTCTACGCCCGCGGCAACCGATTCTTCTACGTCGTGCTGACCGCGCTGGTCATGATCAGTGCCATCATGGTGAGCTACGCGCGCGCGCGCGCCGAGTCGCTCATTGGCACCTGCCGCGTCGGCTTCATGGAACGCCCCGAACGCTTGGTGCTGCTGATTATCGGAGCGCTGTTCAACGTCATGGCGCCGGTGCTGTGGGTGATCGCCGTGNNGCTCGGGCCGCATAAAGGCCCTGGACCAGGTCAGTCAACCCTGACCATGTTCTTGGGGTTCGGTGTCAACTTGGGATTGGGACTGCATCCGTTGGTTCCACATTGTATTTTGGGAGCGCAGAGAGCATTTTCCCCATAGCGGATGTGAATCCTGTATTTTCCAGCAGGGACTTCTCCAAAGTCGTACCTTCCGTCATTGTCGGTCCTGAGATGCCGAACGAGTTTCCCCTCTGAAAGAAGTTCTAGTTCGATTCCGGACAGTACAGCCCCAGCGGGGTCTTCCAGAGCGCCTGCGAGAACTTGCGCGTGCCTGAGTTGAAACACCTTCGAAATAGAACAATCTCTTGCCTGGGCAGCGACTGTCACTACCACCAGCATCACCGCACATCTGAGAGCACTTCCCAACCTTCAACCTCCGCATTCAGCGGCGCTGTGTGCGTTCCGCACCGATGACTGCTGCGTATGCCGATTCTAACGGCTAACCAATGTCGATGCTAAACTATCCCCCGCAACTTCCTGCAAGGACTGAAAGTGCCGACAAATCCTGTTCTNNTGAACCGCGACGGCAAGGTGCAGCTCGACGCTTTCATCATGGACGGCGCGACCCTGCGCGGCGGCGGCGTCGGCTGCGTGGAGCGTCTGCGCAATCCGGTGCGCGCCGCCCGCAAAATTCTTAGCGACAGCCCCCATGTCTATTTTGTCGCCGAGGGCGCCGAGCGATACGCCGCCGAGCACGGCATCGCTCT
>PMMJ01000302.1:0-5720 GCA_003162255.1 Acidobacteriaceae bacterium | reverse complement strand
TCATCCCCAGGGAAGTCGAGCGCCTGCGCGAGTATCAGTCGCAGGACTCAATCCACGGCAACGATCTGTTCGCGCCCGAAATTTCGCACGACACCGTCGGAGCTGTCGCCCTCGACCGCGATGGCAATATAGCGGCTTCCACCTCAACCGGCGGCACGCTCAATAAAGCTCCCGGCCGCCTGGGCGACTCTTCGCTGATCGGTTGCGGCTGCTACGCCGACAATCTCAGCGCCGCCGCGTCCACCACAGGATGGGGCGAGCCGATCATGAAGTTGGTGCTGGCGAAGTGGGCGGCGGATCGCGTCGAATCCGGCAATTTGCCCGAGTGGGTCGCGAAGGAGGCGATGAACTATCTGAAGCAGCGCCTCAACGGCCACGGTGGAATCATTCTGCTCGACGCTCAGGGCCGCTTCGGAATTGCCCACAACACTCCGCGAATGGCCTGGGCGCTTCGTAAGGCAGGACAACAAGAATCCGGGATCACGCGCAACGCTTGACTGAGAACTGACAACTGGTTCTAGAATTCCACATGAGCCCGCAGAGTGGGCACCACCACCGGCCCCCGGTCGCGGTTGTAACCGGGGTTATTGATGTGCTGAACTCCGGGAGCGATATAGATTCCGCGCCAGACATGTGCCGTGTAATACGATTCGACGATATTCTCCCGACCGTAGCGCAGCCCTCCATCGCCCAGCAGGAAACCAAGGCCGCCATCCGCCAGATACACCTGGTGATCCTTCTTGATGCCGTTCGACACGAAGGCAATGCCGGCGCGGTCTTGCTTGCGATGCCAGCGGGCACCGTTCACTCCGATGCCCTCGGCGAAGGTCGAATCACTTTCAGTGTAGGCAAATGATTCGGTCTTTCCGTTGTCCCATCCCCAGCGGGCAAATGCCGTGACGTAGCTCGCGAGATTCTGTTCCAGGTTCACGCCGAAGCCATATTTGCGCGTGATGTGCCAGGGATGGTTGGTGATATCCGGAACTGTGATCAGGCCCTCCTGACGCTGCGCAAGGTAGAGGGCCACCGCATCGCGGTAAATGCCCATGTTGGCGTAGTTCGTGTACGCAAGCAGCCGCACGACGCCGGGTTTTTTCGGAATGACGCCATGGCGGAGTTCGTATTCCCAATTTTCCGCATGAACTTGCCACGGCCGCCACACTAGATCGGTTCCGTTCGCGACCTTCGGCATGAGCCCCTCGCCGAAGCGAAAACCCCAGTTGCGGTCCTCGTAGTCCGCCACCAGGCCCACGGTGTAGCCGCGCGTGTCGGCGGCGTAGTCGTAGGCGCCGTTGTTGTCGAGGGACCAGTTGTCGAATTGAAAATGGGTGTCGGAGCCGGCCGAATTCATATCAAAGAAGTCCGGCATACTGAATTTGCCGAAGCGAATTTCGAGGCGTCGTCGCGGCAGTTCATCGAACAGCGATAGAAAAGTACGATCGTTCTCAACCTTATCCTTGCTCAACGCGAACACTTTGTGGATCATGCCGCGCCCCAGGTAGGGCAATTTGCTCAACAGCGGATTGCGCACAATATCCAGATCCGTATTTCCCGCCAAGCCGAGGCCGGTGCTGAGCGCCGCCCCGCCAGCTTCTTCGATGTCCACCAGAAGTTCGGTGGAATTATTGAGCCGCACTCCGGTGTACAGTGTCATGACTCGCGAAGTGGCTTTGTCATAGTGTGAACTGAGGCTGTTCTGCCCGCTGTAGTCGGCGTGAAAGTCAGGATGAGCCTGGAAGATAAAGTTGCTCTGCCCGGAGAGCCAGAAGCGCGAGCTCTTGAAATGCGGAAACATCGCTTCGGTATCGGCAGCGGTGGGCGGGCTGGGCGGATCGTCTGCACTTGCCGCGGGAGTGTTGCCATTGGGCAGCGTCGCATCCGATTGCTGTGCGCGCGCCGGGATTATGCAGATCGCGGCTGCCATCAGCCACAACACGGCCAGCAGCGTTTGCGCAGTCCAGCGCATCGATTTGCGATTTCCCTTACTCATTTCGCCCACGGGCCCAATCCGTCAGTATGCGCTCAGCCGGTTAAAGGAACGTTACAGTTGCAGCTCAAGTTGGAACGGCAGTTGGCCATGGCGAGACCATGTCCGCGCCCGGGTCTTCGCGCCGATGCCCGCGGTTTCAGCCCCCACGCCTGACCATTAACGCAAGCATATCACGGACAGTTAACTATGGTTAATTCCAGACGGCTACACGCCTTCGTGAATGGCCCCGCGCATTATTGTTTCAGTTTTCGGGAATCGAAGAGGAAGAGGTGAACCGACAGGGACGAGTAAAGGGGCTATCGTCTCACGTCTACCGCTTCCATCCAGCGAGCCGACTCGGAGGCTCCCGGAGCAACAGCCACTTCCGTGTCCGCCTTGGTTCGTATACCATAGGGGGGTATACTACGGTCAAGGAAAAAATGCATACCGTCGAAGAAAAGCCCAAACTCATCCTCCGCATCAAGCGAATCAAAGGCCAGATCGCCGCCATCGAGCGCGCTCTGGAAGCCGACCAGGATTGCTCCGACGTCTTGCAGCTCATTACGGCTGCGCGCGGCGCCATGAATGGATTGATGGCCGAACTGCTCGAGGGCCACATTCGCTTTCATGTCATCAACTCCAAGCAACTCAGTTCCGAGCAGGCGCTCGCGACCGACGAACTCATTGAGATTGTCCGCTCGTATCTGAAGTGATGGCCAGGCCGCTGCAGCGATCGAAGATGGGCGCCGGATGGGCGCCTCGGGATGTTGCCGAGGAGACACCCAAGAACTGAAAAAGGACAGCCCGGAGCCCCCCAAGGCCGTCCTGATAAACCCTCCCGGTTAGAAGGGCAACTGCGATCAAGGTAGCCAAGAGACATTGCAGGAATATTGCAAATTCGTGAAAGTCCGATGAATTCTGTTCGATCCGGTAAGCCGCCCTGGCGGCGCTCCAGCTTGCTGGAACAGGACAAGCTCGGCAGCGCGAATCCTTGCGATACTGTAAACGTGGAATCACTTGACGGCGTGGAAAGCAAAGCCCCACTACTCGATCTGCGTAACGTCCGCGTAATGCGCGGAGACGTCGCTCGGGGCGGAAAGATCGTACTCGACGACTTCAGCCTTCGCATCCATGTGGACGAACACGTTGCCGTGCTGGGGCCGAACGGTTGCGGCAAATCCACCCTGATCAAAACCATCACCCGCGAGTGTTATCCGCTGGTCCGCGAAGGTTCGAGCATGACCATTCTCGGCCAGGAGAGCTGGAACGTTTTTGAGCTGCGCTCTCTGCTGGGCATCGTGTCCAACGATTTGATGTCTGCGTGCACCGGTGATGCCAGTGGCCTCGACGTAGTGCTATCCGGCTTCTTCAGCAGCGCGCGTATCTTCCCGAACCACACCGTCGATCCGAGGCACAGAGAATTGGCCGAGGCCGCGTTGGCCCAACTCGGAGTTTCACATCTAGCTGAGCGGGCGGTGCAGGAAATGTCATCGGGCGAGGCCAAGCGCGTCTTGATTGCGCGGGCTCTGGTCCACAAGCCGCGCGCGCTGTTGTTCGACGAGCCCTGCAATTCCTTGGACATTTCGGCACAGCGGAGTTTGCGGGAAACGATGCGCTCGCTAGCCAACTCGGGAATTGGAATCATTCTGGTCACTCACGAGATCCCAGACATCGTCCCCGAGATTGAACGAGTAGTGCTCATGTCGAACGGCCGCATTGTGGCCGACGGGCGCAAGGAAGAGGTTCTGCAAGCTGAAAGCCTGGGCAAACTGTTTGGGCTTAGGGTTGAACTTAGTCGCCGCGAAGGTTATTACCACATTTGGTGAGAGGTCAGAGGTTAGAAGTCAGATTGCAGAGGTGATGACTTCTAACGATGCGGGAACTTCGAGATTCTTACTTCTGCAATCTGGCCTCTTACCTCTGACCTTCCCTTGTGCCGCTGCTATATTGATCGAAGCGACGATCACTACGCTGGAGGAACGATGACGCGCAAAACCGAGCAATCCCGCAAGCTGCAGAAACGCGCCGAACAGTTGATTCCCGGAGGCGTGAACTCGCCGGTGCGCGCTTTCGGCAGCGTGGGCGGCGATCCGCTGTACATCGTCCGCGGCCAAGGTTCGCATATTTGGGACGCCGACGGCAACGAGTATGTGGACTACGTCGGCTCCTGGGGGCCGCTCATCCTCGGGCACGCAGCGCCCACGGTCATTGAGGCGGTGATCGCGGCGGCGCGCGATGGAACCAGCTTCGGAGCTTCCACCCCAGCCGAAGCGGATCTCGCCGAGCTGGTCATTTCCGCTTTTCCGCACATGCAAAAAGTGCGCTTCGTCAGCTCGGGCACGGAAGCCACCATGTCGGCCATCCGTCTGGCGCGCGCCTACACGAAGCGCAAATATATTGTGAAGTTTGAGGGCTGCTATCACGGACACGCCGACGCGCTGCTGGTGAAAGCCGGATCGGGCGTGGCCACGCTCGGTATTCCGGGATCAGCGGGCGTTCCTGAGGAATTCACGCAGTTCACGCTTGCGCTCCCTTACAACGACGTTGGAGCGATCGAGCAGGCTTTCGAGAAATTCAAGCACCAGATTGCCTGTGTCATCGTGGAGGCGGTCGTGGGCAACATGGGATGCGTGCCTCCAGCTCGCGGATACTTGGAAGCTCTGCGCGCCATCACCGCGCGTGATAAAGCGCTGCTGATTTTCGACGAGGTCATGACCGGATTTCGTCTCGCCTTCGGCGGTGCGCAGGAACTTTATTCCATTCAGCCCGATCTCACCACCATGGGCAAAATCATCGGCGGAGGCTTGCCGGTGGGCGGCTACGGCGGACCGAGCGAGATCATGAATCTGGTTGCTCCGCTTGGGCCGGTGTACCAGGCCGGAACGCTCTCCGGGAATCCGCTAGCGATGGCCGCTGGTTACGCCACGTTGAGTTACTTGCGCGAGCACAAGGACTTTTACGCGACGCTCGATAAACTTGCCGGCGAAGTGGTCGAGGTAGTTGCTGCTGCAGCCAAAGACGCTGGAGTGACCATGTGCCATAACCGCGTGGGCTCGATGTTTACCTGGTTCTTCGCCGCCGGCCCAGTCACGGACTGGACTTCCGCCGAGAAATCCGACACCAAAGCGTTTGGGAGTTTCTTCCGCGCGATGCTAGAGAATGGAATCTATCTGCCGCCGTCGCAGTTCGAAGCCGCTTTCCTGGGCGTGGCGCACACGGAGCGCGAGGTGCAGCAAACGATAGCCGCAGCGAAGCAGGCGTTTGCGACGGTGCATGCGTAGGACAAATGTAGTTAGTGTAATGGTGATGTTTCGACAACTACCAATGCAAGTCGTTCCAGTAGTGGAGGAGCAGCATTGGGATTGCAAGTAGAAAAACCGTGAAGCTGAGATTCACGAGGACAGCCCATGCCGCAATACTAGTCTTGAACACACTCACCAGAATGATCACCGCCGTGGCAACACCCGGAAAGAACAGTAAGATCACAGCCCATTTCCTCAGGCACACGAGGCCGATACCAGCTATTGCCGACCACGCGAACAGCCAAAACAGAAAGCCGTAATCGGGACCGTGATAATAGAGACGTGAGCGGAGATTTCTTAGGAAGAGAACAAGCAGGAGACCTGCCGCGAAAAGCGTGGCGTAACCTAGGGTCTTGAAGACGGGCTTGGATGTAGCGGACATTCCGGTGTGAGCCACTGTTCATTCTGAAACGATGGACACGCGTTGTAAACAGATGGGATGAGTTTTA
>PMMJ01000417.1 GCA_003162255.1 Acidobacteriaceae bacterium | reverse complement strand
GGGGCGAAGAGCAGCAATTAGCACTTAGCATTTACCACTCAACATTCACCCATTGGCTTAAGGGAAAACCAGATCACCGCCCATCGGGTTTTCACTCGTCCGTGCGGAAACAGAGCAGTGTCGAAGGGTTCTTGGCTAAGTGCTAAATGCTAATTGCTAACCCATGACCACGTTGACTTCGCTGCCTTTGCCCGCGCCCAGTGCCTGGTAGGCTGAACCACGGTTGGTTGCGACTTCCAGAAAACCCATGCTGCCGAGGATTCCGAAGACTTCGCCGGGGCTACCTTCGGCGTAGCTGGCGCACATGCGCGTGGCCTGCGCCTTGCTTCCAATCGCGATCTTGAAGGCGGGCGGCGCGGCTTCGAAAAGCTGGGGCGCATCCTGCGGAGTGATGTTGGTGATGAGGTTGCCAAAACGATCGACCTTCAGCACGATTCCGCGCAGCGTGTGCTCATCCACCGGTTTGGGACGAGGCGCGCCAAAGCGGACATAGTCGGTGATCTCTTCGCCAAAGCGATCGGGCTCGACTCCCTTGGCGAGATAAGCCGCGCACGGCGAGAAGATGTCGCGCGCGTGAAAGGTGTTGCTGCTGGGTTGCAGGAAATAATGCTCGGCGGTGATGTGACGGACGGAGATGCGCTCTTCGCGGTCGTAGACCAGGGAAAGCACGCCGTTGTCGGGAGCCACAAACAGATGGCGGTCGCCGGTCATGAGCACGGGCCGCCGCGCCGTCCCCACTCCAGGATCGACGATGACCATATGCACTGTGCCGGAAGGGAAGTAGGAGTAGGCCTGCGAAACGGTCAGTGCGCCATCCAGAATGTCGAAGGGCTGCACCGCATGGCTAATGTCGATGATCTGCGCCTCGGGGGCAATCTCCAGCATAACCCCCTTCATGGCGCCGATGAAATGATCGTTGAGTCCGAAATCGGTGGTGAGAGTGATGATCGGGTGGCGTTCCAATCGGTTACCTCGTGGAACCTGAAAGTTTCAGGAACTCCACGAAAGTATCGGACGCCGCACGATAGCACGTCAAGGCAAGTTCTGGGTGGAGCGCCGGGCATCCGGGCCCAGCAGGACCCTTCGACTTCCCCCTCGGCTTCGCTCGGGGCTTCGGCAAAACGGGCAGGCTCGCGAGACGCGCGCCCCTCCACCATGCTTCGTCGGCGGTCACGTTTCTAGTCGACTTGCACGTCGCCGGAACCGGTATGAACCGAAAGCACTGGGCCGCCGCCGCGCACTTTACCGACCACGCTCTTCTTCGAATCCTGAATGCGGCCCTGGATGGTGGTAGTCACGGGATGGCCGAGCGTGACGGTTCCGGAATTCGAGGAGATGTCGACATCGAAGGCTGCGTCCGAGGGCACACTCAGGTTCACGTTGCCCGAGCCGGTGCGGACGCTCCACATGTTCCTGGGCAGGCCTTTACCGTGAATGTCGCCGCTGCCCGCTTCGGCATGGAATCCGCCATTGATGCCGTTGACGGTGATGTTGCCTGATCCGGTGCGTATCTCTACGTCGCCCGCGCCCGTTTCTTCGACTTCGATGTCGCCGCTGCCCGCTTTGATCTTCGCTGGACCCGAAAGCTCGCGCCCCTTAACATTTCCCGATCCCGTCTGGAAACGCATCTCACCGGTGAGTCGCGCCAGTCGCAGGTCGCCCGATCCACTCTCCAGATCGATGTTGCCCTTGAGGCCTTCGACATTCTGATCGCCGCTGCCGGTGTGGGCACGAATCGCGGTGCTCTCGGGGACGGTGATTTCGTAGTCAACGGAAATGTTGTTGATGTTCACGTAGTCGATGCGGATGCTGTTGCCGTTCTGGCGAATGGGAGGGTTGTTCTGCAGTTCCTGCACCTCCGCCTTGTGGTCGCCGCCGAACCAAGAACTGCTGGAGTGAATCTTGGCGTGAATCGAGACCGTGCCCGCAGCGCCGTTGCGAACGGTGATGTCGCCGGAGCGAGTCAGGACTTCGAGATCGACCGGGCCATTGACCTGGAACGACCGGTCAAAAGTTCCGATGACCCCGGCGAAACAGGCCAGAGAGCTGGCCAAAATAAAAATCAGCGCGCGAACGGCTCGATGAGAAGAAATCTGAGTCATGGCAATTTGCCTCCGGGAAGTTGAGGTCTCAGGTCTCAGGTGTCAGGTCTCAGGATCAGTGCAGCTGGTCCTGTGTTTTTCCTGAGACCTGAGACCTAAGACCTAAGACCTGAGACCTGAGACCTTTTCTTACTGCAACACCACCTGGTCGCCTTCTTTCAGCCCCGATAGCAACTCGGTCTTGGCGCCATTCGAGATGCCGATGTTGACGGCGATCTTCTTCTTGCCTTCTTTGGCTTTGGGATCCGGTATTTCGACCGATGCCTTCTTATCCTTGTCGTAAATAATCGAGCCTTCCGGGATCTGGAGCACGTTCTTGTGTTCTTCGAGAATGATCTCGGCGTTGGCCGTCATCATGGCTTTCAGGACGCCCTCGGGGTTGTTGATCGAGACGCGCACCTCGAACGTCGTCACGTTATCTTTCTCTACGCCCATGGGAGAGATCTTCGTCACTTTGCCGGTGAAGGTCTTGTCCTTGAACGACTCGACTTTGATCCGGGCGGGTTGTCCCAGATACACCTTGCCGATGTCGCTCTCGTCCACTTTGCCCTTTACATAAACTTCGCTGGTATCGCCGAGCGTCATGACGAGCGTGGCCGTCGAGCCCAACACCAGGATAGAGCTGACCGCGTCGCCGATTTCGACGTCCCGCGAAAGGACGATTCCATCAATCGGAGACTCAATCGTGGTGTAGCCCAGCTGTTCTTCCAGTTGTTTCAGGTTGGCGCGGTCCTGCGACAACTGTCCCTCGGCCTGGCCAATTTTGGCCTGCAAGACTCGTAACTGCGCCTTGGCCACATTTTGCTTGTTCAGCGCCATCTCGTAGTTTTTTTCAGCGTCGTCGAGCGCGGAAGCGGAAACCACGCCGTCCTTCGCCATGCCCTGGGCGCGCTCATAGGCGCGTTTCAGCAGCGGAACGTCGGGGCCCTCGGCATCGACCTTGGCGCGCTCCAGATCTGCGCGGGTGCCGTTCAGGCTGGCGCTCGAGCCCTCCAATTGCGCACGGGCCTGGTCGACACGAGCCTGAATCTCTTCCCTGTCGAGTTCGGCGAGTACCTGACCCTTCTTCACTTTGTCGCCGTAATCGACATAGAGCTTTTTCACGATGCCGCTGGCCTTGGATTTGATCTCGACCTTGGTGATGGGCTCGATCTTGCCGGTGGCCACCACGCTTTTCGCGAGGTCTCCCTTCTCGACTTTGGCGAGCTTCGAGGGGTCGATCTTGGTGCCGCCGGTGGATGCGATCAGCGCGACGGCAACCACCAGGACGACAACAGTTGCTGCTATCGAGATCCAGATGATTCGTTTGCGCCGCTTTTTCTTGCCATTGCCGTTACCTTCCACGACCGCCTCCTGCTTGATTTCAAATCTTAAAACCGGCATGCACTTACTTGTTACGGGAGGAACCTCGCAATAGTTCCGCAAAAATTCTCAGGCGCCCCGCACTTACTTAGACCGCCGGACAACGAAAAAGAAAGCGATCACTTTCGCAAACACTCATTTTCTCGTTCTTCCAAGGGCGCAAGGGTTCACTGGATTGTACTGCCAGCGAGTGCCAAAAGCCCGCGAATTGGGTTCCGGGAATGCCGATTCCCGAGCGATTATCCCTTTGGAATGTTAAAATTAGAGTTCCATGATTGCGTACGTGCTGCTGCGGGTGTTCGTCATCCTGCTCCTGGTGGCGGTCAATGCCTTCTTCGCCGCGGCCGAGTTCGCGCTGGTCAGCGTCCGCGAAACCCGCATCCAGCAGTTGATCGAAGCCCACCGCGCCGGGGCTCGCACCGTCCTCAAACTTCACCAGCAACTCAGCCGAGTCGTCAACGGAGTGCAACTGGGAATCACCGCGACCAGCCTGACCATGGGCTGGCTGGGCGAACCGGCTCTGGCGCGCCTGTTCGAGAACTGGATCGGAAGCGTGCCACATGCGGCGATCTACGCTCATGCCGTGGCCGTCGCGGTGGCGTTTGTGATCATTACCAGCCTGCTCGTAATCATGGGCGAACTGGTGCCGAAGTCGCTCGCGCTACAACGGGCCGAGCGGGTCGCGCTGGCAGTCGCGGCGCCCATGGACGTTTTCCTGACGGTCACGCGGCCGCTTACGATGGCCCTGAGCGCCTCGGCCGGTTTTGTCCTGCGCGCCTTCGGAACGCGCGAGATTCGCCGCGGTTCGATTCATTCTCCGGACGAACTCAAGCTGATCATCACCGCCGCCCACCACTCCGGGCAGCTTTCGAACGCGCAGGAAGAAATGCTGCTCAATGCCCTCGAACTGGATGACATCACCGCGCGCCAGGTGATGGTGCCGCGGACCAGAATTTTTTCCTTGCCCTCCGACTTGAACCTGGACGAAGCGCTCTCGCGCGTGGTCGACGATCAACACTCGCGCGTCCCGATCTACGATCCGCAACGCGGTCCCGAACATATTATCGGCGTGCTTTACGCCAAGGATCTGATGCGCTGGACCCGCTTGCGGCTTGGCCCCATCGCCATTCCTCCCGCCGCCCTGCGCGTCGCGCAGATGAAGATCAGCCAGATCATGCACGACGTGCTGGTGGTGCCCGAAACCAAGTCGTTGCTCGAACTGCTCGGCGAATTCCAGCACCGCAAGCGGCACTTGGCGGTGGTGGTCGACGAATTCGGCTCCACGGCCGGAGTGATTAGCGTCGAAGACGTGCTTGAGCAGTTGGTCGGCGAAGTGGAAGACGAATTCGACGTCGCTTCCACGCAGCCGGTGGCCGATGCCAATGCGCCGCTCGTGCTCGACGGAGCGGTCAATATTCGCGACCTCGAAAACCAGTACGAGCTGAAGCTTCCAGAAGACGAAGGCTACGAGACACTCGCCGGCTTCGTGCTGTCGCGATTGCAGAAGATGCCTACCGGCGGCGAGACCTTCGATTATGAAGGCCGGCGTTTTGTCGTGGAGAAGATGGACGGCCATCGNNCATCGCGTCGCCATCGTCCGGATCGAGCCGGTGCCCGCAGTCTCAGCCCAACCAGCTGGAGATTTGACTACTTCAGCCGTTCCCAAGTAATTGTCCAAATCACAGGAACTTCTGTTCCGTCCTTTTGCTTTTCGGTGCCCGCACCGCGGAAGGAAAAGCAGTCCTGGTTCACCAGGCGATACGGCCGCTCCAGAACTGTTCCCGGGTAGTTGGGGGACCACGCGGTGTCCGGATGATGAATCATGATGTGCTCGTTTTCGCGTATCTCGAAGGCTCCGCAGTAGGAGATGAATCCATCGAGGGCAGAGGTAGCTTCCGGCGCGGTTGGCGTGTTCGCTTCCGCCCAACGAGGGCGTCGAGGTTTCATCAACTGGGCGCACATGTGGCCGGAGGGAGTGTACATGAGGAAACCCGCGGCGTCCCGCCCCAGGTCGGGATAGGGCGCCGTGTGGCCGTCGGAATACTTGTATTCTGTCGAAACCAGCTTCCATGCCCCTAAGAAGTACTCCCGTGTCGATCCCTTGGGCTGATACTCGACGAAGCGCTTCATCGGGGGATGATACGATCCGAATTGCCGCGACTGCAAGCTTAGGCAGCAGGCTTTGATCTCGCCGATTGAATTGAGAGAATAGCTGTCGTTATGCTCCATCAAATCTTCAGGCGGCTGCTCTACACCCTGCCCGTTATCTGGCTAGTCGTCTCCACCGTCTTTTTGCTGATTCATTTCGTCCCCGGCGACCCGGTTCAGCAGATGCTAGGAGAAGGCGCGGCCGCCGGTGACATCCAGGCGACCCGGCACGCCTATGGGCTCGATGTGCCGCTCGGACAGCAATACCTGAATTACTGGCGAGGCGTGCTGCACGGAGATCTCGGCAAGTCGCTGCGTTTTAACCAGGGAGTGACCAGCCTGATCGCAAAGCGCTACCCGTTTACGTTACAACTCACACTGGCGTCGTTGTTCGTGGCGATTGTGCTGGCGATTCCAGCCGGCGTGCGCTCGGCGCAGCGGCGCAATCTGTGGGATGACCGCACACTAAGCGTAGTAAGCCTCTTCGGCCTGTCTTTTCCGAACTTCGCGCTGGGTCCAGTGCTGATCCTGATCTTCGCGGTCAAGCTGGGATGGCTCCCCGTCTCCGGTTCCGGCAGCCTCGCCCATCTCGTGCTTCCAGCCATCACCATGGGCGGAGCGCTGGCCGCGATCCTGACTCGCATGGTGCGCACGTCAATGCTCGAAGAATTAGGCCAAGACTACATTCGCACCGCCCGCGCCAAGGGTCTGCCGGAGCGCACGGTCGTCTATCGTCACGCGCTGCGCAACGCCATGATCCCGATCCTGACCGTCCTTGGATTGCAATTCGGCGCGCTGCTGGCCGGAGCGATTGTGACCGAAACCATATTCTCCTGGCCCGGAATCGGACGTCTGACCATCCAAGCCATCGCCAACCGCGATTACTACCTGGTGCAAGGATGCATTCTGGCGATTGGATTGACGTATGTCGCGGTGAATTTTCTAACTGACTTGCTGTACTCGGCAGTGAACCCGAGGATCAGACAGTAAACCGAGGGTTGGGAGTCATCTTCAATGTACGAACGCGTGAGTACGGCAGCCGCTGTGCTCGCGCATGGGGGTTCGATGCACTACTTTGTGGAAATTGTCGGATGGGTCGGCGCGGCGCTGATCCTGGCTGCCTACGCGCTTCTGTCGCTGGGAAAGTTGCACGGCCGCTCATCTGTCTACCAGTGGATGAATGTAGTCGGCTCCGCTGGCTTTGTCGTGAATAGCGGCTGGAACGGCGCATATCCGTCGGCTGCCCTCAACGTCGTCTGGATGGGCATCGGAGCCTACGTGCTGCTGCAACCCCGCCGGGATAAGTGAACTCCATGCATCCTGAAAAATGGGCGCGCCGAAATACATGCGGGAAGGGTAAGGAGTCTGCAGCTGTTTGAGAATTTGGTGGACCTGGTCGGGATCGAACCGACGACCTCTTCCATGCCATGGAAGCGCGCTCCCAAACTGCGCCACAGGCCCACGTGTAGAGGGACGCAACTTTTCTATTGTCTCCGCTGAGGGGGGACAAGTCAAACCCCGGGCAAGGGCATGAACTAGAGGCATCGTCCTTCAACGTGCATACCTTTGGTATACTCAAAAGGTTCGCCCCGTGCGGAGGTGGCGAAATTGGCAGACGCACCAGCTTGAGGTGCTGGCGCCGCGAGGCATAGGGGTTCAAGTCCCCTCCTCCGCACCAACTCCGAGCAACAGGTTTTCTTGCAGAGCCAACCCAATCCGGTTGGCTCTTCGCTTTGCCGTTGCAATGGCGTGGGAAGACGAACGAGCAATCGCCCGGCGGATGAGACACGGTACAATTCAGTTGTCCAAAGCGGACAAGAACGACCGAGGAAGTTGGTCCCTTCGACACACGCGAGAGTGGCGGAATTGGCAG
>PMMJ01000215.1 GCA_003162255.1 Acidobacteriaceae bacterium | reverse complement strand
GAGACGCCGGCCGAGGCCCTCGCCTTTGTCACTCCGGCGCAGGCCCTCAACCATCCCACCTGGCGCATGGGGAACCGCATCACCATCGATTGCGCCACGCTGATGAACAAGGGGTTCGAGGTCATCGAGGCCTGCCGCTTGTTCAGTGTGCCGCCCGACCGCGTGCAAGTCATTGTCCATCCGCAGTCTACGATCCATTCCATGGTCGAATTCGTGGATGGCAGCATACTTGCTCAGGTTTCTGTGACTGACATGCGTCTGCCCATTTTGTACGCGCTGACCTTTCCGGAGCGCATCCCTTCGGAGCTGCGCTTCTCGGTTGGTGACCTAAGGCATCTGGATTTCTGCCCTCCGGATATGGCCAAATTCCCTTGTCTAGGTTTAGCTTACGCGGCGGCGGCGGCCGGCGGCGCAAAAACCATCGCTTTAAATGCCGCCGACGAGGTCGCGGTGGCTGCATTTCTGGAGGAGCAGATCGGATTCGAGGAAATTCCGCGGATCGTCGAAGAAGTGATGTCTGCAACTCCAGTCGGAAATCTGGAATCTATACACACAGTGCTTGCTTTGGACACTGAGGCCCGCCTGTTGGCAAGAGAAATAGTTCAAAAGAAAGTGCAGCAGCGCCGCCGAAAGGCCTCGCCCATCGGGGCCATTTCGTAACCGGAATTTTGGAGTAATCTGAGGAGATATGCCGCAGCTTTTGTCCATCCTTCACACCATCTTTATCATGGGGATTGTCCTCGGATTCATGATCCTGATTCATGAATTCGGCCACTTCGCCGTGGCCAAGTATTTCGGCGTCCGGGTGGAAGTGTTTTCCATCGGCTTCGGCAAACGCCTGCTCGGCTTCACCAAGGGCGGCACCGACTATCGCATCAGCGCCATTCCGCTCGGCGGCTACGTGAAGATGTCGGGCGAGAACCCCATGGACGACCGCACCGGCGATCCCGGCGAGTTTCTGTCGCATCCGCGCTGGCAGCGCTTCATTATCGCTTTGGCCGGACCAACGATGAACATTATGCTGGCCATCGCCCTGCTCACCGGCGTGTACATGGTGCATTACGAATATCCCGCCTTTCTCGATGAGCCCGCCGTCGTGGGATGGGTGCATCCCAATACTCCCGCGGAAAAAGCAGGTATCCAGAGAGGCGATAAGATCGTCCGGGTCGAGGATATCGAGAATCCGAATTGGGAGCAGGTAGACGTCAAGGATGCCCTCAGCCCGAATCAGCCTTTGAAGTTTGGCATCGAGCGCGACGGCAAGGTCATGGAGAAGATCCTGGTTCCGCAGCCGTTCGGACCGAATCAATACGGCGCCGTGGGTTGGTCGCCGCAGGAATCCAGCGTCACCTTGACCATCGTCGAACCTGGAATGCCCGCGCAAAAGGCGGGAATCAAGATTGGAGACCGCATCCTCACGGCAAACGGGCAGGACATTCCCGCCGTGGAATCGCTCATCCAGATGTTGACCCGCACCAAGGATCAGCCTCTGGAAATCGTAGTCCTCCGCAACGGCCAGAAGCTGACTTTCACCGTGAAACCAACACTCGACGCCGGAGGCCCTGGGCAGGAACCTGCCTACCGGATCGGCGTCGCCAGCGTCCCTCTCAAAGTCGTGAAGTTGAATTTCCCGGACGCGCTGCAACGCTCCCTGTCGGACAACAAGAAGAGCTCTTTCCTGATCCTGGAGTTGCTGCAAAAGATGGTGCAGCGCAAAGTATCCATGCGTCAGGTGGATGGCCCCATCGGAATCGGCAGCGCGGTTGGCCAAGCCGCCCGCGAAGAGGGCTGGACTCCGTTGCTCTTAATCACCGCCGCCATCAGTTTGAACCTGGGCATCATGAACCTGTTGCCGATTCCCATCCTGGACGGCGGCGTCATCCTGCTCCTACTCATCGAAAGCCTGATGCAGAAAGAAATCAGCCTGCCCATCAAGGAACGCATCTACCAGGCCGCTTTCGTCTTTCTCGTGCTCTTTGCCGTGATGGTGATCTACAACGACCTCGTCAAAACCCTGCCCGGGTTGACAAGGATGCCCTAGCAGTGTGGCGCGGGCGCCCTCGCCCGCGTGGTTTTGATCTTAAGTCTGTTGGTACGTTTTAGTGAGTCCTATTAGTTAGTCCGTACTTAGTCCGCCGCAACTTCCGGCACTGCCGATTTATTTTCGAAAACTGAATTCAAAGTCTTGGAATATCGTCCCAGCGTGCCCGAGCTGAACAAATCGTCACGAGCCGGGACGATCAGCTCCGGCGGTTGAATCGCGCTCGCGCCGCTTTCGGCAATCTCCAGGTGCTGATCGTTGCCGGCCAGCAGATTCACCCGAGAAATATCGTACCCGGCAACCACGCGCTGGATTTCGTCGAGAATCGCCATGGGATCGAACGGCGTCATCTTCGGTTCCAGGTTGTGCGCTTCGAGCCACACCGCATGACGATCCGCCTCGCCCGATTGCGCGCCGCGGCTTTGCCCCATGTCGGAATGCGTCCCGCTCCCAAAAGGCACCAGGCCGCTTACATCGAAGCCCATGGCGTCGGCGATGCGCACGATCATTTCGAAGTCGGGCTTGGTGTTCGAAACTTCACCTGCCTTCTTCACCAGTTGCAGATCGCCGCAGGTGTTGGTATAAGTTCCCGTTTTCTCGTACGCATTCGCCGCCGGCAAAACCACGTCGGCGATGTTCGCGGTTTCGGTCAGGAACATGTCCTGCACGACCACAAAACTCTTCGAGAGCACAAAGGGATCAATGCCCAAACGCCCGACGGGATTGGAGCCCAACACGTAAAGCGCTTTCAGTTTTCCGGCCTTCGCCGCTTCCACCATTTCCGGCAAGCTCAAGCCTTTTTCAACCGGCAGATCACCCCATTCTTTTTGAAACTTGCCTGCGCTGGCGATGGGCTCGTATCCCGGCAGAAGATCGGGATAAAGTCCCATTTCGCTGGCGCCGCGTGAATTCGCGTAGTCGCCCAGACAGATCAGCTTGGCTCCAGTCAAGCTCTCCGCAAAACTCACCAACTTCGCTACGTCCTGGCCGCGCAGCTCAGAACCGAAGGCGATAACGATGTTCTGCTCGGCGCGAATTTTCTCGCGCAGCGCAATCCAGGCGTCGCGGTTCGTGGCGTCGCTCACCAGCGAATCGAGCAGGGAATCGTCGCCGGCGAGAAATGCGACTGCCTTCGCTTCCGCGCCCGCCGGGACCATTGCGAACGCCGTCGCTTGTCGCCGCAACTTGATGGGCGCGGAGTTGATGACGTAAAGCTTCGCGCGTCGCAACCGGACGTTGGTCCGGATCTGCCACGCCAGCAGCGGATGCTGATTCGTCGGATCGTTGCCAATCAGCAGAATCGCCGGCGCCGTCAACACGTCGCGCATAGAAGCTGTTTTTCCCGGCTTACCCTGGAGCGCGGCGGCGAGCGCTGGGTAATCTGCGGTCCGGTGATGGTCGACGTTATTCGTCTTGAGGACAGACCGCGCAAATTTTGAAAGCAGATAATTTTCTTCGTTGGTCGTGCGATTCGACCCGACGACGCCAATCGCGCTGCCTCCATCATGATCGCGAATTTCTTTGAAGCGGGTGCCGATCAGTTCAAACGCCTCTTCCCAGGCGGCAGGCGTCAGCTTGCCGTTCTTGCGAATCAGTGGCTCGGTCAGGCGGTCTTTGTGATGGACAAAATCGAAAGCGTAGCGTCCCTTGACACAAAGGAAATCGCCATTGATTCCGCTTTTGTCGCGGTTGTCGCCGCGGACAATCTCCGCGCCCGTATCGCAGCGGCGCACGCCCAGCGTGGTTTTGCAGCCGTCTCCGCAGTGGGTGCAGATCGTGCCCACGTGGTTCATTTCCCAGGGCCGCGTCTTATAACGGTACGCACCCGAGGTGAGCGCACCGACCGGGCAGATGTCGATGCACATGCCGCACTCTTCGCAGTCGAGATGCGCGTCTTGATCGGGCGCACTGATATTCGGAGCAATAATTGAACTGACGCCGCGGTTCTGCACGCCCAACGCCCAAACGTCCATGCCTTCGCCGCACACGCGCACGCAGCGATAACACAGGATGCAGCGCGGCCGGTCGAAATACACCACCGGGGACCACTGCTGTTCTTCGCGGTGATTCTTGGTCTCGATAAATTTCGATTCCGATGCGCCGTAGGAGAACGTCATGTCCTGCAGTTCGCACTCGCCGCCGGCGTCGCACACCGGGCAGTCCAGCGGATGGTTGCCAAGCAACAACTCGACCATCGCCTTGCGGGCCTGGCGCACCTCATCGCTGTCGGTCGCGACGATCATGCCCTCGGTCACTGTCGTCGTGCAGGCGGTCTGGAGCTTGGGCATCTTCTCGATCTTCACGACGCACATGCGGCAAGCGCCCTGCAACGAGAGTCCGGGGTAATAGCAAAACGAAGGCACTTCAATGCCCGCGCTCTTGCAGGCCTCGATCAGCAGCGAGCCCGCGGGGGCGGTGATCTTCTTGCCGTCGACAGTTAAGTTGACATCAGGCATAAGGTCGTCGTTAGTCGTTCGTCGCTGGTCGTTCGCAAAGCACCGTTGGCACTTGCTCGATCTGCCAACGACGAACGACTAACGACCAACGACAGTTTTTCAAGCTAATACCGGCTCTGCCGCGCCTTGTTTCTCAAACGGGCACGGCTTTCCATCTAAGTGATCTTCAAATTCTTTTCTGAACTTTTTCACGAATGCCATGGTGGGCATCGCCGCCGCATCTCCGAGCGGACAGAACGTTTTCCCCAGCATGTTTTCGGACAAATAATAAATATTGTCGATGTCTTTCTTAACGCCCGCACCAGCATGGAATCGCGTCAGCGTCTTCTCCAGCCAGTCCGTGCCTTCGCGGCAGGGAATGCACCAGCCGCAGCTTTCATGCCGGTAGAACTTCATCGTGCGCAACGCAAACTTGACAATGCACGCGGTATCGTCGAGCACGACCACGCCGCCCGATCCCAGCATCGAACCTGCTTTCGCCACCGAGTCGAAGTCCATCGCGACATCGATTTCTTCGGGCAGCAACACCGGCGTCGACGATCCACCGGGGACGACCGCTTTTAAACTGCGTCCGCTCGAAATTCCGCCGCCGACCTCATAGATCATCTTCTTGAGGTTATAGCCCATCGGAAGTTCGTAGACGCCCGGCTTGTTGAGATTTCCCGACAGGCAGAACAGTCGCGTGCCACCATTCTTCGGCGTTCCAAGTTTCGCGTACCAATCCGCGCCACCCAAAATGATGTGCGGCACGGCGGCGAGAGTCTCCGCATTATTAATGACCGTCGGGCCGCCCCACAGGCCGACCACGGCAGGGAAGGGCGGACGGATGCGGGGAATGCCGCGCTTGCCTTCGAGCGACTCCATCAGCGCCGATTCTTCGCCAACTTCGTATGCACCCGCTCCGCCGTGCCAATAAATGTCCAGATCGTATCCGCTGCCGAAAATATTCTTGCCAAGAAATCCCTTGGCGTAGGCGTCTTTGATCGCCTTCTGCATGATGACCGACAGATAGCGATACTCGCCGCGTATGTAGATATATCCGGTATGCGAACCGACCGCGATGGCGGCAATCATGACGCCTTCGATGACCGAGTGCGGATCGTGTTCGAAAATCAGGCGGTCCTTGCAGGTTCCGGGCTCGCTCTCGTCGCCGTTGCAGAGCACATATTTCGGTTTGGCCGATTGCTTCGGCACAAACGACCACTTCATCCCCGTGCTGAACCCGGCGCCACCTCGTCCGCGCAGGCCAGAGTTCTTCACCTCGGCAATGATCGCGTCCGCGCCCATGCCCAAAGCCTTCTGCACGGCCTGATAGCCGTCCAGTTGGAGATAGCGATCGATCTCCGTAGCGCCCTGACCAAAGCGCTTCGAGATCACGCGTACCTCGTCGGGATGGGAAACGAGAGAAGCCATAAAACAATTCGTGACTGGTAATTTGTAATTTGTAATTGCAAGTCCGGGTGCTCAACCGGCTCGGTTTTCAATTACAAATTACAAATCACAAATTACCAATTTACTTACTGCGTTCCTTTTTTCCTATACTCGTCCAGAATCTCGTCCAGCTTTGCGTTCGTCAGGTTCTCATGAAAATCGTAGTTCACCTGGACTGCCGGAGCCCAGCTACAGGCGCCGATACACTCAACTTCTTCCAGCGAGAACAAACCATCTGCTGTCGTGCCCTTGTGGCCGACGCCGAGCTTTTTCTTGCAGTGATCGAGCAGTTCCTCGCCACCGCGAAGCATGCACGCGATATTGGTACACACCTGCACGGTGTACTTCCCGCGCGGTTTCGTAGTCAGCATCGAGTAGTAGCTGATCACATTGCGGACTTCCAGTTCCGTGAGGTCCAGTCGCTGAGCGAGTTCCGCAATTACCTCGTCGCTCAGTCTGCCGACCTCATCCTGCGCGTAGAGCAGCGTAGGCACCAGCGCCGAGCGCCGGGTCGGGTAATGCGTCAGCATCTCGGCAAACCGCGTCTCGAATTCGTCAGAAAACCTCATAAGGTCATTTGGTAATTTTGTAATCGGGTAATTTCGTAATTTGAAAACCTAAATCCGCGCCGTTTCAGATTACAAAATTGCCCGATTACCAAATTTCTACCGGTCGATATCTCCCAGTATCACATCAAGACTTCCAATGGCAGCGACCACGTCGGCAATCAGGCCGCCTTCGCACATTTTGGCCAGCACTTGCAGATTCGCGAACGACGGCCCGCGCATGTGCACGCGATACGGCTTGGCCGTTCCGTCGCTGACGACGTAGTATCCCATTTCTCCGCGCGGCGATTCGATCGCCTGGTAAACCTCGCCCGCCGGAACCGTGAAGCCTTCCGTAATGATCTTGAAATGGTAGATGAGGGCTTCCATCTGCGTCTTCATTTTCTCGCGGTCGGGCAGCACGACCTTGGGCGCGTCGGCTTTGATGGGTCCTTCCGGCATTCCCGCCAGCGCCTGTTCCACGATGCCAATCGATTCCCTTAACTCCTGTACCCGGCAAAGGTATCGCGCGAACACGTCTCCTTCCGTGCGCACCGGCACGTTGAACTTGAAATTTTCGTAGCCCGTATAAGGAGCATCGCGGCGAAGATCAATATCAACCCCGCTGCCGCGCAGCGTGGGACCGCACGCGCCCAGCGCAATCGCGTCTTCCGCGCTCAGGCGGGCGACGCCCTTGGTGCGCATCATGAAAATCGGATTCCCGGTCAGCAAGCCCTCGTATTCATCTATGTTGCCGCGGAAGCGGTCGGCAAACTTCTTGACCTTCTCGAAGAATCCCAGCGGCGGCTCCAGCGCCAAGCCGCCAATGCGGAAATAAGACGTCATCATCCGCTGCCCGCTCACCATCTCGAAGAAGCGCAGAACGTCTTCGCGCTCGCGGAAGCAATAAAGAAAGACGGTCATCGCACCGAGGTCCATGGCATGGGTTCCCAGCCAGACCAGGTGCGAGTTGATGCGGGTCAGTTCGTTCATCAGAACCCGCATCCACTGCGCCTTTGGCGGAATCTCCAGCCCGAGCAACTTCTCCACTGCCAGGCAGTAGGCGAGATTGTTGGTCAGGGGACAGAGATAATCGATGCGATCCGTCAGCGGCACGACTTGCTGATAGAACTTGGCTTCGCAGGTTTTCTCGATGCCGGTGTGCAGATAGCCGATCACCGGCTTAAGCCGCACAATGGTCTCGCCGTCGATTTCCAGCACCAAGCGCAGCACCCCGTGGGTCGAAGGGTGTTGCGGCCCCATGTTCAGGACCAGAGTGCGATCGCCTGAGGGAGTTTCCCGGCCGGACTCCGCGACAGTGACTGGAAATTGCGTCATGAGTTACCGGTAACCTTCCACCGGGTAGTCCTTCCGCAGCGGGTGGCCTTCCCAGTC
>PMMJ01000320.1 GCA_003162255.1 Acidobacteriaceae bacterium | reverse complement strand
ATAAACAGGATGCGTATAATACGGTGATGGTGGTGCTGTGGGGCTGTAGTCAAAGTGCGTTGGTGCATATTGTGTGTCGATGCGAACCTAGTCTTCTTGCGGCCTAATGCGTAGGCCGCCACCGCGAAAGGACTGGCTATGCCACTGGTTGTGAAGTCTTGGCGGGCGAATGCGACCGAGCAGGATCGGGAAGGCAATTTCGTGACGATTGAGTGTCGCCAGGAAGGCATTATTGGCTTCTTACTGAATCTTCTGAGTATCGCCCCGACCACGACCATCAAGGTAGGCAGCAACCGTGTTGAATTTACGGCTGCTTCGCTTGCGGGGTATTCGCGGAGACTCATTCCGATGCAAGGGGTGTGCTCTACCTACTACGGCTTCAAGAACCCGATTGGCGAGGCAATCGGTATCGCCGCCATAGGTCTATTTCTTGGGATATCGATCAGTTCGCACGTTTCTGGCACAGTCGGGTTTCTTGTCGTGCTGGCAGGCACCGGATTGGCGATCCTCTATTACGCGCTGAACAAGAAGCTAACCTTGGGCTTTGTCGAAAACAGCGGGGTCGTGTCAGGAATCCAGGTAAAGAGATCGGTCATCGAGGGTAAGAAGATCGAGGAAGACGACGCCCGTCAAGTGTGCCAGATCATTCAAAACGCCATTGAAGCACGAGCCATCTGACGCCCAGCCATGTAAGAAAGCCAAAAGGGTCAAGGTACGCTCCCCCTTGATTAGCCCTCGTGGCAACGATGCGCCGCTCCCATGTCCCGTCGCCCGCGCCACGCTCCCGGGCAACCGGTGCCGGCCCGGCGGGCCTGCGCTGGGCGGGGCGGGGTGGCAGGTCGCGCAGACACGCGAACTGCACCGCGTCCTGCCACGGTACATCGCCCGAGGCGCAAACGACAGTCGCCTCATTGCCCGTACGCCACCGCCAGCCGGAGGTTGCAGTCGCGGATCAGGCCGGGGATCAGGAACGCGTCGACGATCCACCAGAGGCCGACGATCGCCCAGGTTAGGTAGCCGATCAGGACGAACGCGAGCGGATCGGGTGGGAAGGGACTCCCGACGGTCCAGGTTCGAGCAGGGATTCTCGCACCAGCGGGGCCGCACGCCGGCCGCCGGGCGCCACAGTCGGGACGGCAGGTCGCGGACGGACGCGACCTGCCCTACAATCCGGGCGACCGCGCCGCCCGGTGGGCGGAGGACAACCGGGAGCCCGCTGATGATGTCTTCGACCTTGCTGCTGGCCGGGCTGCTTGCGTGCAGCGCCGCCAATGGCCCGACGCTGACCCTTGACACGCCGCGTTTGCTGAACGCGGACCAGCCGCAAAGCGACCGCGGGGCTTCGCCACGACGTCTGGCGGGTCAAAGGCCGACCGAGGTGCAAAAGGCCGAGCTGCTCGCGCACGGTGCCGGCAACGGCCCGCCCCTGACCGAGGTGCAAAAAGCCGAGCTCGCGCAGTACTTCGGCTTCGGCCCCTTTCAGGTCTACAAGTTCAAGCCGGGCATCTCGGACCTGCGGCTGGCCGATCTGAACGGCGACGGGCGGACCGACATCCTGCTGTGGAACGGCTACCAGAGCCGCTTCGAGCTGCTCCTGCAACCCGATCCCAACGCGCCGCCGGCGGACGACGCGCGGCCCCTCGAACGCAACGAGGTTCCCAATCGCGGCCACCTGCGGTCGGTTACCGTCCCGGTCACGTACAAGGTGGCGGCGGTGGACATCGCCGACCTCACCGCTGACGGCATCCCGGACATCGTTTTCTTCGGCGAGCCGCGCGAGGTCGTCATTCTGCCGGGTAAGGGCGACGGGCGGTTCGGGGCGGCCGAGGGGATTCGGGCGCCGGACGGCAACCCGCGCTACGGCTGCATGGCCACTGGCGATTTCAACCACGACGGGCGGACCGACGTGGCCCTGCTGGGCACCGACGTGCTCCAGATCTTCCTGCAGAAAGAGAAGGGCGGGCTGGCGCCGCCGCTGCGGCTGGTCCACGGCATCAAGAGCCCGATGCTCATGCTGAAGGCCGACGTGAACGGCGACGGCCGCGACGACCTCATCATCGGCGCGGACGACGACCGCTACGGCGTGTACGTCTGTCTGCAAGAGGAGAGCGGGACGCTGGCGGCACTGCGGCCGGTGAAGATTCCGCGGCTGCGGAGCATGACGGTCGCCAAGTCGGCGTCCGGCCACGGCGGCGACGACCTGTACGGGGTCGAGTACACGACGAACCGGCTAAAGCAGTATCGCTGGGAGCTGCCGCGCGAGAGCCGCGTCGCGGGCGAATGGGTGCAGCGGCTGCATTCGTATCCGATCAAGAGCACCAGCAAGCAGCGGCCGCTGGCCCTCGGCGACATCGACGGCGACGGGCGGGTCGATTGCGTGACGGTCGATCCGGACGCCGCCCAGATGGTGCTGTTCAAGGGCGAGGCCGCCGGCTTGGGCGCGGGCACCGCGTTTCCCGCGCTCACGAAGACGAGCGACGTGTGCATCGCGGACGCCGATCTCGACGGCCGGCAGGAAGTGCTGCTCGTCAGCCCGGACGAGAAGACGATCGGCGTGTCGCACTATGAGGACGGGCGCCTGACGTTTCCGGCACCGCTGGCAGCGCACGGCGAGCCGTTTGTCGTCGCGGTCGGCGGATTGCATGCCGGCGACAAGGCGGATCATCTCGCGTACGTCACGCGTGAGGACCGTGCGTTCAGCCTGGTGGTGCGGGCAATCGGTCAGACCGAGGAGAGCACGTACGAGGTCGGCGATCTCGACGACAATCCGTCCGCACTGCGTTTCGTGGACTTGAACCAGGACGGCCGCATCGACCTGCTGCTGTTCGTGCGTTTCGCCGCCCCGATCGCGTTTCTGCAAACCGAGGACGGCAAGTTCGAGCGGTTCGCGGGAGCCGAGCGGCGCGCGGGCATGATGAAGGAGGTCGCGGCGGCAGGCTGGGCCCTGGCGGATGTCACCGGCGACGGCCTGCCCGAGCTGCTCATCGCCCAGGACAACTTCGTGCGGGCGCTGACGATCCGTGACGGCCGCTGGACCGCGGTCGATCAGTACAACCCGGAGGCCGCCGACGCCCGCATCACCGGCATCGCCGCGTTGCCGGGCGAGCCGGGCAGTCCCACGCTCGTCATGTACGACCGCAAGGCGGAGGATTTGCTGGTTTTCAAGCGGCGCGAGGACCACACCTACGGCGTCGTGCAGTCGATGCCGGTCGGGACGTTCGAGCTGACGACGATGAACGCGCTGCCGATTGGGAAGGACGGGAAAACCGCGGTCCTGATGGCCGATCCGACGAAGCTGGCCGTGCTGACGCCGGACGAGGCGGCGCCGACGCTCATCGAGAAGAACTCGTACGAGTCGGAGACGAAGGACGCGTTCCTGGCGGATGCGGAGGTGGGCGACCTGAACCACGACGGGGTGCGCGACGTGGTCGTCGTCGATATGGGGAAGGCGGCGCTCGAAATCCTGACGACGGCGCCGGGCGGCGACTTCGTGCAGGCGCTGCGTTTCCAGGTCTTTCAGGGCCGGCGTTTTTCCGAGAGCCCGGACAGCCGCGGCGAGCCGCGTGAGATGCTGATCGGCGATGTGACCGGCGACGGGATCGACGACATCGTCCTGATCGTCCACGACCGGGTGATTGTGTATCCGGGGCAGTGAGGCCGCCGGTTCTTCTATCACCAGAATGGGGAGTGGAACGTGGTCGCGCTCGCAAGACAGGACGGCGGCGTGCGATCCGCGTCCGGATTCTGTCGAGTGGCAGAATGGTCGGGGTTGGTAATGTGCATGCTCGTCCTGGCAGTGCCACTCTTGACGCGGAGTTGCGTGCCTGTCTGGCCGATCAGTGGTTGGAACTGCGCGGTTGCTACGGGTCAGGGGGGCCTACTGTTCTTCTGGGTTACCGACAAAAACGCTTATTGGCCTGGCCCCGGACTATTCGGTCCAAGGGTCAGCGGCCCCGAGTGGTTCCGCAACTTCTGGACGCCCCGCGCCCAGTATCAAAGCCTCCGATGGACACCGTACATCAGTGGCGGCAAGCCCTTCGGCATTCTGTTCGTTCCCTCCTGGATTCCATCGGTCATCGTTGCCATGCCCACCGCCTACCTCTTGTACCGAGGCCGTCGGACCGCAAAGCCAGGACATTGTCGAGAATGCGGGTACGACCTGACCGGAAATCTGAGTGGCCGATGCCCCGAGTGCGGCCATCGCGCAAGAACGGGGCTATTGGAGGGGCCGTGAGAGCCCGCACCGCTCGGGCCGCGAATCCACCGATCGACTCACGGGCACCGCTGGCGCCATGTGGTACACGTGTGACGCGGCGGAGCGTGACCTGTCAGGCGCCCGATCAGTGCCCCGGCGTCATCGGCTCGCCGTGGGTGGGGCGCCGCAGGAAGAACAGGCCGACGAGCATGACGGCCAGGACGACGCCCAGGAGCCAGAAGACGTCGACGACGGCCTGCATGGTGGTCTGGCGCTGGACCTCGCCGTAGAGCAGAGCGAGGGCCGTCGGCGGGGCGACGACGGGGGCGGGCGGGACGGCCGTCTGGAGGATTTGCCCGATCTGCTGGAGCGCGCTGTTGACGCCCGGGTTGTAGGCGTTGACGTGCGCCACCAGGACCGATTGGTGAAACTGCGCCCGGCGGGCCAGCAGCGTCGTGACCACGGCGATGCCGGCACTGCCGCCGAGGTTGCGCATGAGGTTGTAGATGCCGGTGGCGTTGCCCATCGTCTCGCGGGAGATCGTGGCGAACGTCACGGTCGTCAGCGGCACGAAGGTGAACGCCAGCCCCATGCCCAGCAGCACGCGCGGCCAGACGGCGTTACTGAACGCCATTTGCAGGTTGAAGCCCGACATCCAGAAGAGCGCGGTGGCGCAGGTCACGAAGCCGCACGCGATCAGCGCGCGGGCGTCGATCCGGCCGATGAGCCGGCCGCAGATCGGCATGCAGATCAGCGTGGCGATGCCGCCGGGCGAGAGGGCGAGCCCGCTGAGCATGGCGGTGTAACCGAGCAAGGTTTGCAGCAGGATCGGGTAGAGCACGGTGCTGCCGTAGAGGGCGGCGCCGAAGCCGAACATCATCAGCACGCCCAGCGCCAGGTTGCGATCGCGCAGGGCGCGCAGGTCCACGATGGGATGGGCCACGCGCAGCTCCCACACGACCAGCAGCACCAACGCGACCGCGGCGACGACGGCGAACTTCATCAGCCAGGCCGACTCGAACCAGTCCTCGCGCTGTCCCTTGTCCAGCACGATCTGTAGGCAGCCGAGGCCGACCGCCAGCAGACCCAGCCCAATGTAATCGATTCGCGCAGGCCGGCGCTGGCGGATGTAGTGCGGGTCAAAGACGAAGCTCTGGATCAGCAGCAGCGCGAGCACACCGACGGGCAGGTTGATGTAGAAGCACCAACGCCACGAGTAGTTGTCGGTCAGCCAGCCGCCGAGCGTCGGCCCGATGATCGGCGCGATGACCACGCCGACGCCGAACACCGCGTTGGCCATGCCGTGCAGGCGGCGCGGGAAGCTCTCGAGCAGAATGGCCTGCGAGATGGGCTGGAGCGCCCCGCCCCCAAGTCCCTGGAGCACGCGGCAGACGATGAGCATCGTCAGGCTGGTGGCCACGCCGCACGCCAGCGAGCTGAGCGTGAACAGGACGATGCAGGTCATCAGGAAGCGCTTGCGGCCGAAGCGCAGGGCGAGCCAACCGGAGGCCGGCAGGACAATCGCGTTCGACACCAGATAGCTGCTCAGGACCCAGGTGCTCTCGTCCACGCCCGCGGACAGGCTGCCGGCGATATGCGGCAGGGCGACGTTCGTGATGGTGGTGTCGAGCACCTCCATGAACGTGCCGAGCATCACCGCCAGCGCGACGAGCCACGGGTTGATGGCGGGGGTCGAATCGTCCAGGGTGCCGGGCACGGTGCGCGTCCGTCAGGGTTGGGTTGTGGCGGCCGGTGGCGCGCCGGTATCCACGGTGACGACCACGTTGAGGCCCGCGCGCAGGGGCCGTTGCGGGTCGCGCTGTCCCGCGGCCAGCACGATCTTCACCGGCACGCGCTGCACGACCTTGACGAAGTTGCCGGTGGCGTTCTCGGGAGGCAGCAGGCTGAAGCGCGCGCCGCTGGCGCCGGCGATGGAATCGACACGCCCCTTGTAGGTCTTCCCGGTCGCATCCACCGCAATCTCAGCCGGCAAACCGGGCTTCATCTTCGCGAGCTGCGTCTCCTTGAAGTTCGCCGTGACCCAGAGATCCCCCTCCTCGAGCGGGATGACCTTCATCATCTCCTGGCCGGGCTGCACGTTTTGACCAACCTCCACCGTGCGATTACTGACGGCTCCACTGACCGGCGCAATCACTTTGGTGTACTGGAGATTCAGTTCCGCCTGATCCAATTCGGCCTTTCTGCGATCGGCATTGGCTTCGGCGGAAAGGGCGCGGGCGCGCGTGACACGCATGGTTTGCGGCGCGGTGTCAGCGGTGCGCAGATCGGCGCCGGCCTGTTGCAGTCTGCTCTGCGCTTGTTCAATCTGGGACGCAAAAGCGTCGGCGCGGGCGCGCGCCGCTTGCACGGTTGCGGCGGCAGCCTGGGCGCCGGCGACGGCTTGATCGTACTGCTGTTGTGAAATTTCCTGCTTGTCGATCAGCTGCTTGTAGCGGACAAGATCATTCTGCGCTTTGGTGTTGTTCGCTTCCGCTTCCACGACCTGCGACCTGGCCGCTTCCAGTTGCTGGCGGGCAGCTGCGATTCCAGCCTTCGCCATGGAGACGCCGGCCTGGGCGCCGCTCACCTGGCTCGACGTGCTCACGTTGGTGATGGGGACGTTAATGCCGGCGGCTGCGGCCTGGGCCTGGGCGTCGGCGTATATGGCGCGCGCCTGGGCGACGGCGACTTCGTAGTCGGCAGGGTCGATCTCCACCAGCACCGTGCCTTTTTCCACGTATTGGTTGTCTTGCACGTTGAGCTTGATTACATGGCCGCCGACGCGCGCGCTCACGGAGTTGACGTGGCCGTCGACCTGCGCGTCGTCAGTGGATTCGTAGCTGGCGAAGTAGCGCCACAAAAAGAAAACAGCAATCAGAATCACGAGGCCGGCGAGAATGAATCCAACCCTCGTGTGCGGATGGTTCAAAAACGCCGGCCGCCTCTGATAGAGGGCTTCGCTGTCAGCCGGAGACTGCGGCTGCGGCGCCGGCGCCTCCGGTTGCGGTTTGGGCTCGGCTACAACGCTGCTGGTCGGTTCCACCATTGGTTACTTCCCTTTCAAGTATTCGCGGACGCCCTCTTCGGCGCGCCCCAGGGCTCGGGCAAAGGAAACTTTGGCGAAATTATTAAGATAAAGGCTCGAGATCAAACTCTCGTGCGCAGCCGCCACCGCCTCCTGCGCCTGAACCACTTCCAGGTTGTCGGTGACCCCGGCGGAGAAACGGTCCTGCGATTGGGTGAGCGCCTGCTCGGCAAGATTCACCGAACTCTGGGCGACTTCCACCTGATCGCTGGACGACTTGAGGTCGAGCAGGGCGTTGCGGATATCTTGATCGATCTGAGCGCGGACGTCCGCCATCTGCGCCTCCGCCTGTCGCAAGCTGGCTTCGGCCTTCAGCACATCTCCATGAACCCTGCCACCCTGGAAGATCGGAATGTTCAGCGTGCCGACGACCGCGTACGTAGGAAGCACATCGCCGGGAGCCGCTCCGATCTCGCCAAAGTTTACCGCCATATCGATGGTGGGAAAATATCCGGCAGTGGCGGCGCTGCGCTCCAGTTGCGCGGCAACCAGACGATCGCGCGCCGCTTTGTAATCGGAGCGCAGAGAGTACGCGCGCTGCAAACTGGTTTCCAGATCGGGGACGGGGAAAGCCTCATAGGGAGCTTTATCGGCCAATTCGAATTCCTGGCCAGACGCGAGTCCAATCACGCGTGCTAGCGAGATCTTCTGCTTGGCGAAGTCATTCGTGGCCACGATCAGCTGTTGTTGACGGGCCTGGTATTCAACCTGCGCCCGTAGTGTGTCGATGGCCGGAGCCACGCCGGCCTGTTGTTGCGCAACCGCCTTCTGGTAGAGCGCGCGCGCCGACTCCACCTGCGCTTGTGCGGTTTCCACACGTGCCACCCCGGCAATCGCCTGCAGATAGGCGTTGCCGGTCGCGAGCACGACCAGGTCACGTGCATCTTTCAGATTGAACTTAGCTACGCTTTCGCCGATCACGGAAGAACGGTATCTCTGGATTGCCTGCCAGTCGAAGACCCGTTGCGTGGCCGAGGCGCGCACGTCAAAAAAGGAGTAGGGACCGATGATGGGAGGAATACCAGGAAGCAGCTTGGCGGTAAAGCCTTCCGATTCCGTGCTCAACTTCTGTCTGACCTCCTGGACATCCCCGTTGACGTTCGGAAGCAGGGCGCTGAGTTGCTGCCACTTCTGTCCCCGCGCCTCGATGGTGTTGTACTCCGATAGAAGACCAGCCAGGTTCTGGCGCAAAGCCCGCTCGATGGCGTCGCTGAAGGTTAGCGGCAGAACTCCGGGGGTGGGCTTGGCGTCCGGCACACTGCCAAACACTGGATTCTGCGCCGAGGTTGGAACCTGCACGGCAGCCGGAATTGAACTCTGGGCGCATAGCGCCACTTGAAAGATGGCGATTGATGCAATCAGAAAGATGATCCGCAAGAGCAATGCGCAGTGGCACTGTAATTGGCGGTTGAGACGGTCTGCAGAAGACATGGAACCTGGATTCTCTCCTTACGAATAAAAATCATAAGTCTTTTCGACGCTTCTTGGTGGAGATCCGACGGAAATTGTTGAACCGCCACGCGATGGAGCATGGAACGCGGACCCACACCGGTTTGCAGGTGCGCTCCCGCTACCAAACCATCCTACCGATTTCGCGTGCCGTTCCGCCAGCAGATTGCCTGCAACTTCGACGAATGGCTCAACTGGAGGGGGGCGCTCGCGCGAAGCGATTCCGCTTTTCGCAATCGCGGGGACAGCTTACGGGTATGTGACCTTGGTCATCTTGTGTAACCTGCACTTAACGTTCAATCTAGGGAGTGAGTCGAGCACTTCCCCGTGGACAAAAAACTGCGTGAGGGGAGTCGTGCGTATGAGCGAAGCCACGAAACCGTCGCCAAAAGGATCGGACTGGACGCGCCTGCTCACAGATCCCGACCTGGTCAGCCATCTCGGGAAGCTGCTCCAGACCTATCGCGAGGTTCCTCCGGAACAGCGCGAAGCGGCGTTGCTGCGGGCAATGCGCGAAATTAAAGACGCTGCCGTCAAGGCCCGCGGAACTCAGACAAACGTAGCCGTGGCCGCCGTGCCGGCGCCACCTGCCGTACTACCTCATCCCGAACCGGTGAATGAAACGCCTCCCTTCGAACCGGACTTATTCACTCCGCTATTGGAATCGGATCGCCGCCGTTTTCACCGGATCAAATGCTACGTTGCAGTGGAAATACACATTGAGGGCATAGAAGAGCCGGTGTGGGGCAATTTGGCGAATGTGGGCCGCGGCGGATGCATGGTCGAGACCGCCGGCGCCGTGCCCGCAGGCAAGGCCCTGGAGATCGGGTTGTGGGTGGCCAGCGGCAAGATCTGGGTGAAAGGCGTCATCATCAGCGGAGTCGCGACGCGCAGCGCGCCGTCGTTTGGTGTTCGGGTGAAATTCTCCGAAGCGGAACTGTCGGAAAAAGAACACCTCCGGGAATTCCTTAAATTCGTCGACAGCACCGCCCGCAAGTCGCAAGCCGGAAAAGCCTACGTGGCGCAATTGAAAGGCTGAACCACCAGGTTTCAAAGTTTCGGAGTCATAAACTGCGGCTTTACCTTGAAACCATGAAACTTTGAAACCTACTTGAGTTCCAACCTTGCAGCAACTTTTCCTGGGGTCCGGGTTCAATCCTAATGAGGCCAATCAGGATGGGAATGCCTGTGCGCAGACGCCGCTTGCTGGTGGCAGCTGCCTTGCTTGTGGCGGCGGGGCTCACGACTCAGTTCGCACTCGGCCGAAGGAAGGACAAAACCGCCGGGGCGATGCCGATGCGTATGGACGACCGGAAGCGCGCCGTCCACGCCCTGAACCGGCTGACATTCGGTCCGCGGCCCGGCGACGTGGAGCGGGTCTGGCAGATGGGCGTTGATAAGTGGATCGAACTCCAACTCCATCCCGATAAGATTGATGACTCGGCGGCTGAGGCGAGGCTCGATCCGTTCCGTACGCTGCGCATGGACACGAAAGAGATCGTCGAGAATTTTCCTCCCAACCAGTTGATCAAGCAGATTGCCGATGGGAAAGCCTCGCTGCCGCGCGATCCCACGAAGCGGGCGGTTTACGGGGCGCAACTCCAGCGCTACGAGGACAAGCAGGAACGGAAAGAAGATGCGGCCAAGAGCAATGCGGCGAGCAGCGACGCGCAGAATGCTTCCGGCACCGAAACCACCTGCAAAGACGGGGCTTGCCCCGTCTTCTCCGACAGCGCCCAACCTGCCGGCTCCGACCCGATGCGACGCCGCGAAGAACTCCAGCTCGCGAATCTCAAAACGCAGGACCTTCTCGATCTGCCGCCCGACGAGCGCATGAAACAAATTCTGCAAATGTCGCCCGAAGATCGGCGGGCACTCGCCACCACCGCCAAAGGCGCCAGGGCAGACGCATTGATGGAGGGAATGAGCCCGCAACAGAAAGAAACGGTAATGGCGCTCAACAACCCCGAGCAGGTGGTGGTCGACGAGTTGATGCAGGCCAAGCTGCTGCGCGCGATCTACAGCGAACGGCAGCTCGACGAAGTGATGACCGACTTCTGGTTTAACCACTTCAACGTGTTCATCAACAAGGGCGCCGACCGTTATCTGCTCACGAGCTACGAGCGTGACGCCATCCGCCCGCACGTGCTGGGGAAATTCGAAGACCTGCTGGTGGCGACCGCGAAGAGCCCGGCAATGCTGTTCTATCTTGACAACTGGCTGAGCGTCGGACCGAACTCGGAAATCGCTCTCGGAATTCCACCGCACCCGCGCCGCTATGGTTCCCCTCCGACTAAACGTCCACCGGGCAAAGGCAGGCAAGCCAGCGGCCTGAACGAGAACTACGGCCGCGAACTGATGGAACTGCACACGCTTAGCGTCAACGGCGGCTACTCGCAGAAAGATGTGACCGAAGTGGCCAAGGTGTTCACCGGATGGACGCTGGAGCAGCCGAGAAAAGGCGGAGACTTCCGCTTCGAGCCGCGCATGCATGAGCCCGGCGACAAGATGATCCTCGGACATCGCGTCAAGGAAAGCGGCGAGAAGGAAGGGCTGGAAGTACTGCACCTGCTGGCGCACAATCCCAAGACGGCGCACTTCATTTCGCAAAAACTGGCGATGCGCTTTGTTTCCGACGATCCTCCGGGCGCGCTGGTCGATCGCATGACCAAAACCTTCCTGAAGAAAGACGGCGACATTCGCGAGGTGATGCGCACCATGTTCAAGTCGCCCGAGTTCTGGTCGCCGGAGGCCTACCGCGCGAAAGTGAAAACGCCCCTGGAATTCGTGGTCTCCGCCGTGCGCGCCAGCGGCGCCGAAGTCGAGGGCGCCCGCGCACTGGTCGGCACGCTCAACAACATGGGCATGATGCCGTATGGCATGATGCCGCCGACGGGCTATTCGATGAAAGCCGACGTTTGGGTGAACTCCTCGGCGCTTTTGGCACGCATGAATTTCGCGCTGGGACTGGCGGCAGGAAAGATACGGGGAGTCAGAGTCGATTCCGTCAACTTGGCAGCGGGAACGGCCGGGGATGGCGCTTCAGAAGTAACGAACGACGCGCAGCAGGCGCTGGCGAACCTGGAAAATTCGCTGCTGGCAGGCGATATTTCCAAACAAACGCACGATACCATCAGCAAGCAATTGGACGACCCGAAGATCAGTCAGCGGCGATTGGATGATCCGAAGCGTCCACCAAACGTGGCCGCGATTACGGGATTGATTCTGGGGTCGCCGGAGTTTCAGAGGAGATAGCTGCGAGCTACGAGCCGCGAGCTACGAGCAACCGTTCACTTGCAGCGCGTAGCGCGTAGCTCGAAGCAGAGGTTCTACATGTCCATCACTCGACGCATTTTTCTTCGCAACGGAGCGCTGGTTGTGGTCGGCACGGCGGCGCTGCCGAGCTTTCTTACGCGCGCGGCTTTGGGCGCGATTGACCCCGGAATGCGCACCAAACGACTCGTCGTGATTTTCCAGCGCGGCGCGGCGGACGGACTCAACATCGTTGTGCCTCACGGCGAGCCGAGTTACTACGCCATGCGGCCGACCATCAACATCCCTCAGAAATCCGTGCTTGATCTCGACGGCTTTTTTGGATTGCATCCGGCGATGGCGTCTTTTCAGCCGCTCTGGAAACAGAAACATCTCGCCATCGTGCACGCCGCCGGAAGTCCCGATCCGACGCGCTCGCACTTCGATGCGCAGGACTTCATGGAATCGGGAACGCCGGGCGTAAAGGTCACGGACGACGGCTGGCTGAATCGCGCCTTGCGCGAGTTTCCTGCTGGAAAATCAGCTGCCGGAAAATCCGCCGCCGATAAATCCGCGCCCGACAAGTCGGCCTTCCGCGCCATTGCGCTGGGGCCATCGCTGCCGCGCATTCTCTCCGGCAAAGAGCCGGCGATCGCGGTCAACAACCTCAACGATTTCTCCGTCGGCGGAAAAAATCCCAACGCGGCACCGATGTCGAACACTTTCGAAGCCATGTACGATCACTCGGTCGACTCCGTGTTGCACGGCACCGGCCAGGAAACCTTCGACGCGGTCAAGACGCTGAAGGCCGTCGATCCCGCGCACTACACGGCGGCGCCCAATGCGAACTATCCCAAGGGACACTTCGGCGACAGCCTGAAGCAACTGGCGCAACTGATCAAGGCGAATCTCGGCGTGCAAGTGGCCTTCGCCGATATCGGAGGCTGGGACCACCACGTCAATGAAGGCAGCACGCAAGGCCAGATCGCCAACGTGCTCGGCGACTTTTCGCAATCGATCGCCGCCTTCTGGACCGATCTCGGCGATCTCGGAGAAGACACGGTGGTCGTCACCATGTCAGAATTCGGCCGGACAGCACGAGAAAATGGAAACCGCGGCACCGACCACGGCCACGCCAACGTAATGTTCGTACTTGGCGGTCCGGTGAAGGGCGGCAAAGTCTATGGCCGTTGGCCGGGGCTCGACCAAGCGCAGTTGTATGAAGGCCGCGATTTGGCCGTGACCACGGACTTCAGGCTGGTGCTCAGCGAAGTCGTGTCGCGCTATCTGGGGAATAAGGATTTGAAGACGGTGTTTCCGGGATTTGATGGGCAGGCGGAGCATTTCGTAAAATTGCTCGCGTAGGGGGACGCATTCGTCCGCCCCGCCGGGCAAAGCCCGGTAGTTGCTACGCTGTGATTATTTTGTTGCCAAACAGTTGCTGGCCGAAGTCGGACGGCAAGAACCGGCTGCGTTCTCTGATGCTTTCGCTCGGTGCCCCGGACGAATGCGTCCGGGGCTACGTGACCGGACTAGATTTCGATCAGCACATCCCCGCCCTCGATCCTTACCGGATACACCGCAATCTTCGCTCCCGGCGGACCGGCCTCGCCCGTCTTCGGATCCCACTCCCAGCCATGCCATGGGCAGACGACTTTTCCGCCTGAGATCACGCCCTGGCCGAGCGGGCCTCCGCGATGCAGGCAGATGTTATCCATGGCGCTGATCTCGCCGTTCACGTTGGCGACGCAGATGGTCTTGTTGCCGCAGGGGAATTCTTTGGCCTCGTTGACTGCAGGGAGGTCGGATTCAGAGGCGAGCTTGATGAAAGGCATGTCCGCTCACGGAAGGTCATGCTGAACGTAGGGGTCCTTCGACTTGCCCTCACCGCGCAAGCGCGGCTCAGGCGGCGCTCAGGATGACAAGAGTATATAGGATTGGTTTAGCTGACGGCTGATAGCTGACGGCTGACAGCTATTTCGGCTGCATGGTCTGCGCGATCATCACCTGGCGCTTGAAATCGTCCATCATGTGCGACTCCAGCCGCACTTCGGTGGGGCGCTTGGCCAAGGTCATGGTGTCAATCTTGTCCTGCAGCTTGAGCAGCGCGTAAAACAAATTCTCCGGACGCGGCGGGCAGCCGATCACATAGACATCGACCGGCACGATGCGGTCCACGCCCTGCAACACGGCGTAGGTGTTGAACGGGCCGCCGACCGACGAGCACGCGCCCATCGAAATCACCCACTTCGGCTCGGGCATCTGGTCGTAGATTCTTTTCACCACCGGCGCCATCTTCAGCGTGACCGTGCCGGAGACGATCATCAGATCCGACTGCCGCGGGCTGGGGCGAAACACCTCCGAGCCAAAGCGGGCGATATCGAAGCGCGCTGTGGAAGACGCGATCATCTCGATGGCGCAGCACGCCAGCCCAAACGTCATGGGCCAGAGCGCCGACTTGCGCGCCCAGTTGAAGACGTAGTCCACGGTCGAGATCATGAAATTCTTTTCGAATTTGTTCTGGAGCCAGCTCATGGGGCCTCGTTCTCTGCTCGATCCCTACAAGAATACATCCTCACCCTGCACCGGGGCGTGATACCGGTCACAATCTGATCGACAAGGCAGTCTAGCAGACAGGCTAGCGTCGATCCGCAAGGTGGTTAAGTCCCGCCACTAACCAAACCTCCGCTGTCGCGTCTAAACGCCACGGAGGCATTATGACGCAGGCACAGTTCCGCAGACTGGCAATCGTGGAGGCGGTCGTCGTAGCCGCGATAGCGGCGATTTTCCTCATCTCCAGCGCTGCCGGTTCGGACGGGCAGGGCAGGCTGACCGAGGAGTTTCACAAGGTCTATCCGCTTTCCGCTCAGGGCCGCGTTGAAATCGCGAATATCAATGGGCCGGTCCATATCACGGGCTGGGACCGCGATGAAGTCAAAGTGGATGCGGTGAAGAGCGCCTGGAGCAAGGAGCGTCTCGATGAAGCCAAGATCGAGATTCGCGCCGAGCAGAACGAAATCGCGATCCGCACTGAGTATCCGGGCCACGATCACAGTTTCAATTTCCATAACGACGACGAGCATGGCAACCCGGCCAGCGTGGAGTACACGATCACCGTGCCGCGGCAGGCGCGGCTCGATGAGATCAAACTGGTCAACGGGCGGCTCGATGTGCAGGATGTGGCGGGAGAAGTCCACGCTTCCTGTGTCAACGGCCGGATTCAGGCGCACAACCTGCAAGGCCCGGTGGAGCTGAACACGGTCAACGGCGAGCTCGATGCCAGCGTGGATCAACTGCCCTCGTCGGAGCTGAAACTGTCGTCGGTGAACGGCAGGCTGCGCGTGACCTTGCCCTCGGACGCGAAAGCGGAACTCAAAGCCAGCACCGTCTCAGGAAATATCTCTGACGAATTCGGCTTGCCAGTGACACGCCACCAGTTTGTGGGCCATAGTTTGCACGGCCAACTGGGCGGCGGCGGAACGCTGGTAAAGCTCTCCAATGTGAACGGCGAGATTGAGATTCGCCACGCCAGCGATAATCGTCCGCTGAGCCCGGTGCAAAACCTTGAGCGTGAGCGCAACGGCGATGGCGAAGATGACAAGAACGACGATGAAATCTGAGGTAGGATGCGAAAGGTCCGGGCCCATCCGGAGGGCTCGTGACAGCTATGAAATCCAGCCGCAGCGTTCGATCGAGCTCACGGCGTCCCACTGACCATTGTGTTTTTCCAATACGTAGTAGGTGCCGCGACCGCAGCGTCCTCCACAGGAGTATGTGGCGTACAACACTGCAAGGGTTCTATCCTGATTGAACCCGACTGCAGAAAAAGAAACCTCTGAGCGAGACCGGCTTCGTTCCTGTGTGATGCCGAGTTGATGGCCCTTCATACGCCCAAACTCAAACCGCCAGTTTCCCGTATTGTTGGCTGCAAAGTCGATTACTGCGCCTGCTAGTCTTTGCCGTACTTCCGGTGGCAGGCAGCGATTTGATTCAACAGATTCCGATGATTCCTTGTTGATCATCACTGGTCGCGGCAGCCCCATCTTCCCAAGCCACGCTTCGAATTCTGCGTAACCGTCCACGTCGGTGTAGAGCTGCGGCGGTGCGCTTGATTTCCGCGGCATAAACGGTGGAGCTAGTACATCACCGACAAACCTGAGGTTTGGGTTCTTCGCTGCGAGGAATCCGTAGTTGTTCCGAGTCGTCAGGATCGTTCCCCACCCCCTTGCCCACTCCCAAGAGTGGTACAGCTGATCGGGGTATCGGTTCGCTGCGAGCAGCGCAGTTACGATAAGTAGACTGAGGACTATGACCGTGCGCAGAAGGTGCCCTCGCATGAAACCCCTCCACCGGTGTTCAGAACTTTCAGGTTCGGACGCCCTGCTTATTCAGACACCGACAGCTGCCATTTGTTCCAAAAGGAAAGTGCGCCGCTAATAGATCGTGTACCCCGGCGCCGGATTCCGCACATCCGGCTTCGATGCCATCAGCAGCAGCGCGCCAATCCGCTTGAATGCTTTCATATCGTCGAGACTGTGGAACGAAGTAGTCTGGTAGCCGTCGGGCGTGGGCGTGTCGTCGGGAATCTGTGCGTACTCGACATTTTCGAACGCGTGCTTCTTCAGCAAATCGACGTACTCCGCCGCTGAACGGACCTGCACCGGCACTTTCAACTTCGGCACCCATTGCAGCGAGTACGGATTATCTTTATAGAGATTGATCAGAATGAACAGCCGCCCATGCGGCGCCATGACGCGAAACAGCTCGGCCAGCGCGCGTTCCTGATCGGGATAGTAATAAAACGATTCCACGGAAAGCACTTTGTCGAAGAAGTTTTCTTCCCAGGGAATCTGCGCCGCCGATCCGACAACAAACATCACGTTGTCAAATTCCTTCGAAGCAGCCCGCGCCTGCCGCACCATCTCATCGGAAATATCGACGCCTACCACCTGCCCAAATCCCTGTGGCCCCTCGCCCACCATGCGCGCCAGCAGTCGGGTCGCCCACCCCGATCCGCAGCCGAGATCGAGAATACGCCCACCCGGACGCAGATCCATGCGGCGCATCGTCTTCTCGGTGATGTCGAGGTGATGGCGCTCCATCTTCGCGCCTTCACCGTTATCGGCCCAACGGTTGAATTCCTGCTGCAGGCGATCGTCGGGAGATTGGGGCTTGTCATTCAACACAGGACTTCTCCGATAAGTGTCGTTGGTCGCTAGTCGTTAGT
>PMMJ01000069.1 GCA_003162255.1 Acidobacteriaceae bacterium | reverse complement strand
GTGGAAAGCTCCCAGTTCGAGGGAAATTGCAGGTTGTGAATGGGGGTGTTATCGGTGTGGCCCTCGATCTGCAAACGATAATCGTGCTGGCGGAGGATGCCGGCGATGCGGTCAAAGGCGGCCTGCGAGGCAGACTTCATCTGGGCCGATCCACTTTCGAAGTTTCCCGCGATCATGTTGCAGAGTTCTCCGAGCGCGTCCCCCACCTGTTCTTCGCCTTCGGCAATTTCTCCCAACATGCCCTTGGCAATCAGGCCGGCAGTCTTGGCATCGCAGCAAACCGTCACCACCCCGCACAGCGCCCCGGCCAAACCGACCATGGCGGTGAAACCCGCGTTCGGTTTGCCCTCGGATTGCGCCACCGGCTTCACCTTGCAGGCCAGCATGATCTCGAAAACTTCCCGCGTCGCAAGTTCAAGAATGGGGAGCCAGTTCTCTTCGCGGGAACGCTTGGCAAACGCGGTATCCGTACTCATGATTTCTTTCCCAGCAAGGGCAACACGTGCTCTTTCACCTGATCGGGAGTGAAGGGCTTGCGGATGTATCCGCGAGCGCCCGCCGAGAGCGCCTGCACTACGTGCGATTCGCTGCCTTCGGTGGTGATCATCACGATAGGCACCCCTTTGGCGCTCTCCACCGTGGCAATCTGGCGGACAAATTCCAGCCCATCCATGACCGGCATGTTGATATCGCACAGGATGAGATCAACCACGTTGCTCTGCAACGCCAGCAGCGCTTCCGCCCCGTTCGAGGCTTCCACCGCTTTGTCCAGGTCAATGCCCGCCTGACGCAGCGAGCGTTCGACTATTTTTCGCATCACCGAGGAGTCGTCCACAATGAGCGCTCGGATCTTATCCATAGGGTTCCACCACTCTGCGGCTCACATTGTCAGGCCGCGAAATCGCGTGCCCGCCGTTTTCTGGCTGACGTGATGTACATCGGCAGTTCGAACCTGCGCTTTAGGGAAACGCTGCCTCGCTCTCCACCGCCGTGCGCCATTGGGCCATGCCTAGCCGGAGCGGTGCCGAGGGAACCCCTGATTAAGTCGTTTAACGCAGACCATTGAAAGGGCATGCCTTCAGCCTTGCCGCTAGAACCCGCTACACAAGCGGCTTTACAGTTTGCTGAAGAAATCGAGTTTCGTATCAGGGCATCGCTTTAGCGATGCCGTAAGTTCTTTGAATTTAGATGCCCCTTTAGGGGCCGGGCACCGAGCATGTAGTTTTTCAGCAAACTGTTTGGCCGCTGAGGGTCGCGCTTTCAGCGCATCCCGTCTCGCCCGCGAGCACCCAATCAGAGTGTCCCTAGTGTGGTGTCCCATTAATTCGCAATATAAATCTGCCCTGTCATCCTGAGCGGAGCGATGGACCTATGTATTTGAATTCGCCATGCANNATGTCGTGAATTAATGGGACACGTCCCTAGCCGGAACTAGCGATTGAGGCATTGAATCATTGAAGTATTGTGCCATTGAATTTCAATCACTCAATGATCTAATACTCAATGGCTCAATCTCGCCTTTATCCGTTATGCTTAGTGGAGGCTTATGACCCTGCTCGACGCTCAGCCCTACGATCCCACAAAGTCGCGGCGGAGGAAGACCACGATCGCCGTCGCCATCGTGGCCGTGATCGTTCTGGCCGCTTTGGCTTGGATGTACCGCAACTGGCCCGAAGAGCATGCCGTCGATAAGTTCTTCGCCGCCTTGCAGCACCAGGATTACGAAACCGCCTACGGAATTTATTTCAATGACCCCGCCTGGCGCCAGCATCAGCAGAAATACACTCAGTACACATACGCGGACTTCTATCGCGACTGGGGACCGGGCGGCNNTCAAGTCCCACCGGATCTACGGATCGGCGAACACGAAAAGTTTTGGCGGCGGAGGCGTCGTCGTCGAAGTCGTGGTCAACGAGCGCTCTGAACACGAGCGTATGTTTCTACAAAGGTCGGATAAAACGCTGACGGTGTGGCCGTACTAAGCGGCGCCCTCGGTCCTGCATTGTTCCCCGCATAGGCCGCTCCTCGCCGCAACCTGCGCCAGCGTCTTCTGCAGCGAAGCTTCATCCCCCACGGTCAAGCAGGTCTTCGAGCGATCGATCTGCCGCATCAGTCCCCACAGAACTTTTCCCGGACCGACTTCAACAAACAAACTTGCCCCGCGATCGATCAGCAACCGCACCGACGGCTCCCACTTCACCGAACCGGTCACCTGGCGAATCAGCGCCCCGCGCGCAGCCTCGGCGGAATCGACCACCGCAGCATCGACATTGCAGACCACCGGGAATGACGGATCGTGAAAACTCAGCGCCCCTAGGTCTGCGGCCAGGCGTTCCTGCGCTGGCTGCATCAGCGAACAATGGAAAGGTGCGCTCACCGGCAGACTGATGGCCTTCTTCGCTCCGCGCTCCGTGGCCAGCTTGATGGCGCGGTTCACGGCGCCGGCGTGGCCCGAGATCACGATTTGCTCAGGCGAATTGATATTGGCCGCTTGGCAGACTTCTCCCTGCGCCGCTTCGTTCGAAATCTCGCTGACCTTGTCGAACGTCATTCCAAGAATGGCCGCCATCGCGCCCACGCCCACNNGCGTGATCTCGGTCAGCTTCAATTTTTCTTCCGGCCCTTCAAAGCAAAGCTCCGACAGCTTGTAGCCGAGCGTCTCGTCGGCCTCTTCAAAAGTTCGACGCGCCACCGGATAGTTTTCGGCCAGTTCCTTGCCCATGCCAACGGTTTGCGAACCTTGGCCTGGAAACAGAAAAGCGATTTGAGAAGAAGTATTTGTCATATGAAGAATGAACTCAGAAGTCAAACGTCAGATTGCAGAAGTAAGAGCCCACACGGCATTCGCTGGTCGCGGGATTTTCACTTCTGCAATCTGACTTCT
>PMMJ01000090.1:2368-2863 GCA_003162255.1 Acidobacteriaceae bacterium | reverse complement strand
AACGCGGGCGTGCTGGAAAAGGGAACGCGAACGTTTGTGGAGGCGGGCTCGCCGCAGGGCGGAAGTGCATCGCCATTGCTGGCGAACATCTACCTTCACTACGTCTTTGATCTCTGGGTTCAAGCATGGCGTAAGAAGCGTGCTCATGGCGATGTAATCGTGGTGCGCTACGCTGACGATATCGTGGTTGGATTCGAGTTCAAGACGGAAGCCGAACAGTTCTGGAAAGAACTCGCTGAACGCATGGCGAAATTCCAACTGGAACTGCACCCGGAAAAGACGCGACTCTTCGAGTTCGGACGCCACGCGGCGGCGAACCGAAAGCGCCTTGGACTGGGCAAGCCGGAGACCTTCGATTTTCTCGGCTTCAAGCACATCTGCGGGAAGACGAAGAAGGGGCGGTTTCTGGTGCTTCGGCAGACGGTTCGCAAACGCATGCAAGCTAAGCTGCAGCAGGTGAAGATCGAGTTGTGGCGACGCATGCATGACCCTGTT
>PMMJ01000090.1:0-2299 GCA_003162255.1 Acidobacteriaceae bacterium | reverse complement strand
CGGGAAATCCGCCCGTACGGATCCGCGCGGGGGGTACGGAGAAATCCGTATCCCTACCGCGACCACCCTTCTTCCGGTGCGAAGCACCGCCGCTCTTACAGTTCGCCATACTCTCTTGCCAACGCGTCCCACAGACGCCTCACTTCGGGAGCTTGCCAGCCCCGGCGAAACAGACTCTTAATCGCCTCCCAATCGTCATGATGAAATGTGAGGGCGATCCCGCTGTCCCGAGAGCGAAACTCGACGCCGACCTTTTCCTCTTCGTCGAGCCACGTGGAGGCGAGGAAATAGCGACCTTCCCAGAAGATCAGTGTGTCGCGCAGTTCCAACCGTTCCAGTATCGTCCGAAGCTCCGCGATCCTCGGGTAATCGTAAAGCGGATATTGCAGAGCAAATCTTCCCGGAAACAGCAACCAGACGGAAAATTCCGTCTCCGGCCCCCGATGAAATTCGAGACGGTATTCGCCTTCCTGGAACGATGGCAAAGGGCCACGATTTCCCAACCTAAAGTCGGGACCCCAAAACGCGCTATCCGTCAGGGGTTGTCCGTGGCGGAGATAGTGGCCACGGGCGCACACGCGCCAGAGAATCGGCCAGTACGGTCGCAGCGCTTCATTCAGCTTCTCGATGTTTAGAAACTTCTCGTTGTCAAGAATCATGTAGAGAAGTCGAGCGGTATGAATCGGTCGCGGAGTCTCGCTGGTAGCGTTCTTTAGAGTGTGAATTGTTCGGTTGACGGCCCGTCGTACATCGTCGTTTGCAATCTCTTCTGAAGGCTTCGCCTCAGTTTGCCTTTCAGAGGGCAGATTGGTGAGGAGATAAGGGGCCATCGGACTTCTCTTTCTCTGTTTGGATACAATTCCATAAACGGCAAGGAAAGCTTCAAGAATTCCAGCGAGAGATTCAAAGGAAACTTCTGTCTGGCCGGTATTTGCAAATAGCTCCGCACCCTGCTGACAGTAGTAGGCAACCAGGGTCCATTCGGCTTGCGAAAGTGGCAGCTTTGCGTCTACTTTCCCGCGAATCTTCACCAGGGAATCGGTTGGCTCTGAGAGTAGATTTACGAACTCCAATCGCTCCTCTTTGGAGGACTCAAGGAGCTGCTTTGCCGCCTCCGATGTTGAGACGGGTTCGCCACTCTTGGCGGCCATGATTTCCTTCAAGGTTTCGAGCCTTAGACGCAACTCGTCGGAAATGCGAATAGAGATCACCGGCTGCTGCAGCATTGGGCTCTTGTCTGCCATGGGGTCGGCCTCAGCTCACGATCGCCGCAAGCCTATCCGCTACAACACGGGTATGCTTTGCAAAGAGAAAAGGTCAATTGGCATGGTGTGGGTATTCCGCTGGAGCGAAGAGGTAAATGGCCAGCGGCGCCAACACAAGGAAGTAATCGGCGCAACGAAGAAATTCCCTACGGAAGCGACGGCCAACAGAGAGGCCGACCGGCTACGTTGTCGCCTCAACGAACAAAAGCACTCACTGAGCCTCAAATCTCTCACGTTTGGGGAACTAATCAACCACTACCTGAATCACGAACTCCCGCGCTTGTCGAAATCCGCCCGCAAGGGAAACCAATCGTACATCAAGAACTGGATCGAGCCTGCGTGGCACGGTCACGTTGCCGACAACATGAAAACCATGCAAATTCAAGATTGGCTGGACAAGATCGAGCGCCCGGACGGAACCAATGAAGATCAAGAACATTCTGTCCGCGATCTTCTCGCACGGGGTCCGATGGGAATTCGTGGAACGCAACCCCGTCTGCGGTCAAGGCGGCACGCCTGGCCACCGCGGGGCCTCAACTGGCGTGCGTCAGAGCAACAGAATCTCCATCACTCGCGTGATTCTGCCGCCCGATGTCGTGCGTCAAACTCTCGAACAGTTGCCCCTGCGCGAAGCAACGATGGTGCTCATCGATGCCGTCACGGCGTTGAGGGCCTCAGAGTTAATCGCGTTGAAGTGGAGAAATGTCGGTTGGGACACAGGCACCCTTCGATCCGAATTTGCTTTCGTGGAAGGCGAATTGAAGGATACCAAGAGCAGAAACAACGCTCTGCCCCTAGCTCGACCCGTTCTGAATGTGCTTCGTCTCTGGCGCCAGCACACACCTTATCGCTCGGACGAAGACTGGATCTTTGCCAGTCCGCACTACCATGGCAAGACCCCGTATACGTATCAAATCCTTTTCCGACGTCACATTCGCCCTGTAATAGAGCGAGTCTCGACCCTCAAGAGCAGCAAGCAAGCGCCGATTGGGTGGCACACGCTGCGCCGATCACTAGTGTAGTGTCTGCGAAAT
>PMMJ01000206.1 GCA_003162255.1 Acidobacteriaceae bacterium | reverse complement strand
CTTGACTCCGACCGGCCTTCTCATGGAAGGCGATTACACCAACCGCCCCGCAAGCCATCGTGAGGCTGGTTTGATAGCCCCTCAGCGGCTGTATTGATTCCGCTTCTTGTCTTCGTGGCGCTCGATACCGAGTTGGATCAGGCGGTCGATTAGCTCGGGATACGGCACTCCTGTCGCGGCCCACAGTTTGGGATACATGCTGATGGCGGTGAATCCGGGCATGGTGTTGATCTCGTTGACGAAAATCTTGCGCGATTTGGGGTCCATCAGAAAATCGACGCGCGCCAGGCCGGTGCAATCGACGGCTTGAAACGCGGCGACGGCCAGGCGCTGCACGGTCTTCATTTCCGTTTTCGTTATTTTCGCGGGAATGACTCCTTCGGAGCCTTCGACCAGATACTTGGCGTCGTAGTCGTAGAACTCTTTGCAGGGAAGGATTTCTCCTGCGACCGATGCTTTGGGATCGTCGTTGCCGAGTACGGCGCACTCGATCTCGCGCGCCCTATTCTTTTTTCCGCCGACGCCTTCCTCGATCACGATCTTGCGGTCGAACTTGGCCGCTTCCGCGATGGCGGGGCCGAGTTCTTTCGCATCGTGCGCTTTCGAGATTCCCACCGACGACCCCAGGTTCGCCGGCTTCACGAACACGGGATACTTCAGCTTGCTCCCGACCAGCTTCTCCACTTTCTTGGGCGCACGCTCGAATTGGCCGCGCAACACGGTCACGTGCTTCACGATTGGCAATCCCGCCGCGCGGAACAGAGATTTCATGATGTCTTTATCCATGCCCGCGGATGACCCGAGGACACCGGCTCCGACATAGGCGATGTCGGCCAGTTCGAGCAATCCCTGGATTGTGCCGTCTTCGCCGAAGGTTCCGTGCAACACGGGGAAGATGACATCGACGTTAATGGCGCGGTCGGAAGCGCGGCGGAGGGCGGCGGCATCGGTCTGGAACGGCGCTAGGCCAGCGTCGTGGCGCGACGGCTCGGGAGGAACGACGACGGACTCGCCCGTGGCCAGCACGGCCGCTCCCGGAGTCGCCTCGGGATCGCCTGCTCGAAGCTGCGTTGCAGGGGTGGCGCGGATACTCTTATCTTTCTCTGTAGGCTTATCCGCGTGCTTTTCGCCCTTCAGCAATCGCTCGGCGTGTTCCGCCGTGAGCCAGCGGCCATCTTTCGTGATGCCGATGGGCACCACTTCGTATTTTGTCTTATCGATTGCGTTCAGAACCGACGCCGCCGACAGCAACGACACTTCATGCTCGCCGCTGCGTCCGCCAAAGAGGATACCAACGCGAAGTTTTGCCATGCCCTTTCAGTCTGGCGCTCGGCGTGTTTTCCGTCAATCGCAGCTTTGGTTCAGGTGGCTGGCGTTGCACCGCCGAGACGCCGAGAGCGCCGAGGAAAAAACAGAAAAGATGATCTGCTGCCGATCTCATGAGCTCCAGCCAAAGATTTCCTCTGCGTCTCGGCGGTAATTCCTCTCACTAATTTGCGCCGCAACACTTCTTGTATTTCTTGCCGCTNNGCCGAGACGCCGAGAGCGCCGAGAAAACCTTTCCATAGCGAATCCGGAGTTGCTGTGGCCGCGGGCAGTTGCCGAGCTGCGCTCGGCTTGGACGGGCAAGGGCGCCCGTCCCCACACGAGCGCGTCGGGAAAACATTTCTAGACTATTGCCGGCTGCGCAGCATCAGGGATGTATCGGCGGGGTGACGCGGCGAGTCGTTGAGTTCATCTTCGATGTGTTTCTGGATGAGGTCCCATTGCGAGCGCAGGGTCATTTCCTTGATGGCGAATTTGGATTCTTTGCGAGCGTCATCCACGCGCACGGCCAATTCCTTGTTCTGGAAACGGAAATCGATGATTTCCGCAAGCGGGACGAGTTGATTGGAGGACTTGCCCACGATCACAAAGACGACCTTATCGGTCACCAGGGTGTATTCGGGGCAACTTTCCTCGGCGGCCGCGGCTTGCGGCGGCCCAAAGTTGTTGATGAAGCCGCGATGCATCAGCAGGCAGTCGCCCATGCGCATACGAACGACGGTTCCATGTTGATAGATACCGATGGGCGCGGCCAAGGTAATCGAAACGCCGGCCGTTATCACTATCATTACAAGCGCCACGAGCAATGTGAATTTCATAAGTCTCCAGTCAGCAGTCTGCAATCAGTGACCGCTGGGTTCGTAGTAGTAGCCGTTGCGGCTATGGAATTTAAGGTTGAGGTTGTGCGTTGGCAAAAGTCGAAGCGAATGAAATCCGGCCTGATGGCTGGGCAGATCGTAGGACACGACGTAGGAGGCGCGCAGGTCCTCCAGTACAGCGTTCAGTACGGTGGCGGCGCCGTCTGGCTGGGAGGAGCGCGGAGAGAAAGAGAAATAGCGACCGCCCGTAGCTTCCGAAACCTGGCGCAGGAAGGTGCCGTCCGAGGTTTGGTGCGTTGGAGATTCCAATATCGACGGCGTAGATCAGAACGCCGCCGTCGAGCACGGCGTCTTGCGCCTCCCGCGCGGAATGCAGGCTGATGGTGTCGATGCCGTCGGAGAACAGAATCAGGACAGGCCGGGCTCCGGCGCGGCGATTATGAGCGATGAAACCAGCCGCGAAGATGAGCGCGTCGAACAGCGGAGTCGTGCCGCCACTCTTCACCGAAAGCAGTCGGCTGACGGAGTTAAACGCACCGCAACCGCTGGCGCAGAGGACGGCGGGACGTATGGCTGCAGACGGTCCTCCTGAAGTTTCTCTTAACTCTCCTCCAAAAGAGAGCACGGCGAAATTGTCGGCGGGGATCGACTGCTCGTGCTCTACCAGTTGCAGCACCGCGTTGATGGCCACGCGAAGGCGCGGTGCCATCGATTCGCTCAAGTCGACCAGCGCCACAAGGTCGAGCGTGGTTTCATCGGAATGTGTAAAGCTTCGGAATTTGCGGATCACAAGTTCGCGGTCGACGACCGCAAAGTCCGACTTCGCGAGGGTTGCGACAGGATGATTGTTTTCGTCGGTAGCGAAGAATGTGACCCTGACTTCAGAGACGGTACTGCGATACGTAGGCAGACCGGAGGAACGGTTCGTGTCGTCGGCCGTCGAGGCGCAGGTCAAGACAAATAGAGCCAGGAGCACCGACCGAATGTGCCAATGGGTTAACATCGCTGTCCATCAGTCCTATCGGCGAACGACGGAAGACTCGCCAATTACTGTCGTTACCCTGGGAGGTGACCAGGTCGCGAAAAGCCAGGAATTTGCCAGCGCTGACCTGGTTTCTTGCGCGCGAAAAAGAAAAGCGAAGCCATGGAACGGCTCCGCTCTTTCTCGTTCGGTGGTTGGCCGATCTTCTCGCTCGGCCGCTTCCGTCGATCCGCTTTCATCGATCCGCTGCCATCGACAGACGACCGAGAAACTCCGCGGCTACTGTACCGTAAGGCTAATCGTGGTCATGTGCGTCAGAGCTCCCGACTGTGCGGTGACCACGATGGACGCAGGGCCGGGATTCGTCTTTGTGCTGCCCGAGCTGCCGCATCCGGTGGAAGCGAGCAGCGTTCCCGCAATCAGCAGGCTGGCGAATCCACCCAACAACAGCGAGAACAAGCGCCGCCGATTCGCGCCCGGTCCGGCAAAGAAGCAACCAAAAACGCCCAATCCGGTGAGTGCCATCCCCATCAGTTTGGGGGCGGCATAGGGCTGGCTGCCCGAGGGAGGAGCAGCGGTCGCGGTCAGCGTGGTGGTCACCGCGCCGCCCGCAGGAGTCACCGAGGCCGGGTTGAAGGCGCAGGTGATGCCCGCCGGAGCTACGCACGAGAAGCTCACCAAGTTGGAGAAGCCGTTGGCGGGCGTAACGGTGAGCGTAAAGTTCATCGACCCGCCGCCGTTAACGGTCCCAGACTGGGGCGACGAGGCGAACGAGAAGTCCGCGGTTCCTACGGTGGTGGCTGCGAGCGCGCCGAACAAACCGTGGCCTCCTTCGGCAAAGCCGGCAGTAAAGTAGAGCGTGTTGGGATCGCCGGTTCCGCCCGCGCCGAACACCATCCCCCAAAGCGCGCCGTTCGAAATCACCGCGCCGGTCTGATCCTTGAGTTGGCCGAGGAAGTTTCCGTTGGCGTCGAAGGCGTTAATGGTGCCGTCGCCGAAGTTGCCGATCAGTATGTCGTTGCTGAACGAACCGANNAACCGAAGTTGGCCGAGGCCTGCACGACTCCCCACGGCGCGTTTAATGTGCCGGTGGAAGCGAAGCGGCTGACGAAGTTTCCGTTCACGTCGAATACGCTGACGTAGCCATTCCCGGCGCCGGCGGTCGCCTTGTTCTTGGCCGCATTCTGCAGAGCGTAAGTCACGAAGACCTGGCTGCCGATAGGTTGAATTCCAAAAGGAGCGTAACCGGCGGGCAGCGTGGGANNCACGATTGACGACAAGAATCGCATTGCCCGAGAGATACCAGCCCGAAATGGTTCCGTCCCCGGTATCGAAGAGAAACTGACTGGGGAAGGCGTTGACCTTGAAGCCCTCGGTTTGGTTGATGACGGTGCCAGTGGGAGTGGCTGGCGAAGTATCGCCGGAGGGAGCCGGAATCAGGATGGGAGAAGGCGCTTGCGCGACTCCATTGGCGTCGTAAATGGTCGAGTAACCGCTCTTGTTGTCGGCGATCCAGAAAGGCTGACCGGGAAAGAAGGAAATTCCCCAGGGATTGAGGGGCTTGGGGTCGGTGTTGTTGGCTACACCAGCTATGTCAGAGACCAGATTCGTTTGCTGATAGGAATTGGTCTGGGCCAGGGCGCTGGCGGCGCCGAACGAAAAGGCCAAGATCAGAAGTACGGGCAACAAGAACTTGCCCTTCAGGGATTTGCCGTTGAATGTTGTGTGCTTCACAGCTTGCCTCCAATTTTCGTCGTACTGAGGGGAGCTTACAAAACGGGAAGAGTGGTGTTGTCAGGCGGTCGTAAACAAGTGGTCAACAGATGGTAAGCAGGCAAAAGTTCGGCGATTTCGGTGAAGACTGGGGCGAAGACTTGGAGTCGACGGCGCGGTCAAAAGCAGGGTCGTTTGGTGCTCCTCTATGACAGTTGTAAATTCAGGACCGACTTGCTTGACACCGCAATGAAACAGGTGTGAAATTGGCGATACTTCGAAAGGCCGGTGCCGGCCCTTCCCCCATGGCACTCGGACCCAGAAGCTCTCGTCGAAGAAACCATAAGCGGGACTGCGGGCTGGATTGAAGTCTATCTGGCGGAGAACGTTCCCGGCTGGTGGATTTATAAGGGAAGAGCTTTACATCTCACAGGAGTGGCTATGAATTCGAGCGACCTAGGAAAGAAGATCCTGCCGAAATGGTCAGTATTGCCGATTCTTCTCGCAGTTGCCGCCGTTGCTTCGGCGCAACACAACAAGCCGAGTGCGCCCGCGCCGCACGCATCCGCACCCCAACACGCAGCGGCTCCGAGTAGGCCGGCGGCGAGCGCGAGCCATGCGGCTCCAGCGCAGCACGCGGGAGGCGCGACCAACCGTGGACCTGGCGGAGCGAACGCCAACAATCGTGGCACGGCGGGTTCGGCCAACCGTGGGACTGGCGGAGCCAACGCCAACAGTCGCGGTACGACGGGTTCGGCCAACCGTGGGCCTGGCGGAGCGAACGCCAACAATCGTGGTACGACGGGTACGACCAACCGCGGGCCTGGCGGAGCGAACGCTAACAATCGCGGTACGACAGGTACGACCAATCGCGGGACTGGCGGCGCGGCCAACAATCGCGGTACAGCAGGGTCGGCAAACCGTGGAACAGGCGGTGGAGCAAACGCCAACACTCGCGGTGCGGCGCCCGGGAACAAAGGGGGACAGACGGCGGGCCGAAACAACGCGGGCAGCCACACTCCTCCGGGCAGGACCGTTAGTCTGAAGGGCGGAGGATCTGCGAGCATCCGTCCCAATGGACAAATTCGTTCGGTCAACCGCAACGGCATGCAGATTCAGCATGGCGTCCACGGCGGGCGCACGGTGGTGGGTACACACAACGGAGCGCGCGTCGTGAACACGGGACGGCATGGAGGATACGTGCAGCGCGCTTATGTGACGCGTGGCGGGCACTCGTATTATTCACGCACCTACTATGACCACGGCCACTACAGGAGCGGCGTGTATCGCGGCTACTACTACGGCGGCCATAACTACTACGGCTACTATCCGGGCTATTGGTACCACCCGGGATTCTATGCATGGGGCTATCAGCCTTGGGGAGCGCCGGTTTACTGGGGCGTCGGGGCCTGGGGTTGGGGAGGAGCGCCGTGGTATGGATTCTACGGCGGGTGGTTTACGCCCTATCCCTCTTATGCTTCGCCGGCCTTCTGGCTGACGGATTATCTGATTGCAGCACAGTTGCAGGCAGCGTATGCGGCCCGGCAAGATGCGGCTGCAGACGCGGCAGCGGGCGACGGAGGCGGTGGAGATTCTGGTCCGGCTCCGGCAGCCTCGAACGCGCCAGCACTGACTCCCGAGGTAAAACAGGCGATTGCCGATGAAGTAAAAGCGCAATTGGCCGCGCAGCAGGCACAAGCGGGGCAGAATGGCGGATCCGGCGGGCAAGCGGCGCCGGCGAATGCGAGCAACGGCGAAGTTCCGCCGGCACTGGATCCGGCACGGCGCACCTTTGTGGTCGACAGCGATCTCAGCGTGGTGGCGAACGGACAAGAATGTGGGCTGACCGGAGGTGACGTCATCACGCGGCTCACCGATACTCCGGATGGGGACAATATGGTGACCGCCAGCGTCGCGGCGAGCAAGAAGGCGGACTGCGCGGCCGGACAAACGGTTGCCGTCAACGTGGACGACTTGCAGGAGATGCAAAACCATTTCGACGAGCAACTCAATAGCGGCTTGGGCGAACTGGCCAAGAAGCAGGGTACGGGCGGTATTCCGAAAGCGCCGGACACGGGGACGTCGGCCTCAGACGTACCACCTCCGCCGGCGGATACCAGTGCGGAGAAAACTCTGCAGGACCAACAGCAGTCGGCCGACCAGACCGAGCAGCAGGTCAAGCAGGAAGCCGCGGGGGGCGGCGGGCAGTAGGACGGACGCTTGTAAAAGGCGGATCGTTCATCATCATCAGGCAGACACCGGGAGCGTCCGATGACGACGCTCCCTTCTGCAATGCAGAGGCGAGATCTTCACTGATTCTGCGCTCACTGTTCAGCGCAACGCTGGCAGTCGAACTTTGGGAAAAGCTAAACCGGAGGGTTTTACTATGTCGAGGAAATTCCACGATCTGATTCCAGGAATTGTGTTTCTGGCAGCCACGATTTTGCCGTTGTCGCTGGCCAATGCCCAGGCGGTGTCTCTGCAGGAGCAACTGGCTGCCCAATACAAGCTGGTAAAGCTGGGGTCAGACACAAGCGGGGTGTCTGTGGTCGAGGCGGGAACGCTGCTGGCTATCCAAAAGGGCGGAATTCTCGGCGTGCCTTATTCCGACAAGACTGTTCTCACCACCAAGTATGAAGGTGGAACGGTGCATACTCCCAGCGGCGTTGCGGTGCAAGCACGGAAGGCGCTTTTCGGACATTTTTCGCAGACGGCGTCGGAAGGACAGACCACGCACTTGTTTGCCAAGGGAGACAAAGTATATCCCACGAAGGTCGACGTCAACGTGGCCAAAGACGCGGTTACTTTGGGTATCGTCGCCTGCGACACCTGCAACAAAACCGATCCTCCGACATATAACAAGGCGCTCGTGGCCTTCCAGTTCCCGGCCGGCAGTTTGGCTAACGCGAGCGCGGGTCAGGTGGAGGATGTTATCGGGCAGTTGCTATCGATCAGCAGTGACGACGCGCAGCAGGGCGGCGATCAGGGTAATGGACAGCAGGGCGGCAACGATCAGCAGGGCAACAACCAGCAAGGGGGCGGTCAGGGTGGAGATCAAGCGCAGCAACAAGCGCCTCCGCCGGAACCTCAGCAGATAGAGAAAGGGCAAACGCCCGATCAAGTGAAGGCCGCGCTCGGCAACCCGGACAAGATCGTCAATCTAGGCACCAAGCAGATATATGTCTATAAGGATCTGAAGGTGACGTTTATCAACGGAAAGGTTTCGGATGTGCAGTGAGCGGGAGTTTTCGCTAGACCTTCCGAGAAACTGTCGTCCTGAGCGTCTCCTCCGCGGGCAAGAAAACAGGTCCTTCGCTTCGCTCAGGATGACGAGCTTTAAAGACACAGGCGCTAGAGTATCTTCTTGCCGAATGCCGAGAGCGCCAGCTCTACGGCTAAGTCGGCGGTCTGGTTGCGCTCGTCGATAACGGGATTCACTTCTACGATTTCGAAGCTTGTCATGCGTCCATGGTCGGAGATGATTTCCATGGCGAGATGAGCTTCGCGATACGTGGCGCCGCCCCAGACCGGAGTGCCGACTCCGGGCGCGTCTTCGGGATCGATCCAATCCATGTCGAGCGAAACATGATAGCCGGCCGTGCCGCGTCCGGCCATGTGCAGGGCCTCTTCCATGACGGCACGCATGCCACGTTCGTCGATGTCGCGCATGGTGAAAACTTCGACTCCGGATTTGCGAATATTTTCTTTTTCAAAGTTGTCGACGTCGCGGATGCCGACGAGCACGCAATTCTCCGGCCGCACTTTTGGCGAAAAGTTGTAGATGTTTCCGAGTTCGGCCGGAGGAAGGCCCATCAGCGCGGCGAGCGGCATGCCGTGGACGTTGCCGCT
>PMMJ01000441.1 GCA_003162255.1 Acidobacteriaceae bacterium | reverse complement strand
CGCTGAGTTTGATCTCCTCGGGCGCGCGCCGCAGCCGATAGCCGCCCTTTGCGCCCCGAACGCTTTCCACGATGCGCGCGTTCTTGAGTTCCAGCAGAATCAACTCAAGAAATTTTTCCGGCAGATCGCTGTCCATGGCAATGTCACGGATTTTGACAGTCTCGGTCCCGTATCGGCGGCCAAGGGTCGTTATGGCCTGCAGCGCGTAAAGGCCTTTCTGGGAGATTTTCAATCTGGTGTCCTTTCCGACTGACTTCCGCGATTGCCGGCCGCTGCGCCACGCCCGTCACCCCAGCAGCGAGTCCGTATTGGACGTACTCTAGTGTGCCCGCGCCAGCTTTGCAACTGATCTTTCTTGGCGAGCCGTACTTGATGTTTCCAATGTGCCCGCCGCAGGTGTGTGCAGCGTTATGTGACGTCCGATCAAGCGCCTTACTTCCACCGGACGACCCTGGCTTCAGCGCAGGCGTCGAGATAGTCGGTCACAAGATTGACCGGCAAAGGCCCGTATTCGGCCGACACCGCGTCGCGTATCTCACCCACGGTTCGCTTGCCATTTACGAAGTTCACGATCTCATAAGCATAGAGCTCGGATTGGTCGCGCACGTTGAGTAGCTGTGTGGCTCCGCTGTTGATCAGCTTGATTTTCGCGTAGCGCTCTTTGCCCAGACGCGCCAGCAGCACGTTGTCGTTCTGATAAGTCAGAGGACCGAATTCCCCTATGCGGATGGGCACGCGCTTCGCATCGGGATCGCCGGTCCAGGGTACGCTGGGCGCCGGTCCTTTTGCTCCGCGCAGCTTCGCCTGCGCGTCGAGCCAACGTTGGAAAACTGTGGCTTGATCCGCGAGAACTTTCGCTCCGTCTGCGTCGGACTCCGCAGCGCCGCCGGTGAATTCGAGTATGGAGTGCAGCGTTGCACGTTCACGCTGTAAGGTTTGATTCACAACATTGCGCGCTTCGTACCAAGCGACGCCGGCGTCGAGTTGAGGATCGTCCACTAACTGCTGCGCTAATCCAAAGGCTTGGGCGAGTCGGGTTATGGCCTGAGCTGTGAGGAACGGGAGTAACGTTGGAAGCTGCTGTGCAGTGATGTTCGCGTAGACGTATCCCGAGGCCGCTCCCAGTAGCGCCACACGGCGCAACTTCGTGGCATCGATCTGATCGAGGCTGTCATGGTCGGTGTGGATGTATATGTCTGGCCAATCGCGAAGATACAGCGATGGGACCGCGACGGTGGAGGAATCGTAGTCATCGTGATCGCTGCCGCTCGAATAGGGCGTCACGTCCGCGAACAGTTCATTGCGCGTGCCTTGTCCGCCAGCACGGGTTTCGACAATGCCCATGTCCGCCGACGTCTCGCCCGCGGCATATGCGCTGGCGGCGGTGCGGATCGCGTCGAGAAACACGGCGCCCACATCGGTGACAAAACTTGGCAGCGACCACGGCGTGCCGCTGACGTGGAACACCGACTTGTTCTTGAAAGGGTCGCCACCCACCATATCCATGTGGATGTTGGCACGCAACCGCTGCTTGATCTCGGGATGGGTGGCGAGAAACGCCATGGTGCCCTCGACCTCCGGCCCCCAGATAAAGCGAAGAGTGCGTTTCGGACGAGGCAACTGGCCAGAATCGATTAAGCGCGCCAGCATGCGGGCGGATTCAAGAATGGTGACGCATCCGCTTCCGTTGTCGTTTGCTCCGGGACGCTCGTGATCGAGGTGGCAGCTATAGACGATTTCTCCGGCCGCCGGGTCAGCGCCGGGAATGGTAGCGGTCACGACCGTCCAGTGGCCGGGGCCGACAGTCGCTTTGACCTGGGCATTTAGAACGACAGATTCGCCGCTTCGTAAGCGCGACCGCAGCGCGTCGGCCGTCTGGCGGGAAACCATGAAGGCGAAGCCTGAGGGTTGACGCGCATTCAAGTGCCCCCAGCGGACAATCGTTGGGTCCAGACCAGACCAGGCGGTGGTCTGGTTGGGCATGTCGCTGACAATGCCTGCCGCGCCATGCTTTGCGATTGCTAATTCCTGCACTCGCGCCAGAACGCCGTCGGCGAGTACGATCTTGCTGCGCACGTCCTTCCCCGAGTAGTCGTCCTCGCTGGCGCCGTTGCCGACATCGACCAGTTGCGTTTCCACGTCGGCGCTGTGACTGTAGTCCGCGAGGTGGATTGGGTCCGTGTTCCAATCTCCGAGCAGAAGATGCTCGGGACGAATCTCCCACAGCCGCGCCTCTTCGACCGTCCACGCCAGATATGAGCGCATGAGGCCGTACTGCCTCGTTCCATCAATCGCGAACTGCTCGCTATGAGCATCGGCAAGGCCGTATTCGTGAGCGCGTTGCAAAACGAATTGCGCCGCCTGGTCATACGCTGGAGTTGCGGGGACACGATGCAAGCCCGTCAAGTAGCGCAGGTTTTCATAAGCAGCAGCGCCGCTCGACTCTTCTCGCAGCGCCGCCCATTGAAGAGCGTTAAGGAACGGTTGCTGGCCAGAAGCACAGAGCGTAGTGAATGCGACGAAGTAGCAGATCAGGCGGAGGCTGCGCATAAAGTAACGAGGATAGCACTGGTGCTGTGTCTCGCAAATCTGTAGCCGCACAAGCCAAACCTGCGTGCGAATTAACGGAGACTGCGGGGCGGGGAACCTCCCTACCGCGTCGACTCCATCTTCATGGCGGGCTCGCCAACTTCATCGTGCGATTCGCCTTCGAGACAAACGCGATGCCATAACTCAAGATTGAGCAGTCGCCAGATGCGATCATAGTTGTCGCGGTGTTGAGCGCGATGTTCGGCGAATAGCTTCTCGATTGCTTCACGCCGGAAATATCCGCGATTGAGGCTGCGCGGTTCAAGCAGCATCTCGCGAATCGTTTCCAGCCGCGGTCCGGCCAGCCATCCGCTCCACGGAGTCGGAAATCCCAGCTTCGGCCGGTACAGAATCTCGTGCGGCAGCAGATCTTCCACCGCCTTTTTCAGGATCCGTTTGCCGGCCAATCCCTTGATCTGAACTTCACGCGGGATTCGGGTCGCGAACTCCACCAGCACGTGATCGAGAAATGGCACGCGGCTTTCGATGGACGCGGCCATGCTCATGTTGTCCTGCTTCATGAGCAGTTCCACCAGGTAAGTCTTGATGTCGGTGTAGAGCAGCCGTTGCAGCAATTCGCCCGAGGAGTGGTCCCAATCATTGAGGACATTCTTATATGCCGTGCTGGGCGCGGCTTCCCGCGCGAACTCACTGGTCAGCAATCCGCTCTGCTCCGCTTCGCCGAAAGCCGAAAAGAAATTATCGAAGTAAAAAGAAGCCCAGGAATTTCCATCCTTGCCCAGAAAGGTGTGTTCCAGTTTCCGGCGCAGGGTCGCTCCCAGCATGGAAGATGTGGCAACGGTATTGCGCAATCCGCGCCGCAAGAAACCCGGAACGACACTACGATATGCTCGATCCATGGCCGCATTTTTCAAGGTGAAGGCGTAGCGCGTGTAGCCGGCCAGAGTTTCATCCGCGCCCTCTCCGGTGAGGACGACAGTAACTCTCTCGCGGGCGAGCCTGGCGACAAAGTAAAGGGAGACGCTTGAGGGCCACACGATCGGCTCATCTTCATGCCAGATCAAATGCGGTAGCGAAGGAAAGAAATCGTGCTCGCTGACCAATACTTCATGGTGCCGCGAATGGATGTGATCCGATACTGTGCGGGCAAACGGCAGCTCGCTGTAGGTGTGCTCGGTGTAGCCGACGGAAAAAGTCTCGACCGGCTCGCGCCGCAGTTTCGTCATCAACGCGGCGACAGCGCTTGAATCCACGCCGCCGCTGAGAAACACGCCCAGCGGCACGTCGCTCATCAGGTGGCTCTGGAC
>PMMJ01000515.1:2464-2981 GCA_003162255.1 Acidobacteriaceae bacterium | reverse complement strand
CCGTCCGGGTCAATGAGCGTAATTGCGATGTTACGTCAACCGCGAGCAACGAGGGGAACTGCTGCTGCAAGGAGGAAGGTCAGTACCTCCATTGAGCCGATTGCCCGCAGCACTTTGTTCTCTGCGCGAGCAGCTCTATAACCGGAGTAAATGCCAACACACCAAGGTGCGACCACTCCCACCGCAATGATGAGGACTGCTGCCAGCGTTGGTACTTGAAAGTGTTCCCGCAAGTAAAGATCAAGGCCCTTAAACGTCGCATACAGAATGGCAGTGCAAACGACTGGGATGAGTGATGCCACTAGAGCTTTTCTCGGCGCGGTAGGATGCTCTGGAACAGGCTGCGGAGGCCGACTGCCCCTGTAAATCAGCGCCAAAACACCCACAATAAAGGCCAACGATATTGTTACTGCCAAGAAGCTCTCGAAACCGTGCATGTGTTTCGGTCCTCAGGAACACCCATGATACATGTGCAGAAAGTCAATTGGCGAAAGCAGGCGATAGCGCTCAAAACCCT
>PMMJ01000515.1:0-2440 GCA_003162255.1 Acidobacteriaceae bacterium | reverse complement strand
ATCGCCTGGTACTGCTCCGAGCCCCGACTGGCCTTCAATCGCATCGTAGTCGTTCGCTACCGCATGCACCTGGAATCACGCGGTCTGGCGGCAAACACCATCAATCAACAACTCGCAGCCGTGCGCCGCCTCGCTCACGAAGCCGCTGACTCAGGCTTGCTGAGTCCTGAGTTGGCTGCGGGATTCAGCCGAGTGAAGGGCGTCAAGCAGCTTGGGTTTCGCTCCGGCAACTGGTTGAGCGCAGAGGAGGGTTCAGAAGTACTCAAGCGTGCTTGTGGAGATAGCATGCGAGCGAAGCGCGACTACGCGATGCTGGCCTTGCTGTTTGGTTGTGGTTTTCGCCGATCGGAACTTGTCGGCCTAGAGTTGGATGAAATCCAGATGCGCCAGGGGCACTGGGCAGTGGTGGACCTGATTGGCAAGGGCGGACACATTCGTGCCGTACCCATTCCAGAATGGGTCAAAGCCGCGCTCGATCAATGGACGGCGGCGGCCGGGGTCAGGGAGGGACGGATCTTTCGAGCCGTCGCCAGGATGGGAAAGGTGTGGGGGAAACCGTCGCAGCAAAAAAGAACGCTGCGATAAGGCCCCACAACCACTGCCCGGAGGTCAGCTTGTCCCGCCGAAACGCCTTGGCACGGGCGGCGTGCGCTCCACGTGGGGGACCTCCTCCGCGCGCCCACCATAGGAAGAGAGTGAGGAATATCGCCTCAATGATCGCAGCCAGCTGCACGCCCAGGTTCAGGAGCAACAGCAGCCAGACGTTGGCAGCAGTGGCAGCAATAAGAAAGCCTGCGATGATGGCTCGCAGCGTTATGGGCAACTTGGTCCAAAGGCTGGGCGCGCGCCCTAGCATTGTCATCGTAGTTGCCTCGGAAGAGCCGCGCGGAGAATCTTACAACCCTAGCAAGTATTTGTCTTCGCTGTTCAATAACGCTTAGCGGACCGCACCGATGCTGAATGGGTGGGCGGCAACTGGACAATCGACGTTGCCACCGGGTTAGGCAATCGTCTCAACTGGCGAAATATCCCGATTACACTCAAANNGCAAAGTTGTGAGAACGCCTGTTTTCGTCAACTATCAATCTATTGAAGTGGTCGCTTGCCGCAGCGCCATACGTATAGACACTTCGCCGAGCGGAACTTGGCAAACGAGATTCTCTCTGACGGATCGCATGTTGCATAGCCGTCGGCGACCGGCAGGCCCTCGATAAAGCTTTGACTGGCGCGGGCCTAGAGAAGCAGACTTGGACACACTCACTGACGCGCTTGAAAGTGACGGCGACAAGCCAGGTAATAAAGTCCATGAATGGATAAAAAAGAACACCTCGAAAGTTCTCTCGGGCGGCGTTCAGGTCGGCACGCGCATCGGACAGGAGATTCTGACCGCATGGATTAAGGCGCACTGCGGCATCTGACCTTCGGGAAGCGCCGCCCCGCGCCGCATCACCCCAGCCCTTACAGTCCAAATCCGTTGTGGGGGTCGACAATTTTTCCCGAAGTGTATTACCCCGTCAAGGATGGGACGGGATCAGCATTGTATCCTCGAAAATACCCCACCCAGTCCCTTCGCCAGAAGTGTAGCGGGGTTCTGAGTGCCAACGTCTGGTTACAACAGCTACTCTTCATGCGTGAAATTCAACGAGAATCGTTCAATGATCCATCCAGCGTTTTCTGCCAAAGGCTGGGCTTAGCGCCCTAGCGGTTGGAAGCGTACGGGCCAATGCGGGTCAACGCGACGGAACTCCTACGAATCCTCTGATCTGGCGTCTTGAGCGATTTTTCCCGGAGTGTACGCTTCGGGTATTCCGTTCCCTCATCGTTCTTAAGATGTCGGTCTTGGACGATCCTTTCCACCGTCGTTGCACGAGTTCCTGGGGCGGGAACGAGCGCGACGCGGCTGCCTGAGCATTCGTAACAAAATTCGGGTCCCGAATCAGATAGAGCATCCCCGCCGGACCGCCGTCTTGATTTGCTGTCAATACCGCAAGACCTGAAGTCCCCCAGCGTGTAAGTTCGATCGGCGTGCCCAGCAGGTTCGTTAGAATGATCGAGGATATCGGAGTGTAAGCGCTCTCGTTAAATGAGTCGATCGTGTAATTGTTGGTACTGACCTGCGAGGCCGTCTGACCGAGAATAAAAACGCTATTCAACGTTGAATCCGGAGCGACCAGGCCTGAGGCCCCATAGGCGCCAACCTGCGCTTGCGTAGTCGGATCGGCGACATTGCCGGTGTCGCTATAGATGAACCCTGTCCCGAAGTCCTCGTGCATCAGATCGCCGTTGTTGAATGATGTAGGACCTACGACGGTCGACGACACGCCAGAAGGCGTTACCTGAAAGATAGACAGGGGCACCTGGGAAGCTGTTAGAATCTCGTCTGTCCCACCCCACGCGACAGTGTCATAAAGATACGACGGGCTAAAGGGCGCGTAATTAG
>PMMJ01000445.1 GCA_003162255.1 Acidobacteriaceae bacterium | reverse complement strand
CATCATGGCGGCGCATGGAAGGTTGCTTACGCTGACTTTGTCACGGCCATGATGGCACTGTTCATTGTGTTGTGGCTGATGAGCAGCAGCAAGCAGACTCAACTCGCCATTAGCGGCTACTTCAAAGATCCCAGTGGGACTGGGAACAAGCTGGGGAGCACCGTGGCGGGAACGGGCGAAGCCCCTCCAGTTCCCAAGCAGGATATGGCGAAGCTCAAAGATCAATTGCAGAAAACCATCCAGAAGATCAACGACCTGGATAAGCTGAAAAAGAACATCGAGATGACGGTGACGGCGGAGGACCTGCGCATCGAGTTGCTGGAATCGGAGAAAGGAACGTTCTTCGAAAGCGGGAGTTCCAAGCTCAACAATAGTGGGCAGGAGTTACTGACGCTGATGGCGGCGGAATTGGGAAAAGTTCCCAACCACATTTCGGTTGAGGGACACACCGACGCCAAGCCTTTTACAGGTGCGGGCAACTACAGCAACTGGGAACTGTCGGCCGACCGCGCGAACGCGGCGCGGCGATTGATGCAGCTAGCGGGATTGCGCGGCGATCAGGTGTCGCAAGTGCGCGGCTTTGCCGATCAGCGCCTGCGCAACTTAAAGGATCCGCTGGACCCTGCGAACCGGCGGATTTCGATCATCGTGCAGTACATGAGCGGTAGCGCCGCCGAAACGCAGCCTCCCGGAGCGGATGCGAAAGCGCCGGAAGATGGGAAACCGTCCGCCGCAGGCCCGAAGGTGGAGTCCGAAACTCCGGGCAAGAAAGACGCCAAGTAAAAAAGAAGGCCGGCCACTTAGGCCAGCCCCGAAAATTGCGTTCGTGATTCGAATAATTACTTCATCTTGGTTAAGCAACCACGTACACCCTGCGACTAATCGTCGCAGTGCGGATGGCTAGGACCACACGGAAACGGTCCCGAGGGAGTTGGAACCTTCGGGATCGCGGCATACGCAAACGTACCTACCAGACCTACCAGTAGTATTAACGCCCTGAGCGAACGTTTCATGGTTTGACTTTCTCCTTAGGGTCAGCCGAAGGCTAGGATCAAACTACCAGCCTCCAGCGGAGAGAATTATACACAACCCTGCAACTTTCTCATTAATAGGAGGTTAATTGAAGGACGCAGAGCGCTGCGGCGAACTGGTGGGTGTGCCGAAAAGTCAACGGGCCGTCCGGTAGGCAATTTGACCGGCGTTTACGCTAGTTTCTTAAGGTAATGGTTTGAATCGAATTGCTTCGGTTCAGGCTCTAGAAGAAGGCGCCTGAAACTGCCGAAAAACCCTCTTGACAAGGTTTTCGCCGGAGGGCTGTTTTGAGCTAGAGCCATGGTTTAGGACCGGGTCTTGGAACCGGCTGCTGCGGAATTGGCTTTGAGCGAGACGTCGGAGTTATTGAGTGAGGAATGATTTTCCGCAGGCGCCAGATTCGAGCTTCGCGAAAAGGCGCGTTCCACCATGCCTTCGAACATCGGGATCAGCGAATCGGAAGGCACCGGGTGTTGAATATCCGCCAAGCCCTGCTCCCATCGCTGGGTCTGCAAACGGTTGACGGCGGTCTCGCGCACGGCTTTACGCGAGAGTGAGTAGCCGATCCAAACAAAAATGGCAAGACCATAAGCGGCCATGTTGATCAGGTTGAGACTCTTGTGCGTGACAAATCCTCCCGAATTCAACGCCATCAGCATCAGTTCGACACCCGCTACGATTCCGAAGCCGAGAGAGATCCCAAAACTGACCTGCTTTCGGGACACTCCCAGAAAGCGCGAAAACAGCAGCAAAAATAGAATGAGGCCAAGCTGCACGACGCGGACCGAGCGCTGCAGGGTAGTGAGAGCCTGCACCAGCGGCTCCTGATCGATAGAATTCGAAAAGGCGACGATCACCGAAACCAGCAGCATCACCACGCCCGCCCACTTGAACAGCAATGTGCCCAGGTCCTTCAGAGCGTGATAAGGGCGGAACACATCGAGGAAAATCTCATGAATAACCTTGAAGCCGAGAACCGCGTTGACTGCCTCCCCCAGCCAGAAAAGGCCGAAATACAAGCCATTGCCGGCGAGCCAAAGCGGAAAGACCACAGCAAAATTCGCAATCTGCACCAGTAGGAACAAGAAGAACACGGGAAACTGCTTGTGCAGCTTGCGGCGCCATAAGATTACCGCCACCACCGATTGCAGGATCGGTTGCGCGCACCACAAACACAGGACGACGGCGTGGCTGTGCAAAGTCATGGCCATTAAGAGGAGGTGCGCGACCATCCGCAGAAATCGCCCCGCCCCCTCCTCCACATCCTCAGGCAGGCTGCCCTTCCGGGTCAACCCTCTTAGGTAACCTTAGTAACCATTACCTCCAACTGCGGGGGTGGAAAGCGGGCAAGCCTATCCCGCGTCGGGCGTGGAATGCATGTAAGCGCGCATCATGCGCACCTCATCGTCCTTTTCGTCGAGATCGTGGAGAAGGATGTCGCGCAAGGAAACAACGCCCTTCAGTTCACTTCCAGCGCAGACCGGCAAATGCCGGAAGCCATGCCGCTTCATCAGGGTCATGCAGGTCTCCAGTGAATCGTTCGGAGCGACCGTCAGAGGATCTACGGTCATAACCTCACTGACCAAGGTGCGGGCGGGATCCTTGCCGTCGACGACCACTCGACTCATCAGGTCGCGCTCGGAGAAAATGCCGGTCAGGCGCCCTTCTTGCAGAACCGGTACGGCGCCGATGTTGTGTTCCACCATCATGCTGGCGACTTCGAGCACGGTCTGATGGGCCTCGGCGGATATGGCGGCTTGATTTCTGAGCAGATCACAGATCAACATCTGCACCTCCCGTGGGCTTACGCCGGAAAGTAAACGAGCCTGGCGGACAGGCGCCAAACTCGCCTTGAACTAAGGAAGCTAAACTGCTTTTGTGTCTGGACCCCGGCGGAGTATATGTCGAAAACCGTCAGGGGGTAAAGAAAAAAATGAAGATTAGCACCAGCGGGGAGCAACTCGTTTTCCTGAAACCGGCTACGCGCTTTGACTCGCGGCCAACGAAATAACGTAGGATCTAGCGATCAAGGCGGCGGGCAGTTCGGCGGCGTCGCGGCCAGTAACGATCAGGTTGTAATCTTCACTGGCCCGCAGACGACTGAATACAGGGGTCGCCTCCTGCGGTTCGACCAGCGCCAGGTATCGCAGGAAGGTGAAGACGTCCTCGGTGGGCTCCAATCCCGGCGCGACGAAGGAGACTTCCACATCTTCGTGATGGAAGTGCCATCCCAATGAGGCAGCCAGGCACACCGCTCGCTCATAAACCGCAGGCGGCAGGACTCCGGGGGCGGGGTTATCGAACACGATGCGTAGCTTGCGTTCATCTTCGCGGCTGAACTCGCGGACTTTGAGCGCGCCGGTGCGGGCCGTGGCTTTCCAGTCCACGTGGCGGGCGGAGTCGTCGGGCATGTAGTCGCGAATGAGGTAAAGGTCGTAGCCGCGTCCGCGCACAAAGGTTTCGAACTCGCCAGTAACCATGGGAAGAACTTCGCGGAACTGTTCGGTGGCTTCGACGGCGGGATAGACGATGATTTCGCGGACTAGGTTAATCCGCCGGGTTTTCATCAGAAACGCGAAGGGAAAGCGCGTGGCCAGCCCGAAGTTTTTTTCGCAGTATCGGCCGCGGGCTGGGAAGTTCATCTCCAGATCGGCGACGAGTTCCTGTCCGGGAGCGATGAAGGGGAAATAAACGGACTCTTGCAGGATCGGCTTCTCCTCTTCTTCGCGCACGCGCCGCAAGCGGCGGTCGGGCAACCGGAGCCACTGCTGCTGCGCCGCGCGGTTAGGTGGCCAGCCGAAGGTCGAGGCTTCCCAGCGCCAGCGGGCTTTATTCTTGTTCTTGCGCTTGGCGGGAACCACGCGCACGGAAAAAGATGGCAGCCACGCACTCGCGTTGCGCAAGAGCAGGCGCGCCAGCATCGGACGCCCGGCAAACGCGTGCTCCGGCAAGTGAACATCGAGTTCCAGACTGCGAAGCACCTGCGCCGACGCAACTCCGGAAACGAGAATGGCAGAGAGCAACGCGGCGACGACCACGTAAAGCAGGTTGTTCCCGGTGTTGAGGGCGGCGATTCCAATTACGACGCTGATCAGGATGTAGATCAGGCCAACGCGAGTGACGTCGTAGTCCATGGCCTCGCGAACCCGGCTCGCGACCACGCGCCGCGCCAGGTAGGGCACGGTAGTCAGGCCGACGAAAGTGGCCAGCAAAAGCGCCGCCGACGCCATAACCAGGGTTCCCCAAAGGCTGCCCGCTTCGCGTTCGACCGTGGAGAATATTGCCGCGCCGAAAGCCAACATCAGTCCCACGATGGCCAGCAGGAAGCGCACCCAGACCTGCGAAAGTCCCAGCCAAGAGCGGGACGCGTCTGCGGGTTGCGGGCTCTTTTGTGTGCGATCGGGAATCACGAAGTTCTCGGGCGATGCTTCTACCAGCATAGGACGACGGGCGGACGAGTGGAAGTGACGGAAGAAACTGACGCGGCGAAGCAGAGCCGGCGAGTGCTATCGCTGTTGACAACAGCCACATAGCTTCTCCGGTCGCGCCCCAACTATTTCGCGAGCTGGCTGGGATTAAAGCCAACGTTGGCCGCTGATGGCGCGATTCCGCTGTCCCTAATTCGTCCCGTGGCGACCTTTCCAAGCAGTTACTTGCTCTTCTGCCTCACCCAATTGCTTTTCATTGAGAAGTTGGGTGACCATTTCCAAACTGTTACTTGGGTCTTTGTACCCGCCCAGATTGGCAATCCTTAACCACGTGTAGGCACGTACGTAATCGGACTTCAATAAATATGCTCTACCTAAGAAGAACTGTGCAGGGACCAAACTCTCCGCCGCTTTACGGTACCAATCAATGGCTTGTTCCGGATCCGGCGATGCCCGAGCAACGCCGTATTCGCATGCGCAACCGATGACGAATTGGGCTTTGGGGTCTCCCTTGTACGCCTTCTTAAGCAGGCCTTTGATGTCACGAGCATCAATCTTCGCAGCACAGGGAAGGCCTGTATAGACCAGCCCGGACTGCGGCATTCCAGATAGTCGGAACGATATTTCCACTTTGATCTCCGTCTTCACCGGTATCCCGGCCTTGGTAGCAGGCTTGAATTTCCAGCTTGCGACGGTCTCAATAGCGGATTGATCAAGCGCCGGATCGAGACTCTTCACGATGCGTATGTTATTGGTGCTCCCGTCTGGAAGCACATCGAGCGCCAGAGTGACCTCACCTGAGACAGCTCGCTGCCGCGCCGCCTCCGGGTAGGACGGGTCTGGCGCAAAAATCGCATGGGGGCCGACAACATCGGATAGGGGAGAACCCGGAGCCGGTCCGCCAGGACACTCAACAGGGCCTTTATCTGTTATACCCGAGTCCCGATCGAGGGGAACAAACCTTTCTGCACTCCGTGAAACCATGCTTGCCGGCAAGTAACGCGAAAGCCCATCAGGCAACGCTATCTCGATCCAGTCTCCACGTCGCTGCACGACATTAACAGTCTGCCCACAGCTGATCCTTCCTGCAGGAAGGTTTCGGCAAAGATTAAGGAACACCGAGGCAAATTGGTCGCTCCGATCAGAACAAACCACGTAACCGATCGCAAGTTCCTTCGGTCGCGGCTTCGACTCAGAGCTATCGACTGTCTGGGCTGACAATCCAGATGCCAGAACCACAACGAAGAGCCATGATTTCATGGAGGGATTTTTGCACCTGACTCCCTGTTCGTCAATGAAAGCCAACCGTTGGCGAAACATCGCCTTTACACCAACAATCCCCAGCACAGCCGACCGGTGTCAATCATTATCCGGCGGCGACTGGCGCCGATATCTCCACCACAGAAACAGCACCACGCCCACGGCGACAATCAAGACGGCAATATTGAAGCGCTGCATGGTTCGCAACAAGGTGCGCCAATGTTGCCCGAAAAGGTATCCGGCGCTGGCTATGAAGGTGACCCAGACCACCGCACCCAGAAAGTTGTAGAGAGCAAACGCGCGCAGACGCATGCGCAGCACGCCGGCCAGCGGTCCGGCGAAAATGCGGACACCGAAAACGAAACGGGCAAAGAANNATCAAGCAGCGGACGCCCGCCATAGTGGCCGACGGCGTAGCCCAGATCGCCGCCGAGCGTGGTGGAGCAGGTGGCCACCACAATGATCCATCCGAGGTGGAGCTGATGTTCCTGATAGGCCAAGAAACTAGCCAGCAGGAGCGTGAGCTCACCGGGAACGGGGAGGCCGACGCTCTCCGCCAGCAAGGCCAGAGCCACGGCCCAGTAACCGTAGTCGGCGACGAANNTGGATACTGGGTACTGGGTACTGATCTGAGGAAATCGATGAGCGCGCGGTTAAACTCCTCAGGCGCCTCTTCGTAAGGCAGATGCCCGACGCCCTTAAACGCCACCAGACGCACGTCGCGAAAATTCCGCCGCAACCGCTCGGCGGACGGAAAATGAACGGCGCGGTCTCTCGTTCCCCAGATGAGGAGCGTGGGATAGTCGCGAATCTTGGGGAGCGCGGCTTCCAGCTCCGCGAGGTCTGCCGTCCAATTCTTCACGATGCGCGATCCATGGCGGAAGACGTGATTCTTGCGCACGGGCATACGGTAGCCTTCGAGCGAATCGGGTGGAATCTTCGATCCGTCGCCGAACAGGCGGCGCAGCCACAGGTAGTCTGGGAAGCGCCAGCGCTCGATCGTGTTGCGGACGAGCATGGCGCCGAAGGGACNNGAAGGGCGCGAGCCGCTTGCCATGCGGTGACCACGGATTGACGGACGCGACCAACACCAGCCGCCGCAGGCGGGCATTCTTTCGCTCCGCACAGATGGATGCCACCATGATGGCTACGGCGCCGCCGTGAGACGTTCCCAGCAGATCGAAGTCTGTAATGCCAAGCGCGTCCGCGAATTGCAGGACCCGCTCGGCGGTAGCGCGAATGCGGCAGTCCATGCCCTCATGGGCAGTCGATAGCCCGGCGCCCAGATTGTCGATGGCGTAAACCGTTCGATAGGGCGCGAGCGCGGGCATGGTGAATCTCCAGGAAAAGGAGTATCCCATCAGCCCGTGAATCAGGATGAGCGCTGGGCCNNCCGGGAGTTCGAGCCAATGCTCTTCAACTTGAATTTGCGGCTCCGATGCGACTCCAATTCCCGCCGCGCCCGGGCTGGTGTTGCGCCCGCCGGCGGAGACGAACTTTTCTTCGGGACCTTGGGCATCGGTGGGCAACGAAATCCTCGCGGAGAGATTCTTATTAAGTGATTATCGCCTCTAACGCTTTGGGGAGCTGCATTCTGGCTCCCCTCTTTTTTGCCCCGGTCGTCGTGCTCTTATGTTTTCAGATCGCCCGATGACCCGATCACCCGATCACCCGATTTTTTCCGCTTCTTGCCCAGCAGTTTCTTCAGCACTCTGATGCCTTTGTCCACATGCTTTTCTTCCAGCAGGAATGGCGGCAGAAAGCGCAGGACCGTGTCCTGGGTCGCGTTGAAGAGCACGCCCTCCGCCAGAGCCTGCTCCACCAATGGACGCGCGGGAACGTCGAGCGCGAGGCCCTGAATGAATCCGCGGCCGCGGGTTTCGCGGGTAGCGGCGTACTTCGCAACCAGTTCCTCGAGTTGTTGATGCAGGTAGCCGCCAACCTTCACGACGTTTTCGAGCAAATGCTCTTCTTCGACGATCGCCAGATACTCAAGCCCGACGCGACAGGCCAGCGGACCGCCGCCAAAAGTCGTGCCGTGCTGTCCCGGCGAAATCGCCGAGGCGAAATGTTCTTTCGACAGGAACGCGCCGAGCGGCAATCCCGCAGCGATCGGCTTGGCGATCGTGACGATGTCGGGCACCACGCCAAAACTCTGGAAGGCGAAAATCTTGCCGGTGCGTCCCAGTCCGCACTGGATCTCATCGAAAATAAGCGCGGCCTGATGATGATCGGCGAGGGTCCGGCATGCCAGCAGGAATTCTTCGGAACACTCGAGGATTCCGCCTTCGCCAAAGATGGGCTCCAGCACGATGGCGCAGGTGTTGGCATTGACGGCAGCGTGCAGCGCTTCGAGGTTGTTCTGTGCGACAAAGGTCACGTTTTCGAGCAGCGGCTCAAAGCCCTTGCGGTACTTGTCTTGGCCGGTGAGGGACATGGCGCCAAACGTCCGCCCGTGATACGAACCCTGCAGCGCCACCAGTTGCGACTTGGCATCGCCACCGGCTTTATGTCCAGCGAGACGAGCCAGCTTGATGGCGCCTTCCATGGCCTCGGTGCCGCTGTTGGAGAAGAAGACGCGATCAAGTCCCGAGAGCTGGCATAGGCGCTCGGCCAGTTGTCCCTGGTATTCGTTGTAGTAGAGATTCGAAATGTGGATGACGCGGGCTGCCTGCTCGCGGATCGCCTTCACGATGCGCGGATGAGCATGTCCGAGCGCGTTCACCCCCAGTCCGGCCACGAAGTCGAGATACTTCTTGCCTTCGAAGTCGTAGAGGAAGACACCTTTCCCGCGCTCAAAGCCCACGGGATAGCGGTTGTAGGTGGGGAGAAGAAAGCGCTGCTCAAGATCGATGATTTGTTCCAGGCGTGACATGGCTCAATTGTAGAACGAACGAGGGTGGACGTGGCTCCGAGCACCCACTCATTGGCAACGAACGCGAATGATTGGGGCACCCGCAATCCGCTAAGTATGGCCATTCACTCTGGGGGCTAAGGCGTGTGTTTGAGAACTGCTTTTGGTTAACCCGGTGGAACGAAGCATCCGTAATACCAGCCCCGGAGGGGCGATCCAGCTTAGCCCACCGCTTTAGCGGTGGGTAAAGTGGGGAAAGTGATCCAAGTCCCAGAGGGACGACCCAGTTCTCACACAGTCTCTAAGGATTCACGGCTGGAATCGTCGTGCAGCCTTCCCAGCCTCCGAAAGGCCCAGACGGAAGCAGCACTCGCAACGACGACAAGGGCGCAATCAATCCAAAAAAGAGCATTCGGAGTGGACTGCCAGACGAGGGGCGCCGGAGTGCGACGGGGTAGCTTCCAAACCAGCACGAACTCCAGGAAGTCAGCGGCGGAATGGAGCACAAGCGCTGGAACGATCGACCCACTTCTCCAAGCCAGCAATCCGTAGAAGGCGCCCCAGACTATGTCGAAGAGGATCGCTGGGACGAAAACTCCATGGCTCAGATGAACTAGACCGAAAATCACGCTGGTGATGAGGATCGCCGATGCCGGGCCGTAACGATGCTCCAATGGGCCCTGCATGTAGCCGCGAAACCCAGCCTCTTCGCTGAAACCGGCGACGATTGCGCTCATCAACAGCGTGGCGAAGATGGTGATCGCGGGGGACTTGCTGAAATCCGGAGCCGCCGCGGCCGGCCAGCGGACCAGTCGGTGCGCCACTATGTACAACCCAATCGACGCTGCCAAACCCAAAAAGCCGGCCATGAGGGACCATGCCCAGACAGCGGGGGCGATGCCGGAGCACGCAGACCAATCCGGCGTGGCGTCGCCAGAGACTGCGGCCATCCCCAGCCATGAAGATATTTCCAATAGAGGACCAGGAATGCAGCCATCAGAATGGTCGCCCAAGGGATTTGCGCGGAGAGCTTCAGGTTGACTTGTAACAGAATTCCCCACAGCAACGTGGGAACAGCGGTTACCAGAAGTCCAATCAGGATGGCGCGCAACAGCAGCGGCAGCCTGCTCCATCTCATTTCACGCCTCCGGCTATGCAGGAGTTACGTATCGACCAGTGGAAATGTCTCGGCGCGCGGGGGCTGCCGCTTTTGACGCTCAAGCTATCAGTCTTCGGCAGGGGGCTTCGGAGTTGCTCGAGGACTTTCGGGATCCAACCCGGCTGCGGTCATGATGGCGCGTCCCAGGTCTTCGGCGGAAACAGTGAACCCTGCGGCTGGCGGTTGGCTGGCATCTTCTTCTTCGGCATTGGGCGCCACGAAGCGGTAGCCTCTTCCGACTACGGTCTGTAAGTACTGCGGCTCGCCCGCGTCGTCCGACAGGGCGCGGCGGATCTTGCGAATGGCGGTGTTGATTCCCTGTTCGACGTCGACGAATACATCTTTGCTCCACAACTCGCCGGAGATCTGCTCGCGCGTAACTAACTGCCCCCGCTTTTCGACGAGGAACATGAGCAATTGCAGCGGCAAGCCCTCGAGCCGAACCGGGCTGCCACGGCGGCAGAGTTGAAAACGAGCGTAGTTGAGTTCGAAATCGTCGAAACGGACTCTCTTATCTGGCAATGCCCAACTCCCGCTGCCCCAGCCCCTAAAGGGGTATCTGATGCCGAAAACATCTGGCATCACTAAAGCGATGCCCTGATACGAGGCTTATTCCTTGATACGGAGCTTATTTCCTCAGCAAATTGCGTGTCAGGAATTCTGTTCTGCCCGGCTGGCCGTGTCAAGCACTGGACGGCGAATTTCTTCAGATCAGTTCAGACGGCTTCAGACGGCCTCCATGGACGTTTCCAGGAATCAGGCGCAAGATCACACTCACTTGCGGGATTTGCTCACCGCCTCCTGGTCGAGTCCGGTGAGCCCAGTGAGTGGGGGATTCGGGAAACGGGGAAGGTTCTCGAATCCCCCAAACGCCAAGAGGAAGGGTTTGGGCACGTCACCTCACTTCAGTTCAGAAACAGGCCAACCACATAATCCGCTAGCCTCCTCAAGCTTACCCAGCACCCAGACCCTATTCCCGCAAGCGATGTCGATCACGCGGGTTGAAGACGCGGCAAATCGCGTCTCTACCCAATCTTTGAATCCAAAAAACAGAAGCTATATTCCATAATTCATAGCAGCTATCCGGTATTCACTCTATACTTATGGAAGTCGCTCTCCGGCAGCGACTTACCAGAACTATGCAAGATTGGAAGGTGGCAGTGAAGTTGCTCATACCTGAACGGCGTCGAAGGTCTGGCCACTCCGCCGCGCAGCCGTCCCTGCCCATGAACCGCGAATTTGAGGCTCGGTTTACCGCTATTCTGCTGACTCTACTCACAGTGGCGGCCGTGCTTTTTGCCAGTTTCAATTACAAGGCCGAGCATCAGTCTGCGATTCCCGACGACGGCGCGTGGTGGATTGAGCGAAATGGCAACTTGGTGGCGGATCGACTGGAACCAAACGGTCCAGCAGAGCGGGCCGGAATCCGCCGCGAGGACAAGATTGTCAGCGTCAACGGCCGCGCGGTCGACACGGCGGCGGCGGTGACGCGCCAACTCTACGACTCCGGTGTCTGGTCGAAGGCCACCTACTCGCTGATCCGCGGCACGGTTCCGTTGGATGTGGAAGTGGTGCTGGCTCCGGCCGAGCGCTCCATGAACGATTGGCTGCGGCTGATCGCGCTCATTTACCTGAGCATCGGTCTTTATGTGCTGCTGCGGCGCTGGACCGCCGTGGGCTCCACGCACTTTTACATTTTCTGCCTGGTATCGTTCATTTTCTACTCGCTTCACTACACCGGCAAGCTCAACGCTTTTGACTGGATCGTCCTGTGGGCCAATGAAGTCGCGTGGCTGCTGCAGCCAGCGCTTTTCCTGCACTACGTATTGACCTTCCCGGAACGGCGGGAATTCGTCCGCAAGCATCGCCTGTCGCTTCCGCTGCTCTACTTACCGGGAGTGGTACTGCTCGGAATACAAATCCTGGCGCTTGAGTACTTAAAAGCCAGCGCTTCGCTGCTCTTTAACCTGAACCGGGTACACTGGGCTTATCTGACGATCTTCTTCGTCTCGGCGGCGGCGGTTCTGTGGACCAACTACCGTCAGGCCACGACTCCGATCCTGCGGCAGCAGCTCAAGTGGATTACGCGCGGCACCATCCTGGCCATCACGCCCTTCACGCTCTTTTATGTTCTGCCGTATCTCGTCGGAGTGATGCCTTCGATCACCATGAAGGTGTCGGTGCTGTCGCTGGGATTGCTGCCCCTGACCTTTGGATACGCCATTTTCCGCTACCGGCTGATGGACGTGGATCTGATCTTCAAGCGCGGCATGGCGTACACGCTGGCCGCAGCGGCCATCGTGGGAGCGTACTTCGGAGTAGTGGCCGCGATTGCGGAACTAGTGCATGCGCGCGTGCCGAGTTCCGGACCCTATGGCTTGGTGGTGGCCGTCGTGGTCACCGCGCTGTTGTTCGATCCGGTGCGGAAGTGGATTCAGGAAAAGCTCGACCAGTTTTTCTACCGGACCCGCTACGACTACCGGCGCACGCTGATCGAGTTTGGACNNAACAGCGACTCTTCGCGCTTTGAACTATCGAAATCGTTTGGCATTGCCCACGTCACTGGCCTCGACCTGTCGTTCCTCGCGAAACCGCGAATCGAGGATGCGATCGGGCATATCTTCTTCGAAAATACGCACCAGTTGCCGCGTGAGAATGTTCTGGCGCAAGAGGCCATCGGACGCCTGGATCTGAACTACTACATACCCTGCCACGCGCGACAGAAGACCATCGCCTTCCTTGGATTGGGCAAGACGGTGAAGGGCGACTTCCTTTCCAGCGAAGATGTGGAATTGCTCGAAGCGCTGGCCGGATACATCGGCATCGCCATACAAAACGGACGGCTGTACGCGTCACTTGAACAGAAGGTGAACGAGTACGAGCGGCTCAAGGATT
>PMMJ01000492.1 GCA_003162255.1 Acidobacteriaceae bacterium | reverse complement strand
ACCTGATCGACGAGGCCGCCGCCTCGCTGCGCATCCAGATCGATTCCATGCCCACTGAAATCGATCAGCTCGAACGCCGCGCCACGCAACTGGAAATCGAAAAGCAGGCGCTGAAAAAAGAGGACGACCCCAATTCCAAAGACCGCCTGGCTCACGTAGAGAAAGAACTAGCCGGCATCCGCGAACAATCGAATGCGCTGAAAGCCAAGTGGAAGCAGGAGAAAGACGTAATCGCGAAAGCCCGCGCGCTGAAAGAAAGACTCGAGCAGCTAAGAATCGAAGAAGCCGCGGAAGAACGGAAAGGAAATCTAGAGCGCGTGGCGCAGATCCGCTACGGCCTCATCCGCAACACCGAAGAAGAGCTGAAAAAAGTCACCTCGCAAATCGACAGCAAGACCGGGCATCGCATGTTGAAAGAAGAAGTCGATGAGGAAGATATTGCCCGCATCGTTTCCAAGTGGACCGGCATTCCCGTTTCCAAGATGCTCGAAGGCGAAGTCAAGAAGCTGATCAACATGGAAGACCGCCTGCGTCTGCGCGTCATCGGACAGGACGCAGCGCTCGAACGCGTAGCCAACGCCATCCGCCGTTCACGCGCCGGGCTGAGCGATCCCAAGCGGCCGATCGGCTCTTTTATTTTCCTCGGCCCAACCGGCGTCGGAAAAACCGAACTCGCCCGCGCCCTAGCCGAATTCCTTTTCGATGACGAGCGCGCCATGATCCGCATCGACATGTCGGAATACATGGAGAAGCATGCCGTGTCGCGTCTCATCGGCGCGCCTCCCGGATACGTCGGCTACGACGAAGGCGGACAACTCACCGAGCAAGTGCGGCGGCATCCTTACGCCGTCGTGCTCTTCGATGAAATAGAAAAAGCGCATCCCGACGTTTTCAACATCCTGCTGCAGATCATGGACGACGGCCGCCTCACCGATGGCAAGGGCCGCAAGGTCGATTTCAAAAACACAGTCATCATCATGACCTCGAACCTCGGCTCGTCGTATCTGCAGTCGGAAAACATTCGCTCCGCCGATGGTTTCGAGCAAGCCTCCAAGCACGTGATGGAGGCGCTGCACGGGCATTTCAAGCCCGAATTCCTCAATCGCGTCGACGACATCATCATCTTCCATCCGCTCGGCAAGGAACAGTTGGTCAAGATCGTAGAGCTGCGTCTCGAAGATCTGCGCCGCCTGCTGACCGACCGCAAAATTTCTCTTGAACTGACCGACGGCGCCAAAGAGTTGCTCTTCACCGAAGGCTACGATCCCAACTTCGGAGCGCGTCCGCTGAAGCGCGCCATTCAGAAGCTGGTGCAGGATCCGCTGGCGCTGAAGATCCTGGACGGCGAGGTCCTGCACGGCGACCACGTGATGGTGGACGCGGATAAGAAGGCGGGCAAGATGACCTTCAAGGTAAGCGGGCGCGTAGGCGAGAAAGTAACTGGGGCAAAGAAATAAAGTGTGTTTGTGTGGGGACGGGCGACCTCGGGAGCCTGCCCTGAGCGCAGTCGAAGGGTCCAGGCCGAGCGCAGTTCGGCGGTTGCCAGCCCGACGCGCGCGTTTTTGTGTTACCCTTCCTGCCTTGATTTTTTCGCCGAGAAACTGCCCGGCGAGAAATTCGATTCCCGTCCTTTCCAGGAGGCCCTTCGTGAAACGTCCACTCGTCGCGCTGATGACTCTGATTTGTATCGCATTCGCCGTTGCGTTTCTTCCCGCCGTCAGACCCGTGCAAGCCGGCAGCGCCCAGAATGTGTACTCGGACGAGGCCAGCGATCTCACCTTAGCTCAGAATTATTGTGTCAAGAGGGGCGGCGAAGTCGATATTCGCACGCCCTTCTACAACACCAACGACGTCGAGCAGAACTGGTTCCGTCTTGCCGGCGACCGCCAATTCTGCAAGTTCACCTCCAAGAAAGATGGGTCTAGGATTCACGTGCTGCTCTCGACGCTCTACACCGACAAGCCCACGCTGGCGGCGCTGGCCTACTACGCGAAGGTTCCGTACAGCGGCAGTTGCAACGGCAATCCCGCATCCTGCTACTGCTCCCAGCTTGGCGGGACCGATCTGTTTGGTGGAATCAACTTGAACGGCGGTGGATGGGTGCAGAAGTCGGATCCGGTCGATACCGTGCTTGAGGCCTGCATTTTCCCGGATATGTCATCGATCGATTCCTGGGGATTGACCTATCACCAGGCTGGAATCATCCGCGGAAAAAATCTGGACAAGATACTGCGGTATAAAAATCCATACGGCACCAACTGATCGCGGCTCGGAAGGGTACGGCTGAATCCGCGCCCTTCCCAAAATCCAACCATCGCCATTTGTGAGACCAGCGTTAGTTCGCCAGTAACTGCTTCACGACAGCGAGATCGTCGTCAAGATGCGGAGTCATGCGTGCTGCTTGGGATTGCGCTGCACGGGCCGCTTCCGCCTGTCCCCCAAGCTCAAGAGCTTGTGACAGGAGCAGATACCCGACCGGCGTCGGTTGAAGCTCGACCGACCGTTGGTAATCCTCGGTGGCCTGCGCGATGTTGCCCGCGCGCTGTGCCAGCAAGCCCAGCCCGCGATAGGCCGGTGAATTCCCGGGCTGCACGTTCAGCGTGGCTTCGAAGTCTTGTTTCGCGATGTCATATTGTTTCAGCGAGTAGTGCGCATATCCGCTGTTGACTCGCGCCATCGCCACCCAATAGGGGTTGCGTGTGAACTGCGGCACTTTGGCATAGCCCTCGAGAGCGGCCTGATAGTTGCCGTGCATCTGCTCGTAGGCTGCGATGTCGAGCGTGGCGGTTGGGTCGTTGGGCCGCAAGGCTCGTGCCCGCTGCAGGTGCGGGAAAGCTTCGTCCGCCCTGCCCTCGGCAAGCAACGCCGTCGCAATGCTATCCTCGGCCAGGTAGTTTCCCTCCGTGATTTCGAGGGTGTGGGTCCAAAGCGTGAGATTGTCAGTCCAGAAACTCACCTGCCGATGAAGCGCAATCCCCAGCGCCAACAGAATGGCCGCAGTGGCAACGGCTGACACCGCAGTGGGAATATGCCAGCTTTCCATCAAATCGGCCGCACCCCAGCAGACGATCACGAAGATTCCCAGCATTGGGATATAGGCATAGCGGTCAGCCATGGCCTGAACGCCAACCTGCACCAGTCCGATCATCGGTACTAGCGTTCCCATGAACCAGAACCATCCCACAAAGTAAGGACGGCGCTGGCGGAAGATCACTGCGAGAGTGGAGACAGCGACGAGTGCGCAGGCGGAGAGCGCGGCCGCAATGACGCTGATCGAAAACTCTGGATGCGGATACACGGGCGCAAGATAAAGCGGCCAGAACGCCTTTCCCAGATATTTGACATAGGCGATCGCCGCGTTTCCCACGTGAATCCAGAGCGGGAGTTTCACCTGGGTCGCGTCGGTCTGCACTTTCATCGTGATGACCGCGCTCACCGCCGAGAGCACAAACCACGGCACTTTCTCCCCAACCAAACTCCAGAACGACGGCTCNNAACGGCCAGTAGTCCAGCAGCAGCAGAGCAAACGGAAACGTAATCACCTGCGGCTTGGTCATCAGGCTCAAAGCATAGGCAAAAGTGACCGTCAGGTATCGTCCGACGCCGGGCCGGCGCGCGTACCAGCCATACGCAGCCAATGCCAGGAGGAAGAAAAACATGCTCAGGACGTTTTTACGTTCCGCGATCCATGCCACCGACTCGACATTGATGGGATGCAGAGCGAACAGCGCGGCGACCATAAGGCTGCGCCAAGCCAAGCCCGTGGCACTCTCCAGAATCAAGAACAGGAGCACCGCGTTGGCCGCATGGAGAAGCACGTTGACGACATGAGGGCCGGCCGGGTTCAAGCCGAAAATCTGGCAATCAAGAGCATGCGAAAGCCACGTGATCGGGTGCCAGTTCGAGGCTTCCGAGGTATGAAAAGCCCAAACCACCGTATTCCATGTGAGTCCGGCGCGAACCTGGGGATTGTCGGTAACGTAAACAACGTCGTCGAAGTTGAGAAATGAAGCGCGGGTAACCGGGTTATAGAGTGCAATCGTTGCCAGAGCGAGCAACAAGCAGAAAATCAATCGTCGTTTTTGCGGGAGTTGAAAAATGTAGGATTCAGCCGGGCGCTGGTTATGGCTCTGCTCCAACGAGTCCCTCCAACGAATCCATCGATTTCATCGAACCTAGTGGACGGCTGGCTGTTCTGCCGGCGGGGCGGACTGCTTGTGGCTCGCTTTGTGCTCGCGCCGGATGGCCAGCAGATCTTTGTGAAGAAGATCAAGCGCATTCGAGGGAATCTCGGAACCCCACTCGTCGATTTCCTTTTCTTCCCAGTGGCCATTCAGCCGGAGGGCGGCGTCGGTCAGATCCTCGGGAAACGCCAGGCGGTAAGCTCCTTCGCGCAGCAGCACCCCGCCAACCTGCCGTCCGGTGTGCAGTTCGTAGATGCGCCGGGTCGAACTGCCGTCGCTATTAATGAATGCCAGCAGCACTTCGCCTTCCTCGCCATAATCCGGACGGTAGAACCATGCCTGCGGCGCATCGGCCTTGGGGCGCGCCCGTTTCCTCCCGGTAACCGTCACCACTTCCTGCTCCGGCTTCACTTCGTGCTCGGGATCGTAATAGTAAATTCTCTGGCAAGATTCGCAGACCATTACCTTCTCGCCGTTGCGCACTTCGTTGTAGGTCTGCGGACGCAGCATCACCTGGCAGCCCATGCATTTGTGGTCGCGGGCTTCCGCCAGCCCGGTGCCGCGGAACTTCGCCACCCGCTCATAATGGCGAAGAATATCTTCGGAAATCCCATGGCGCAGGCCGTCGCGCTTGGCGTTCCACTCGGCCAGCTTCTTCTGATCTTCGGCGGTAACTTTTCGCGCTTCTTCTTTTTCTTTTTCGATCTCGGCCGTCTCCGCCTTGAGCTCCGCCTCCGCCGCTTTGACGTCCTTTTCGCGCGTCTCGACGTTGACCATCACTTCCAGGATGCGGTCCTCGTTAAGGCGTATCTCCTGCTCCGCAAACTGGATCTCGCTCAGAATGGCTTTGTACTGTTCGTTGGTTTTTACGTCCAGGGACTGGTCGCGATACTTGGAGATCTTGCCTTGCAGGTCTTTGATGTTGGCTTCGAACTTCTTGCGGTTGGCTTCGTCGCCCTTGGCCGCGGTCCGCGCCTTTTCCAGGTGCGCCTTGGTCCCAGCCAGCTTCTGCTCGATCACCGCCACGCGTTTCGGCAGCGCGGCCACTTCGTCCCGCAGTCTGCGGATCTCTTTATCCGCGATCTGCAGTTCCAGCAATTTGTCGATATCAGGAAGCATCGGTCCGGGGCATCACAATATCGATTCTAGCATGTGTGGAGAGGAGCTTCGCCCGGTCTCAGTGGGGCAATACCCCGCCGCCACGAACCAGGCTCCAGGAAGTCTCATTAGGTTATCGCCAATAGCTCCCGAGGGTCAGGCCCAAAGTCCAGCTTCTTGACGCAACCTGGCGATGTCCTTGGTCGGCGCACTCCCGAAGAAGCGGCTGTATTCTCTGCTGAACTGCGAAGCGCTTAGATAGCCCACGCGCTGACTCGCAGTGCCTGCATCCATAATTGTCGACAACATCAGACGCCTCGCCTCCTGGAGTCGCAGCACCTTTTGATAGTGCAGTGGGCTCATCGAAGTGACGGACTTAAAGTGCTCATGGAAAGACGAAACACTCATGTGCACCAGCCCGGCCAGATCTTCGACCTTCATGGGTTGAGAGAAGTTGGCGCGTACCCAGGAGATGGCCTTCGCAACGCGGTGGACGTTAGATTCTGCAAAGCCCATTTGAGCGACGCGAACGCCAATTGGGCTGCGTAGTAGCCGGATCAGAATCTCATCGATCACAAGCGGGGCGAGTAGCTCAGCATCTCCGGGCTGCGTGAGACACTCCATCAACCTCGTCGCGGCGTTCACCACGCTCGCATCGGCCGGAGTGACGTAAACGGCGCGCCTCTCCTGCACTGGAGGCAAACCGTGCGGATATACCTTCAAAACCAGATCCGCAATCTTGCGCGGGTCGAGATCCAGCCTTAGCGCGAGGTAGGGCTCGGAATGGCTGGCTCGCGTGATCTGGGAAGCAACTGGCAGGGCAACGGAGAATACGATCATGCGTGACGCATCGTACTCGTAGACCTCCTGTCCCACGATGACGGTCTTCGCTCCTTGGGCGACCATGCACAACGAGGGCGACCGGACGGAATGAAAACACTCTGTGTTGATTCGTGAAAAGCGGCTGGCGTGCAAACCGGGGACGCGCAGCTCAAAACTATCGTCGTGAGGGGCATAGGCGGCAATCAAACGGGCTAACTTGGCCGTGTCCGGTTCGTTTGCGCCCGCAATCTTGTCTGCCGGCCACGCAAGTGCAGGTTTGCCGTTGGTTTTCACGCCTTCGAGAATACCTCCTTTGCGATCATGATAGCGCTCATTTCGTTGCGCCTATCTCGTGGCCTCCCCGAATGCGACGACGCTTTTATTCATAGGCATCTCGTGTATGCGTTGTTCTATAGGCCCGCCACTCGTGTTCTTGCAGTGGTACCGGTCGATGAGATAAGGCACGCCCTCGCCTGCCAGCAGTTTCGACGAAGTGGTGACTTCGAAATGCAGGTGTGGCTCGCGGGCATCGCCGGAAGAGCCGATGCGCGCCAGCACCTGGCCGCGCCGCACACGGTCCCCTGTCTTCACGCGCAGACTTCCCGGTTGCAGATGCATGTAGTACGCAAATTGACCGCCACCCACGTCGAGGGTGATCGTGTTTCCCGCAACTGTTTCCAGCGTAGTCGGCACGGCAGGGTGGAACGACTCGCCGTGTCCGGGGACGTTATCGGGGAGACCATCTCTTGCCGTTACCACACGGCCGTCGGCGACGGCCAGCACTACTTTCCCGTAGGAATAATAGGAGTGCACGTCCTTCGAGTCGTCGGAGAATGACGCATCGTCTTTGACCTGTTTCCAGTCGATCGCGTAGCGCCGTGAGTCTACCGCCCGGCCATCCAGAATGACCACTCCACGCCTATGATGATTGTCTTGATCGTTACTCGGACCATCTTCTGCAAGCCAGTTTGCTCCTTCTACCGGCGGCCCGAGCACATGCAGGGCAGTGTGATGTGTGGCGATGACTGCGCCTTCGGCTACCGAGTCGGTCGTGATCACGTGATGAAGCAGCCTGTCTGGAATATGTGAGGCGCGATCGAACGCTATTGACATAAAAACGATGGCGCTCTGGCCATCGGCGATTAGGAGCCTTCCCTTGGGGTCAGAAAGTGTCTTGCCACCTAAAGGCTGCACCATGGTTTCAAGCTGCTCTGCGTCGAAGGTCGCAGCCGGTTGGGCGGTTCCCGCAGCTGCGTCGAGCACTTCAATGCGGCTCAGGGAAACAGGAACTGGCCCGAAGTTCGTCAGATGCAGCTCATACATAACATAGATATATGGTCCGCTTGGGAATGCTGTGGGCTCGAACGGCACACGCATCTCAATCTGTGGTGGCCAAACGGGCTTGGCCACCGGCTGTTTGTTATCGGATCGCGGCTGCACTTGAGAATTGCCCGTCAGCTGTTTGTTCGGTTGCGCATTGGCGGGACATGAGCAAAGGGACGCCGCTGCGAGAAAGAGTAAAAGTCGCATCCTCAGGGTACGCAACCGGTGACCGAAGAGTTCCAGCCATTCGAGGCATTGACCATGCTCGCATCGGCCGGAGTGACGTAAACGGCACGCCTCTCTTCCGTTCGCGATCATTGTGGCGTTGAGTGCGTCTGAGCGAAAACGGCAACGTCGAACTTTGAATAATACTTTTTCACGTCGCCGGTCCCGTACTTGGCGCGGAATTTTTCAACCACCGACGACGCCTGTGTGGCCTCAGTGACAAGAACAACCTTGACTTCAGCCTCTGCGCCCCGCGCACCGACCCGAATCGTCGGGTTGTTGAGCACGTTCTTGTACCACTGTGTATCCGACCCATGCACCGGCAGGAGGTAAAGCTTCTCGTCCTCCCATACGAACCAGACTGGGATTGAGATGGCGCGTCCTGACTTTCTGCCCGTCACGGTGATCGTAATTTCGCGAGATCGGGAAAGGCGGTCTTTTAGAGTATCGTTCCGCGTTGGCTTATTGCTCATCGCAATGTCCTTTATTTTCCGGCCCGGTATTGTTCGTCGCTGACCTGTTCCATCCACTCGACAACCTTCCCGTCGAGCTTTTCCTGAATGGCGATGTGCGTCATGGCCGTGGTTGGCCTCGCCCCATGCCAGTGCTTCTCACCGGGCGCAAACCAGATCACATCACCCGGGCGGATTTCCTCGACCGGCGCGCCCCAACGTTGTGCCCAGCCGCAACCGGCCGTTACGATCAGCGTCTGACCGAGGGGATGCGTGTGCCATGCAGTCCGCGCGCCTGGCTCGAAAGTTACGCTGGCGCCTTGAACAAGCGCCGGATCGGGTGCCTGAAAGAGTGGATCGATTCGTACCGTGCCCGTGAACCACTCTGCCGGTCCCTTGACGGAAGGTTGCGTGCCATTTCTCTTGATGTCCATCTTCTGACTTCCTTTTCCTTGATTCACCTCTATAACTTGAGAGAGGCCATATCGATGGAGAAGCGGTACTTCACNNCGCAGAAGTCGAGCATCTCCTGGGTTTCGGGGATACCGCCGATGTTAGAGCCGGAGAGATTGCGGCGGGCCATGATCAGGCTGAACGCAGAGACACCCAGCGGTTTCGCGGGTGCGCCGACAAGGGTAAGGTTGCCGTCGAGCCCGAGCAGGTTGAGATAGGCATTGAGATCGTGCTCGGCGGAGACTGCGTCGAGGATGAAATCGAAGCTGCTTGTGTGCTTCTGCATCTCGTTCGCATTGCGGGAAACGACGACCTCGTCCGCGCCGAGGCGGAGAGCGTCCTCCTTCTTGTTGGGCGAGGTGGTGAAAACCACGACGTGGGCTCCGAGCGCATGTGCAAACTTCACGCCCATGTGACCCAGTCCGCCGAGACCGACCACGCCAACCTTCTTGCCTTTAGTGATGCCCCAGTGGCGCATGGGCGAATAGGTTGTGATGCCAGCGCAGAGCAGCGGCGCGGCTCCGGCGAGATCAAGGTCGGAGGGGACGCGCAACACGAAGTGTTCATCGACGACAACGCTATCGGAATAGCCGCCGTAGGTCACGCCTCCGAGATGCTTGTCGGGGAAGTTGAAGGTCAGCGTCAGGTTTGGGCAGAACTGCTCCAGCCCCGCTTTGCACCGGGGGCAGGTGCGGTCCGAGTCGACCAGGCAGCCGACGGCGGCGAGGTCGCCAAGCTTGAACTTGGTGACTGCCGAGCCAACCTTGGTGACGCGGCCGACGATCTCATGGCCGGGGACAATCGGGTAGACAGTGGGCATGAACTCGCTCCACTCGTTGCGGACCGAATGGAGGTCAGAGTGGCAGATGCCGCAGAACAGGATTTCAATCTGAACGTCGTGTTCGGTTGGATCGCGCCGCGTAATCGTGGCCGAGGCCAGCGGCGATGTCGCACTAGCAGCCGAATAAGCTTTCGCGTTGTACATGCACTTACCTTTCAGAGACCGGTCATCTTCTCGAGTTTTTCCGGATATCGAGCGCCTTCCACTTTGATCTTTGAGGCCGCGCTATCGATATCGCGGAGGTCATCGGCGGTTAACTCGACGGCCGCCGCTCCGATGTTCTCTTCCAAGCGGTTTAGTTTCGTCGTGCCTGGGATCGGAGCTATCCATGGCTTTTGCGCGAGCAGCCAGGCGAGCGCGATCTGAGCAGGAGTCGCTTTCTTCCGCTTCGCAATGCCGCCGAGCAGGTCAATCAGCTCATGGTTCGCCTTGAGAGCCTCTGGCGTAAAGCGAGGGAGAGTACTGCGGAAGTCGGTACTCTCAAATTTCGTGCTTTCGTTCATCGCTCCCGTCAGGAATCCCTTGCCCAGAGGGCTATACGGTACGAAACCGATCCCGAGCTCCTCGAGGGTTGGTATCACTTCCTTCTCTGGAGTTCTTGTCCACAGCGAATATTCGCTCTGAAGAGCGGTGATCGGCTGGACAGCATGTGCGCGACGAATTGTCTTTGCGCCGGCCTCAGAAAGCCCGAAGTGCTTGACCTTGCCTGCATGAATCAGTCCCTTCACCGCCCCGGCGACGTCTTCAATCGGCACGTTCGGGTCGACCCGGTGCTGATAGAGCAGGTCGATGGTCTCGACCTTGAGCCGCTTGAGCGAGCCTTCGACAGCCTCCTTGATGTGCTCGGGCCGGCTATTCAGACCCGCCGCTCCCGGCCGATGATCGCTGCCACTCAGATCGAATCCAAACTTGGTGGCGATCACGACCTTCCCGCGGAACGGAGCGAGCGCTTCGCCCACGAGTTCTTCGTTCGTGAACGGGCCGTAGACTTCGGCGGTATCAAAGAATGTGATGCCACGTTCCACGGCGGCATGGAGAAGTGAGGTCATCTCCTGTTTGTCTTTGGGAGGACCGTAGGAAAAGCTCATTCCCATGCAGCCGAGGCCGAGAGCCGAGACTTCCAAATTGCTTTTTCCAAGTTTGCGTTTTTGCATTGTTTCTCCTATACCGCGAAATTCCGTCTGCCTCAAAAGCACCGCAAGCCTAAGCATAATTTCCTGAACCTTAAGCGTCTTGCCTATTTCGATGAAGTTCTTGCCAGATTCTCCGAAGTTCACCAGGTATGTCACCCTGTTCTGGATTGCCGCGCCGCCTGAGAGCTCACACAGCTGAAGCCGATGTTGGGAATTTTTTTGCAATTGCCCGACGTCATGAAGATTGCGGACGAAGTCGATGCACAGCTGACGCAGGCAATAATGAGTTTCACAAAAGCCATGCAAGGGGAAGCGGCAGCATAAGTTCTGACTAAGCTTAACGGGCAAGAATCAGAGAATGGCGGTTTGTAACGCTGCTCTGGCTTGTTGCAACGTGATTGTGCCGCTCTTATCCCGCTCTGAGTTGGGCCATGGGGATCGAATGCCGATTTCCGCGAACGCCTCGCCCATGGTGCGTACGATTTGCAGTCGTGGCCGTGCAGCCTCCCCTAGAATCTGGAACATGCGACATAGACCAAATGCATATCCTTCCGGGGCGACAATAAAGCAACCGCGCGTCGGGTCGACGCTGCCCGGTTTCTGACGTGCCAGTTTCCAGATAGATTGGCTGGATACGTCAAACTCGCTAACAGACGACAAGTCCACAATGCTCACGCGGGCATCGATCGCGTCCGAATATCGTCGACTCACCTCATAAAGCTCCGGCAGCGATTCATCCGTGAGCTGCCCCTCGACTCGCATCAGCGAGATTTTGCCCATTTGGTCGAACTTAACTCGGAAGTCCGTCGTCACTAGTGTCATAACGCAGTTCCTCCTTCATCGCAAGACCAAGACCATGACTAAGAGGGACAACTTCAGATGGGCTGACTGAGCTCAGGGAACCTGAAAGAGGAGAAGGAATGCTCACTCTAATCTAATTGGTGCACTTGAGTGGCCGTCGGCGGCGACGCGCAACTTGTTGAATCGATGCTTGCGGAAGCACATCGGGCGCCGCAGAGCCTGGGTTCCATCGTGTACTTTTGGCGGCAAACGGGCACTCCACGAGGGCAGACACTGACGAGCGCTGTGTCATCACGTTTGCTAGCCGACTTCGTCGCCTGACTTAGCGCGCCGATCATCATAACTGATGAAATCAGCGATTTCGCTCACGATCGAAGATCAAGTCCTACCCACTTCCCCTGGCCATCTCCACTGCGCGCAGCACGGCTCGCGCCTTGTTTTCCGACTCTTCAAACTCACGCTGCGGATCGGAATCAGCTACGATCCCGGCTCCCGCTTGCAGGTATGCCTTCTTGCCTTGCATGAGCAGCGTCCGAATGGCGATGCACGAATCCAGATTGCCGGCGAAATCGGCGTAGAGGACGGAACCGCCGTAGACGCCGCGGCGGGTTGGCTCCAGCTCTTCGATGATCTGCATGGCACGAACTTTCGGGGCGCCGCTCAGCGTTCCGGCGGGAAAGCAGGCTGCGAAGGCGTCCATCGCATTGAGTTCGGGACGCAGGCGGCCTTCGAGCGCCGAGACCAGGTGCATCACGTGCGAGTAGCGCTCCACATACATGAGATTGCGAACTTTTACCGAGCCATACTCGCTTACACGGCCAAGGTCGTTGCGGCCTAGATCGACCAGCATCACGTGCTCGGCGCGTTCTTTCTCGTCGGTGAGCATTTTCTGTTCGAGCGCCGCGTCTTCGGCTTCGTCGCGTCCACGGGGATGCGTGCCGGCAATCGGCCGGTATTCGAGCTTGCGTCCGGCGGCACGCACCAGCATTTCTGGAGACGAACCGAGCACGTGCATTCCTCCGGAATTTTTCTTGCTTGCGTTCCGGCCTCCCCCGAAGCGCAGGAAATACATGTAGGGCGACGGATTCACCGTGCGCAGCGAACGATAGAGGTCGAGCGGAGTTACTCCGGGCTCGAAATCCCAGCGCTGCGAAAGCACGACCTGGAAGATGTCTCCGGCGGTGATGTACTCCTTGGCTCGGCGGACGCTTTCCAGAAATTTTGGCTTCGAAGTGCGTGCGTGCGTCTTCAACTTCGACTTTGCCAGCCTTGACTGGGTGGCAGGTCTGCCCCAGTATGCCGGCTTCCATCCGGCGGCGAGTTTTTTCTCTATGCGCTCGATGTCCTTGACGGCGCGTTCGTAGGCGACTATGGGCGTTTCGCGGGTCACGTCCGCCGAGGCCACGATGTGGATCTGGTGACGCAGGTGATCGAAGGCCAGGACGCGGTCGAAAAACATCAGCACGCAATCGGGAACGTCGAGGTCGTCGACAGCGTGCTCGCCGATGTTCTCGAGTTGGCGCACGATGTCATACGCGCAATAGCCGACGGCGCCGGCGGTGAACGGCGGCAGGCCTTCCATCGCGGCTGGACGATGCTGCTGCAACAGTTCCTTGATCACTTCGAAAACATTTCCCTTGCGCCGCTCGACTTTTCGGCCACGCTCGATCTTGATTTCGGCGCCGCGCGACTCCAGGCGCAGAAACGGACGCACGCCGAGAAAAGTGTAGCGTCCAATCTTCTCGCCACCTTCGACCGACTCCAGCAGGAAGGCATCGGGCTCCTGGTCAGCCACGGCAAGGAAGGCGGAAACCGGCGTCAGCAGGTCGGCGGCGATCGACTTCGCCACCGGAACCAGCGTGGCTCCGCGCGACAATCGCAGGAACTCTTTGTAGTCGGGACGGATCATGTGTCTAGCATCGCATGAATCTCGACGGCCAGCCCCTAAAGAGGCTGCCTGATTTCGAGGACTTACGGTATCGCTAAAGCGATACCCTTGATACGGAACCTAAGTTTTTCGCAACTTACTACCCGGCTGAGCTTGGAAGCGTTTGACCTAGGTGGCATCCTTGCCAACGAACGCCTTCACAGCTTCCACCACAGTGATCATCAACGTCAAGGGATCCATTGGAGACGCAATGAACCCGCAGTCTTCATAGAACTGCCGTGCCCGCTCTGAAATTGCGTGTACCAGGATGGCGCGGATGCCGGCAATCTCCGCGGCTTGCAACGTACGCAATACCGCATCGCGCAACAGCGCGGGCCCGATCTTTCTCCCCTGAAAGTCATTGTGGACAGCCAAGCGGCCGACGATCATGACCGGCACCGGATCGGGCATGTTGCGCCGGACCCG
>PMMJ01000319.1:504-5185 GCA_003162255.1 Acidobacteriaceae bacterium | reverse complement strand
CTTGCACCACGGGCTGCTAAGGGGCTGCTTCTTCTCCTGACCCTGAGTTAAAAGTCCCCCGGCGGCTGTGGTTCCCAATCCTGATCAACAGGAAGCGACGAGAAGTGTGCTCGCAGCAGACAGTAGTCCAGAAATCGTACAACACCTTGGTTCTGCACGAATGAGAGCAGCTTCCGGTAAGTGCCGCGCAGCCCTATGGTTAGATCTCCTAATCGAGTTTGGACTGCGACATGCCACGCTAATTAGAGGCGCTTTATGAAAAAGCAGGTTCGACTCGACGCTGGTTGAGGCGAACTGGCCGCCGGAACACAGACAATCTGGGCGTTAAGTCAAATCAAGAGGTGACCGTTGGATGTCGATTCAACTGATCGAAGATACTCGTGTGCTCAGCCCAAGTTCTGCCAGACCGTGATCAGATATAAGGTCATCGATGGAAGTCGTCAGAGTTCGGCATTGAGTGCCATCGAGAAGAAACCTAGTTACCTGTCTAGGCAGTGTCTCCCCGCGGTATGCATCGCGATTCTGTTTTTCTTGGCGGCAGTTCCTGCCTCCGGGCAAACGATTGAGGACTGGCAGCAGCGCGTGCTCATCGAAGTCCAAGGTCAGCATTTGGACGCCGCCCTTGCGATTGTCGAGCAGCGCCTGGCAGAAGCGCCCGATGATCTGGAGGCCCACGGTTGGCGAGGCCGATTGCTGGCTTGGAAAGGCCGTTGGCCGGAGGGCGAAGCTGAATACAGGCTTGTTCTGCGGAGCGTTCCGAACGACGTCGATGTTCTGACCTGCTTGGCTGACGTTCTGCTCTGGCAACAGAAGTGGCAGGATTCGTTGCAGGCCCTCGATGAGGCACGAAAGATCTCTCCTTCGGATCCCGAGGTTCTGGTGCGACGCGCCCGGGTGTTGAGCTTGATGGGCCGCGTGCCCGAAGCGCGCATGGAATATCGGGAAACCCTCAAGTTCGATCCGGAGAACCACGATGCCAAGACGGCAATGGCAGAACTTGGACAAAACACCGTCCACGAACTCCGAGTCAGTGATGACGTCGATTTCTTCAACTACACCGGCACAGCTCAGACGCAGGGTATCAGCCTAAGTTCCCGTTGGAACCAGCAATGGTCGACGGTCCTCGGGACCAGCATCTACCAGCGATTCGGAGAGAATGCAGCCAAATTCTTGGCCAGTACAGCATTTCACTTTACCCCAAAAGACTGGCTCAATGTGGGCGGCGCATTGGCCAACCAGCAGCAGGTGGTGCCCACGCGCGAAGCATTTTTCGAGTACGGACACGCTTTCCGCTTCCGTAACCCTTGGGTGCAAGGGCTGGAGGCTTCTTATCAGCAGCAATGGTTTTGGTATCGCGGCGCGCATGTCCTGACCTTCACGACAAATCAGATTGTCTACCTACCCAGGAATTGGACCTGGACCCTGGCGGTGATCGGAGCGCGCACCGGATTTGCCGGCACGGACGTGTCCTGGGAGCCTTCCGGCTGGAGCAAACTTGGGTTCCCGCTTCCGCGTCATCTCACGGGCAATGTGTTCTATGGGGTGGGCACAGAAAACTTCTCTCAGATTGACCAGATCGGCCGGATTGCCGGGCACACTTACGGCGGCGGACTGCGTTACCAGTTGGCTGAAAGGCAGGATCTTACCGGATACGTGTCCCGCCAGTACCTGAACCTGAACCAGATAAGAACGAGCTTCGGATTGAGCTATGGGATTCATTTCTAGCGCGATCGAAGCACTCGGACCTGCAGGGCTGGTGCTGAAGGCGATTCTGGTGTCGTTGCTGGGAATCCTATTACTGGTCGGATTCATCATCTTACGACGCTGGTACCGCGGTCGTTATTTTCGCCGCAGAAACGGGCGCACAGTGGCATTGCGGGCGCAGTGGGAAGATATTGTTTCGGGCAAAGTCCCGCCGGGCGACTGGCGGTTCAACCCGCTCGATTGCGACATTGTTGAGTCCATTTTGCTCGACAGCATTGAAATGGGAACTCCAGAAACGCTGCCCAGTCTGTTGCAGTGTCTGCGCAAGAGTGGACTGCTCGATATGCGCGTGTGCGAGACGCGAGTGGCTCGGGGATGGCAACGACGGACCGCGCTCATTGCGTTGGGCCGCACGCGAGCCTTCGAGGCCATTCCCGCGCTGGCAGAGGCATTGGATGCGCACTCCAGAGAGACCCGTATTGCTGCCGTTCGTGGGCTGGGACGGATTGCACTCGCGGAGGCCGCGATTCCACTGATGGACCGCATGCTGATTCACCTCGACGTGCCTGAACATACTCTAAAGAGCGCATTGGTGAAATGCTGCCGCAGCCACCCCGAAATACTGGTCAAGTACGTGGAGCGCGCCCATGGTTCGGTCCGGCAGTTGCTGGCCCGCGTGTTGGGAGAGGTGGCGTCGCCTGGCTTGGGCGAGGAATTACTTTTGCTGGCGGCGGATCCACTTCCGGAAGTACGAGGTTCCGCGGCCCGAGCTTTAGGTCGCACCAACGCGTCGTTCACCTTGCCGGCGCTTCGTTCCTTGGCTGACGATCCGGAGTGGTTTGTACGTTTGCGGGCAGTGGTAGCCCTGGGGCAGGTCGAGAACATCGGAAAGATCCGAACGCTGCTGCGGGCACTCTGCGATTCCAATCGCTATGTTCGTCAACGAGCCGCATGGGCACTGGCACGCATGGAGCCACAACTTGAGCAGATTCTCGAAGACGTGGTTGCGACCAAGGACGAGTATGCGTTGCAGGTATTCATTTCCGAACTGGAGCGCTCGGGAGCCATCGAGAAAATCATCAGCGCCATGGAACTAGGTCCTGGCCGCTCAGCCCAGACTTTGCTTGACGTGGTTGCTGACGCGAGGAACCGCATGGGTACGAATAGCAAAGCCGCAGCGGTTGCCGCAGGTGGGCGCTAATGTTGTTTTTCTTGTCGATTTCGAATGACGCATTCTTTGTTTACTACCTGCTGTCCAACCTCATCTACTTGTTTTTGCTGATTACAGCCATTTTCAAGAACACGATGCACCGTCATCGCCTGGGCAGCCTGAAACTTGAACTGCTCAAAGCCTCGCCTTTCACACCACCCATTACTCTGCTCGTCCCGGCCCACAACGAGGAGAGCAACATCGTGGCGAGTGTAAAAGCGTTGTTGAGCCTTGACTACCCCGCCCTGGAAGTTATTGTGGTCAATGACGGGTCGCGCGACCGCACTCTCGAAAAACTGGAGCAGGCGTTTCAGCTTCAAACTGCCCGGGTTCTCTACATCCCAGACATAGCCACCGCACCGCTGCGCGGAATCTACCGCAGTCTGACCGAGCCCCAACTGCTGGTCCTGGACAAAGAGGCGGCCGGCTGTAAGGCCGATGCTATCAACGCAGGAATCAACGCGGCCACCAGTCCTTATATCTGTGTCGTAGATGCCGACTCGATCCTGGAGAAGGAATCCCTGATGCGCATCATGGCTGGCGTATTTTCCGATCCCGGCCGGGTGGTCGCGGTGGGGGGGATTGTGCGCGTCCTGAACAACTGCACCGTGACTGGCGGCGAACTGAAAGAAGTGCGCCTGCCGAAAAAACCGATTGAGGTGTTGCAGGTGATTGAGTACCTGCGCGCATTCCTGGTGGGACGCGAAGCCTGGGCCGGCTTCAACATGCTGCCGATCATTTCCGGAGCCTTTGGAATCTTCCAACGCGATCTGGTGAAGCAAGTCGGAGGTTTCCGCACCCATGCAGTCGGGGAAGACCTCGACCTCGTGGTTCGGCTTCATCGTCACCTGCAGGAGGAAGGCCGTCCCTATCACATCAATTTCATTCCCGATCCCACCTGCTGGACAGAGGCGCCTTCCGACCTGGCTTCACTGGCTCGACAGCGGGCCCGTTGGCACAAAGGCTTGATCGATGCCCTCTGGCCGGCCCGGGATATGTTGTTCCGGCCCCGTTACGGACGTGTGGGCTGGATGGTTCTGCCTTACATGTGGATCTTCGAGCTGGCGGCCCCAATTGTCGAGTTGTTTGGTTATTCGACTATGTTTTGTGCGTTCCTATTGGGCGGCCTTAGCGAACATTTTTTTCTGCAATTTCTATTGTTTGGATATGCCTTTGCCACCCTGATCTCCATAGGATCCGTTCTTCTTGAAGAGATGACTTTTCGCCGATATAGCGACTGGCGCGAAGTTACTCGTCTGATCTTTTATTGCTTTTTCGAACATTTCCCGTACCGGCAGTTGACGATGTTCTGGCGGCTGCAAGGCATCTGGCAATATCTTCGTGGCGATATGCGATGGCACGAAGTGAAACGGGTGGGAATGTCCGCTAACCCCACGGTGTGAAGCGCGCCGAAATCGAGAGAAGCTTTCTCGAATCTACCCCAGAACTCACCAAGTCATAGTTATAAACGAGAGCGCGAGGAAAACCATGGCGGGATGGCGGAGCTAAGTCGCACCTAAACCAGGAGCTCTCTGGAGGGCGTCGAGAGGTTAGACGCTATTCTCCTTACTATACCTGCAGCACATCGCCCTCACGGGCCACCATTTCGTACAGCACGGGATTGACGAAAAAGCCGATGAAGAGTCTGGAGATCAGGCCAGCCACAATAACTATGGCGAAGGGTCTTTGCGTATCCGATCCAATGCCGGTCGAAAGAGCGGCCGGCAGCAATCCGAGGCAAGCAACCAGGGCCGTCATCATGATGGG
>PMMJ01000319.1:0-487 GCA_003162255.1 Acidobacteriaceae bacterium | reverse complement strand
GAAGCTTCCCGTGTGGCCGCGCGAATGCCCATTCCCTCCTGGCGCAACTTGTTGATGTAGGAAACGAGAATGACGGCTGTCTCCACGGAAACCCCCAGCAACGCCATAAGACCCAGGGCTGACGAAACGCTGAAGGGCGTGTGAGTGAGTTTCAACGCAATCAGCGCTCCCACCGGCTNNTTGGCCTCAAGAAACTGGCTGTATTCACCGCCCCACGCCATCGTATAACCGGGCGGCAGAGTCACGACCTTTTTCACCGCCGCTTGGCCATCTCGTACCGCCCGTTCTAAGTCACGCCCTTCGACGCTGTACTGCACGCCGATGTAGCGGGAGTTATTCTCGCGATAGATAAAGGACGCGCCGTTCCCCTGAGTAATATTGGCGAGCTGGCTGAGCGGGATCTGCTGCCCGTCGGGCGTGCCCACCAACAAGTTTCCAATCTCATCCGCGCTGCTGCGGAACTGGGGCTGCATTCGGACTACCAGAT
>PMMJ01000434.1 GCA_003162255.1 Acidobacteriaceae bacterium | reverse complement strand
AGCCCTGGGAGCTGCTGCCCAGATGCAAGACCCCAACGAGACTTCCTGCGGCAATAACTGGCACCACAACCGAGGACTCGACGGGCTTCACTTTCAGGCTCCGCAAAAGAAGAGTAGATAAGCTGTCGTCACGTACATAGTCTCCAGAGCCTTCGGAGGACGTCAGCGTCGCCCATTGCGGATCAGGCAGCGCAACTTGAGAAAGGCTGGCGTCAATTCCGGGCCGAAAATTGCTCGCCAAGCATTCTGAAGGATGGTACAGAACCACCNNCCTGCGGTCCTGGCCAGCTTCCTCGCTGAAATCTCGGCGACGAGGGAAGACTTCACCCAATCGCTCAGCCAGCGAAAGGACGCCGCAAGCGACTTCACCTGCTTCAGAAGCAAACCAATATTCCGGGAGAATCAAGACTACTTTCTCATCGACTCGCTCTACCTAGCAGAAAAGGGCGAAAGCGGGGTCTTTTGGAGCATTAACGAGGCTCTCCCGAAGACAGCACGGCTACGCTTCCATCAAGACTGGGGACTGGCGTTCGAGGCTTACGTGAACTGGCTGATCGCCGAGTCCGCCGACGAATTACTTAACCACATTTATCCCAACCCAGAATTTTGCGACACAGGCGAAGAGGTCTCTGACGCTCTCATCGTGTGCGGAGATTCGCTGCTTTTTGTAGAGTCAAAGGGCGCAACCTTCACGGCGGATGCGAAGTACGGAACCGACCCCGCTAAGCTGCGCGATGAAATCGAGACCAAATTAGTCCAAAATCGAGAGTCCGGAAAGGGCATAGGCCAACTGGCGGCTAGGATTGCAGAGGTATTCGACCGCAAGCGTCCGCGTGCGATTCAGGGGCTGGACACCTCCAAAATTAACAAAGTGTTCCCGGTCCTTGTGACGCGCGACGATATCGGGGCGGCTCTAGTCATAAACGCATACTTGGTGTCGAGATTCCGAGACCTGTTCAATCGCAAGTCGGTATCGGTAACGGTGACGCCGCCCCACGTTCTCTCCGCTCAAGATCTCGAAATGTTATGCGGATACTTCCGAGAGGCAAGCTTCGCAGACCTGCTCGATGAGCGATACAGAAATGACAGAGGTATGCTTTCGAGCTTTTGGCTGGTCGACAACGCCATTATCGATCGTATCGGCGAGCGCGAATGCAAGCCTTTCGCGGATGCAACGCACGCCCATTTCCAGACTGTAGCGAAGACGCTTTTCCCCTGTGGCGAGGCTGGCGGGTGAGGAATGGCGACTATGGACATCGCCCCCGGCGGGTGGCCCAGGCTTTTGATCTCGCTGGCATCACCCAACACAGTGGGGTGCCCCGTCCTTCGGGTTCTTGGCGAAGGGCTTCGAGGAAGTTGGCCGGATTAGTAACGGGAAGTCGGCAAGTCAACCCGAACCCCGTTGCGAGTGATTTGCCCAAGAATGAGCGTCGTGAAGGGCGTTTTACGTTACCAATCTAGCCGTATCGGAGATCTAATCAGCAGGACTGTTCAATAGTGCAGGCAATCTTCCATGGCGTCGAAGCATTCGCTCAGGTCATCCGCTAACTGAGAAGCAGTGAACTCGAACAATAACCATCCTTCGCCGGCGGCTAGGTTTCGCTTGGCAGCCAAGACGGACTTGGCATCTGCATCGAGCTTCGAAGACTTCGGTTCACACTGCATCAGGACTTTACTTCTGCTCACGACATTGACGAGTCCAAAACTGAAAAAGGCAGGGAACGTTCGTTCGTTTGAGCCTTGGAGCCAAAGCTTGCCAGTAGTGTGGCCCCACACTTGAGGAAAAAGCATCGGTCTGTCCTCGTCGTCGGTGAGATCCCACCAGCCTTCGAAGAAGGATCTCTCCCGAGACGTACCAAATTCTGCGAGGATCGACTCCATGTGTTTACGGAGCTTCTTCCTTCCGCCGAGTGTTGCCGCAGCATGGGCGACCGACCAAGGTTTGTACTGCGCTAATTCGCTCGCGATCTCGACCTTCTTCTTCCAGTTCGTACCGATTGAGCCGAAGTTGATGGACTCCTGACCGTAGAGCAACTGCTTGAACATGATGTTGCTCTGGAGCGTGGGGAGCGATTCGTTCTCCGTCACCACGGCAATCTTCTTCTCCGCCCACTCTGTCAGAAGCTCTCGCACCTGCTTTTGATTCTGCGCAAAATCTGCATAGGTTGCACGGGACGACTTCTTCCATCTGGGTTGATAGATCTCGAGAAAGCGCTCGACTAGATCTGAAGCCGTCTTGAAATGGCGATCACGTATGAGATAGAAGTCGTAACTTCCCCAGAGACCTGCCAGCGACTTGATTGCGGCTTCATTCAAAGCCATATCGTTCCCTCCCCTCGATCTGATTGTCGCCGATTTCGAAGTGATTCCAGTGCGACGATATTATCGCAGCAATCGCTATGATGGGCGGCGTTAATCGCTCTTGCGAGACCGCCCTGTTCTCTCACTGGCCGGCCGATTTTCGATTGCCGCTTTTATGCACTAACGGATCAGCCTGTGCTCGAAAGTGGCACTACTGTGGTCAGGTTCGCCGAGGATCCATTCTGTGGGGGCCTTGTTGCCGGTAATTGGCCAGTGCTGGAACCGCAGGTAGGGCACCCTGGGAAGCCAGTGCGGATCAAAAGGGCTGGCAGGTTCAGGATGCAGCAGGCCGACTACCCGTGACTCTCTGGAGTGGATGGCAATCAGCAGGATCGCGGAGATGCTCCGGCGCCGGGGGCTTATGATCGGATTGCCAGAAGCATCCAAGAGACTCATGTTGCAGAATACGGCGTTGCGCAGGTCCGTTGTCATGTAGTGCGGTCGCCCGTCCAGCGGCACGTTGATCTGTGGTGCGGAGGTCATCAGGTATTCGGCCGCCATCCGATCGAGCAAAAGGCCTGCGAAATCGTAGTCGGAAGTGATGGCCAGAACTCCCGGCGAATCATGGCCTCCCAATTGGTCTGCCTTATTCTTGGCTGCGGACAGCAGTTTCTCAGTGATGAGACCATAGGCACCCCCACCCGCGCCGTCAATCCTCAGGGGTAGGCCGGACTTCTTGGAGACAGATGCCGAATCGAGCGAAGTGACCTCTACGAGGAACGACTCACCAGGCGACAGATCACAGCGGAAGTCAGGGCCTCCAGTGCCGGGGTCTTCAAAAATGTCCGGATTAAGCTTCTCAGCCCGAAGCAGAGAAAACATAATGGCCTCCGCTTCCGCACTTTTCCGGTCTGCCTGATACCGTCTTTTGAACTGCGCGAAATGCAAGGCGTACTGTTCATTGCGCGAGAGAAAGCGCCAGTAACGTTCTACGATCTCATCGACCGATACGCCCACTGGTATTGTCGACCGCTGCATATGCCGTTTACCTGTTTAATTGTAGCCGCGTCGAGTTGGCCCTCTGAGGATCAAATGCGAGCATCGCGAGATGAGTAAGAATACCGTAGACAATTCGAATCGCTCGGGATTGAATGCCTCGGAAAACTTGCTTCTCATTTATTCATTGCTTATTTTTCCTACCTCGCCACGCAAGTTGCACAAGAGGACTCCCACTTCAGCTTTGTCAGCTCATACGGTAAGGGGGTCGGTAACTATAAGTCGGCATGGTGGCAGGAATTTGAAGCCGGTGTCTGCTGAGGATCCGTCGATGCTGGGACGTTTATCAGGACCAATTGCACCAACA
>PMMJ01000306.1 GCA_003162255.1 Acidobacteriaceae bacterium | reverse complement strand
GAACTTAATCAGAGTCTCCCTAAATGCAAGAGTAGCTAACATAGTTGCCAGACAAACTCGTATGCAAGCGCCGATTCGGAAGAAACTTACTGCTCCACCTATACAACACGTCGCCGCTCGCGATCATTAGATTGGACCGTCAGAGAGAACACTACAAGGAGAGGAATAGTACTGTCAAATTAACCTCCCGTGAGTGTGTTGTGAACAATTTCTTGGTTTAGGCGGGTTTCTTGATAGTAAGTCATCGGCTAACCGAATTGGGCAGCCACTAGCTTGCGGAAAATATCCGCGAATAACTAACGCCGTGTTGCGCTTTCATCAGATACTCAGGAGTGCTTTCATCAGATACTCAGAAGCTTTCCCCTTTACCACAAAATACCGTCTCAACAACATGTTTGTAGCAGAAGAAGCTTATCCTGTCTTCGATCCCACGAAAAAGTGGGCTAGGCCTCCGATTGGCGGGGGCTTTTTCTTCTCGCCGCCCGTCCCCATGAACAGCCACTAGACCAATCCGGCACCCCGGCCGGCAAATCACTGGACCGCAAGCGATCGCAACGTCGACGCCCCGGTGGCTATTCCGAGGAACTTCGAGCCAGCCTCCGCAACCCTCTGAAACGCCGCCAAATACAACGCTTGACAATATTTCATATTGCGATATCATTATTGCGATTTGGCATATATGACGCTCGGCGAAAAAATTCGCTACCTCCGCGAGGTCGAAGGTTCCCTGCGCGGCTTGAATCGTCCTCTCACCCAGCAGGAGTTGATGAAAGGCATTCAAGCGGAGACGGGCAAGGCCATCAGCCAGTCGTATCTCTCGCAGATCGAGCGCGGCAAGCGTCCGCACATGACGCAATCCTCGCGCACTTTGCTGGCGCGCTTCTTCAAAGTGCACCCCGGCTTTCTGGTCGACGATCCCGAGGGCTATCACACCGAGTTGGTCTCCGACCTCCGCACTACCGAAGGTCAGCTCGATGTCTGGCTCTTGCAAGGCTCGGAGCGTTTCGCCAGCGACCCCGAAGTGAGCGACGTCCTGATCAAGGTCGCGCGTGACAAGGACACCCGGCGTTGCCTGCTCCTGCTCGGCGAAATCCTGAACACGCCCGGACTCGCCGACCGCATGTTCGAAGCCCTGCGCCCGGAAGCCGCGCGCGCCAATGGCACCGGGCCCAGAAGGCGAAACCCTAGGGTTGGCATATGACCTGGAATATGACGTGGGCTGATTTTTACTTGACCTGTTTCGCCGTCGGTTTTCTGCTGAGCGCGGTCTCGTTCATCGCGGGCGGAATGCGCTGGCATGTGCATCTTCCGCACCTTCCGCATGGCGGCGGGCATATTGCCGCCGGACATGCCCCGGTGGCGCATGGGCATAGCGGCAGTGGCACGACTGCGAGTCGCCAGGCGCAGGTGTCGCCGTTCAACTTCATCACCTTGACTGCCTTTCTGGCGTGGTTCGGCGGCACGGGATTCTTGATCACGCGCTTTTCTAGCGTATGGTTCGCGCTCGGCCTGCTGATCGCCATGGGAGCCGGCCTCTTCGGCTCCGGAATTGTGTTTTTGTTCATGACGCGCGTGCTGATCTCGCGCGAGGAGAACATGGACTCCGCTGACTACGAAATGGTCGGAGTACTGGGACGAATCTCGATGCCCATCCGAGAAAACGGCACCGGCGAAATCATTTATTCGCAGGCGGGCACCAGGCGCACCTGTGGAGCGCGCAGCGAAAACGGCAGCGCCATCGCAAAGGGCGCGGAGATCATGGTGGCTCGCTACGAGAAAGGCATCGCCTACGTCAAGCGCTGGGAGGAGATCAGTGGTGAGTAGAAAGCAGGTTTTAAAGTTGCAAGGTTTCAAGGAACTGGCGAAAGCGCAAGCTTTTTGCAACCTTGAAACTCTGAAACTTTGAAACCTGGCTCTGGCTTTTTATGCATCGTCGATTCTTTCAACTCGCAATCGTCTTCCTCTGGATCACGCTGCCGCTGGCCGCGCTCCAGTACACACAGGTGTGGGACCAACTGCCGGTCCGCGTGGCTACGCATTTCAACGCCGCCAACCAAGCGAACGGCTGGATGTCGCGCGGCGAAGCGGTCAACTTTGCGGTGGGATTCATGGCTTTTCTGCTGGCGGTCTTCACAATCCTGCTGCTCTATATCGCCCATTACCGGGTCGACACATTTTCCTGGGCGATGCTTAGCTTCTGCGCCCTCGTGCTTGGAGTCATGGTCGAGGTGAACCGCAGTATCGTGAACTACAATCTGCACGGCACACCATTGCAACTGGGAGCGGCCCTGATCGCAATCCCGATCGCGCTGATCTTGCTGATCGCGATTTACATCGCAGTCCGGCGCGAACCGCCGCTTCCCTCCACCGGACCTTTAGCCGCTGATCTTCTTGTGGAAGAAACGCACTCCGGGCGCGCGTGGACCCTGATCCTCCTGCTTGTGCTGATCTTGCCGGCGATCGCGGTCGCGTCCCACCCGATGGCGATGATTCCCATGATTTTGATGGGTCTAATAGCGCTCACCGTGGGCGCGATGTCGTGGAGCGGCTTCCAGTACCGGTTTCTGCGGCACGGGGTGGAGATTCGCATGCTTGGATTCCGGATGCGCTCGATTCCGAGACAGTCGATTGTGAGTTATTCGGTCGAGCCCTGGGCCTTTGCTCGCGGCTATGGCATTCGCGGCGTGGGCAACACCCGCGCTTACGTGTGGGGCAACAAGGTGGTTCACATCAAGACTTCGAACGGCGAGGTTTTCCTCGGCCACAGCGATCCGCAACGCATTGTGCGCGATCTCGACCGAGTCATGAGTCGCTGAGCTGTGAACACGATTTTTCCGGGAGGCAATCATGTTCGGCATAGCAATGGAAGTCTGGGTCATCGCGGGGCTGGTCGTATTGGCGACCTTGTTCCTGATGAGCATGCTGGCCCGCTTATACCGCAAAGCGGGGCCCCATGAAGCGCTGATTGTTTATGGCTTTCGCGGCAAGCGCGTGGTCAGTGGTCACGGCACGATCGTGTTTCCGATGATCGAAAGCTGCCACGATCTTTCGCTTGAGCTGATGTCGTTCGACGTAGCGCCACAGCAGGATCTCTACACCAAGCAGGGCGTGGCTGTAACCGTGGAGGCCGTCGCGCAGATCAAAGTAAAGTCCGACACGGAGTCCATCCTCACCGCGGCCGAGCAGTTCCTCACCAAGACCGATCAGGAGCGCGAGGGTCTGATCCGTCTGGTGATGGAAGGCCATCTCCGCGGCATCATCGGACAACTCACCGTCGAGGAGATCGTCAAGCAGCCCGAGATGGTCGGCGACCGTATGCGTTCTACCTGCGCCGACGACATGAACAAGATGGGTCTGGAAGTGATCTCGTTCACCATCAAAGAAGTGAAAGACAAGAACGAATACATCACCAACATGGGCAAGCCCGACGTCGCCCGTATCAAGCGCGACGCCGACGTAGCCACTGCCGAAGCCGAGCGCGACACGGCCATCAAGCGCGCCATCGCGACGCGCGAGGCGGCGGTAGCAAAAGCGCAAGCCGATCAGGAGCGCGTGCTGGCCGAGACGCTCTCCCAGGCCAAGCAAGCCGAATCGCAGCGCGACCTCGAAGTCAAGAAAGCGCAGTACCTCGAAGTCACGAAAAAGCAGCAGGCGCAAGCCGACAAGGCCTACGACATTCAAACCAACGTCATGCAGCAGCAGGTCACGACCGAAAGCGTGCGCGTGCAGCAAGTAGAAAAAGAAGGACAGGTCAAGGTTCAGGACGCCGAAATCGCGCGGCGCGAGAAAGAACTGATCGCGACCGTATTGAAAGGCGCCGAGATCGAGCGCCAGCGCATCGAAACCTTGGCCGCCGCCGAAAAGCAGCGCCTGATCGCGGAAGCCGAAGGCCACGCGTCGGCGATTCGCGCCCAGGGAGAAGCCGAGGCGGAAATCATCTTCAAAAAAGGTGAGGCCGAAGCCAAAGCCATGAACGTCAAAGCCGAGGCATTTCAGGAGTACAACCAGGCCGCGGTCCTTGACAAGTTGCTTACGGGCTTGCCGGAAGTCGTGAAAGCGCTGGCCGCGCCGCTCGCTAACGTGGACAAGATCACCATCGTTTCCACCGGCAACGGCGACAGCGCCGGACTGAACAAGATAACAGGCGACATCACCAAAATGGCAGCCCAGGTCCCGGCGCTGTTCGAGACGCTCTCGGGCATGCCGCTCGGAGAACTGCTAGGCAAGGTGCGGCAGATCGGGGATAAGTCGCCAAAGCCGGAGGATAAGTAGTTAGTGAAGCAGTCGATGGTCGTTAGTCGTTAGTCGTCGGTCGTGAGTAGCCGTTCGGCAGAAGCGCGAACGACGAATCGCGAACGACCAACGACCATCGACGAACGACAGATGTTAGGAGGCAGTCCGTGCAACAAGAACTTCATCACGCCAGATCACTCGGCCTGTCCGTCGCCCTGGGAGCCGCCATGGGCGCGGCCCTCGGCGCGGCCACCGGCCACATCGGCATCTGGGTGGCCGCCGGAATCGCAGCCTATATCGCGATCTCTCTGGTAGGCGGCGCCTGGAACAAAAGACCAAACGACCAAAGACGAACCACCAACGACTGAATTACACGAGGTGTTTTATGGCATTACTTGAACGCGTTTCCACCTTAGTCCGGGCTAACCTCAACGACCTGATCGACAAAGCTGAGGAGCCCGAAAAGATGATCAAGCAGGTCATCCTCGACATGAACAACCAGCTCTTGCAGGTCAAAACGCAGGTCGCCATCGCCATTGCCGACCAGCACCTGCTCGAAAAGAAGAAACTCGAAAACGACGACAAGATCCAGGAATGGATGCGCAAGGCCGAGCTCGCCGTCGACAAGAAGCAAGACGACCTGGCCCGCGCCGCTCTGCTTCGCGTCGAGAGTTATCGCGACCTGAGCTCGAACTTCGCGCAACAGCTCGAAGACCAGAAAGCTCAAGCCGAGAATCTGAAATCGGCCCTGCGCACTCTCGATCAGAAGTTGGCCGAGGCCAATGCCAAGGCCGATCTGCTGATCGCGCAGCACCGCCGCGCCCGCGCCGCCAATCGAGCCACCGACGCGCAGTCCGGCCTGGATGCCAACAGCAAGTCCGTCACTTTCGACCGCATGAAAAAGAAAGTGGCTCGCGAAGAAGCTATAGGCGGAGCGAAGGCCCAACTCCTTGCCGATGACGTAGAAAATCGCCTCGCCGCTTTGGAGAAAGAAGACCGCATCGAGCAGTTACTAACCGAGTTAAAGACCAAGCGCGGCGCGTAACGAGACACTCATGTTGGAACGAGAGAATAAGGCCCGTTTAATTGGGATGCTCATCGGCATCGCTGCGCTCATCTTGGCTCTGCTACTGAGGCGGCTGCGATGAGCTTAGATATACGAAAAGGAGAACTCGAATGACCGTCAGTCTCGGAACAACGGAATCCAAGTTTGTATCGGCAGTTGTTATGCTCACGTTGCTGCTAGGTGTCTGCTCGGTCGCACGAGCTCAGCAGAAATCTGAAGAAATTGCAAAGCAGTCGGCGGATGCATGGCTCGCTCTGGTCGACTCCGGAAAGTACTCCGACAGTTGGCAGGAGGCCTCAACCCTCTTTAAGACCCACGTCACGAAAGAACAGTGGCACGACGCCCTGACGGCGACGCGAGACCCGCTCGGCAAGTTGCTATCGCGCAAGCTCAAGAGCGCGACATACAAAACGACGCTGCCAGGGGCGCCGGATGGCGAGTATGTGGTTATACAATACGACAGCAGCTTCGAGCACAAGCAGTCGGCGGTGGAGACAGTCACTCCCATGCTCGACAAAGACGGCAAGTGGAGAGTCTCCGGCTACTTCATCAAATAGACAAATGCTGAAGTGCCCGAACTGGCGATCTGAGAAACCGGACCTGCTTGCGGGGAAACGGTCGGGTACTATTAGGCCTGAGGAAGTTGACTTATTAGACTTACGACTTATGAGTGACTAAAATAGTATTTCGAGATCGTATATGACTATTCTGACCCAAGAAGAACGCAATCATAAGGCGGCCGCGATTAGCGAGTCCCACGTCCGGACAATCTCGGAGCTCGGGTTCACCGTTGACCGGGAGCGCGACACTAACGGATGCTTCGGCAAGGTTGCGTTCGACGCTCCTCAGCGCGAATACACGCTGGCTCACGGCACCAGGATCCGCGGTCCGATCCCTGGAGATCTTCCAGAGCCGGAGCTAAGAGAGCACTTCGCGGCCGAACTGAAGTGTGCAAATCGAGTCGTGGAGCACGGTGTTGTGGCGAAGAAGGCTCTCGCCACGGTACTTGCTGGCGTGCTCACGGTTTGCTTCGTGACGTCCCCCAAGGGCCAACACAGCCCGCTTTACGTCACGGTGGCAAATGTCCCGGTCGAGACACCGGATCAACCGCACGGCCACAGCGGGAGCAGTTGGGACGCACCGCTTCTAATGGGTCGAATTGCGGACGGAATGTTCGCC
>PMMJ01000253.1 GCA_003162255.1 Acidobacteriaceae bacterium | reverse complement strand
GTCGCATCAAGCAAAACTTCCTGCTTCTTGCTCCCCAGCCTCAGGCGCGTCGGCCCGTAACAGAAGTGCCAAGCCCCAAGATCGTCCCGGTCCAACCGGGCCACGCGGTTCTCGCGGATGTTGACGACGCAGACGAAGTTGTCGTTCAGCGGCATCCAGCTGAGCGAGGTGGAAGCGTCCGGTTGAATGGTCTGGGCCAGGTGGAAGAAATCCGGCGGCTCCAGAAGCTGCCGGATGTCCTGCGCGGTGAATTCGCGAGTAACGTCCCAGTCCACTTCCGGGTGATAGAGCCGGGCCTTCTCGATGGTTCGTTGGACTTGGCGGATGTTTTCCCCGTTGAGCAGCAGGTTCTCCGGCAGAGAGAAGATTCTGGGCAGGGTGATGACGTCTTGGGCGTGAATGTCAACGAGATCGATGACGAGGCAATCGCGCTTCGAGGGGTCAGTTCGCAAACCGCGGCCAATTTGCTGGGGGAAAGTCACGGGTGAACGAGTGGGCCGGCCCAGGACTACACAAGACGTGTGCGGAGCGTCAAACCCTTCATTTAGAGTCTGACAGTTCGTTAAAATTCTTAACCGCCCTTGCCGATAATCATCGATGACCTGGCGGCGCTCTGCCTTCTTTTGCTTGCCGAAAACCGCCTGTGCGGTGATGCCCTGTTTGCGGAATTCGGCCGCGAGATGTTCAGCGTGCCGAACGTTGGCCACGAAAACGATGGCTGGGCGGCTTTCGCCGCGCTGCAGATAGCTTTGAACGATCACGCGGTTGCGGGCTTCCGTGTCGATCGCTTCCGCCAATTTGTCGGGATCGTAATCCCCCTCGGCCGTCAGAGGAACGCCCGCAATAGACGCATTGGTGCGGACGGTCAAACCGCGGATGGGGCAGAGGTATCCCGCGTCGATCAACTGGGGCATATCGATTCGGAAAGCCAGGCGTTCGTAAAGGATGGAAAGATTCCCACCGTCCATTCGTATCGGCGTGGCCGTGATGCCCAAAAGATGCCGGTTTGGATTCTGCGCGGAGATNNTCGATATTCTTGACGGTGGCGATGGAGGCCACCATGACCTTGGCGTGCGCCGGGCAGATGTTCCTGCCTTGCTCGATCCCGGCAACGATCTGGTCGTCGATCATCGCCAGTTTTTCCACGGTCTGCTCCAGCAACTCCTCCCGGTGGGCAAGAAAGAGGACGCGTTTGTTTGGGCTCCCCAAGTGCAGCTTCATGATCATGGCGGCAATGATGGTTTTCCCCGCCCCGACAGCCGCCACGAGCAGCAGGTTCAGCACCCTCTTTTCCCACAGGCCGAAGCAGCACCTTACGGCTTCTCCTTGGTATGGTCGCAATTGCACGTTCATCGGTTGCGCCGCCAACACGAACGGGCGCTCTCTCAAANNGGGCGTGCAGCCTTCGGCGAGGAAGGGACTGGGCAACAGGGCGTTGCTCGGATCGGGAATGAGGAAAAAGACCCCCGTCTTGGCGCTGCTGACGGATCTTAGAAAGGCCCGGCGACAGTTTTCCGCGTTGCGCTCGCGCTGGTAGGGCCAATATCCGTTCAAGCAGTTCGGCAGCACGACATAATCCGGGTTGAGATAAGGCGCCTCGAACGGCGTGGTGCAGACGATTCCTCTTGCGGGCACTGCTGGCCGATGCCACAAGCGGTGTTTGTCCCATTGCAGGAAGTGCGGCTTTTTGAGGTTGCGAGACATCTCCCGGGCGTCGTCGGGATTGCGGAGGATGACGGCCAAAAGGCGCTGACGGATGCCGAGCTGAAGCCCTGGTTCCATATCCAGAATGACCTCAAGCATCTGGCGCCGCGTGGGAACAGTGACCTCCACGAGCATTTGGCTGTTTGGGTCGGCGGCGCAGGTAAACGCGGATTCGTAAACGCGTTTGGAATTGAAGGCGGCCAGTTGCTGCAGGAACACCCCTTGGGCGTTGCCCACGCCGAACAATTGCGTGAGCGGGTGCATTTTGATTCCGTCCTGGTTGACCAACGTCAGCCAGTGCTCCGGGTCAAGGTCCTGCTGCCGTTCGTAGATGGCCAGGTTGCTGTTGCCGGCGAAAAAGCTTTGCCCCATCCGTTCCTGCAACGCCGAGAGGGCCAGCAGCTCTTCCCAACCGAAATCGTGGACGTTGTCGGCCAGGAGCAGGCGGATGCCGGCGAGCTCCGGTTGCACCACCTTGGCAAACAGGTTGGCCGTCTCAATGATGAGACTGCGCGGTGTCGCGATGTTTTTCCGGCGCAGGAGCTGGACAAATGCCTTGTTCCACTGCTCGTGGAAAGCGGCGCTGGCAGTGTCGGGGTGGAGTTGGACGGCGGTTTTGCGCGCGGCTTCGCGATCAGCGGAAGCCGCGTGATCGGAGACGATCTGGGGCGGTTTGGTATAAGAGAGTTCCCGGTGGTAGCGCTTTAGCAGCTTGCCGCCGATTTCAGCAAAAGTCCCTATCCAGTCCTCTTCCCAACTTAAAGCCGTGATTCTTTGGAGATGTTCAAGGACCCGTTGCGTAGCCAGGGCGTTGGCGGTGATGAAGATTGCTTTGTTGGACCCCGGGTGCTCCTGCTGATCGAGGTATTTCCGGGCCAGAAGGGTTGTTTTGCCGGTCTTGGCGACGGCATTGATCAGGTTGCTCCGCGTCGTGCTGGCCAGAATTGTCTTCTGCTGTTGGGTAAA
>PMMJ01000002.1 GCA_003162255.1 Acidobacteriaceae bacterium | reverse complement strand
CCGTTTTCGAGCGCGGCCTTGGCTAGCTCATAATGCGTCCACACCGGCGTGATCACCGCGATGGCATCCACATCCGGCGACTTTACCAGTTCGTGGAAGTCACTGTGGACCGGGATCCCGGGATGCGCCGCCTGTATGCGCTTGCGGGCCGCGGGAGTCTGATCGCAGATGCCAACAACCTGGCAGCCTTCCAGGGCGCGCAGGTTGCGCACGACATTCGGCCCCCAATAACCGTAGCCGACAACACCAAACTTAAGCATTGGATTTCACCTTATGAGGATCACTGTAGTTGCCGCGCCCAGAGCAAATCNNTGGGGAAGGAAGGAACGGGGGAAAACATTACGAAGAGAACTAACAGGCGCCGTCTCCGCTCATCACGGCTCTTGGAGTCTGCAACAGAATCTTCAGATCGAGCAAGGGAGAACAATCGCGGGCATAGCGCAAATCCAGCCGGACCATGTCGTCAAACTCCACGCGGCTGCGGCCATACACCTGCCAGAGTCCGGTGATTCCCGGCTTCGCTTCGAGCAGACGGCGGCGATGCCAGGTGGCGTAGGCTTCCACTTCATACGGCACGGGCGGACGAGGTCCGACCAGCGACATTTCGCCGCGCAACACATTGATCAGTTGCGGTAACTCGTCCAGGCTTGAGCGCCGCAGCATCCTGCCCACCGGCGTGATCCGCGGATCGTGCGNNATCCGCGGATCGTTGGTCAGCTTGAAAACACCCGTTCCGTTGCCGTTGGCAGACTTCTTTTCCGCCTGACCGGCAATCAACTGACGAACATATTCCTTGTGCTCGCTGGAATCGTTATTCATGTACATCGACCTGAACTTCAGAAACGTGAAGGGAGTTCCATGCTCGCCAATGCGTTTCTGCTGAAATAAAACCGGCCCGCGGGAAGTCAGCTTGATCGCCGCCGCGATCATAAAAAATACGGGCGACAAAATCGCCAGCAATAACAGGCTGCCTAGAACGTCGATCATCCGCTTGGTGGCGCGTCCCAGTCGATTCGACTCTTGGCGCTTTTCGAGATCCGGATAAAGGGTCGGGTTGCTGGGACGTTCCTGGTCCTGGGAGTCCCAGTCATCCGGAAACACGTGGAAAGAAAACTTGATCCGACTGAACTGATCGGTGTCGAGCCGTCCGCGCAGCACCGCCCCGACCCGCGAAAGGATCGTGCTGAGCACTGCATTGTTGTCCAGAACGATCTCGGTGAACATGACTCCCACCACGGAGTTGGTCGTATACCAGCCCGTAACGTCGGTCTCACGGGTCGCTCCCTGGAGCGCGGAAAGCATGTCCAGCAAAACACGGCTTGGCTTGTCACCCGGTTGATTCCGTCCGGTGTCGATGAGCAAAAGCACGAACGGCCGTTGCGAACGCTCGCTGCGCTTGCGCTCCAGCGAGATCATGCGGTGAAAGGTTTCCTCGTGCAGCACTTCGCCGGGCGCCACACGGCTTTGTGATGGAGGGAGTTCTGCAGAGCGAATCCTCGAATTTGCGGGACGGGATGCCACGGGTAGCTCCTTGCTGAGCCACATAAAGTGGCCCAGACCTGTAATGGTGATCAATTGGGGGAGGAGTTACGGTCCTAGTTGGGGGAGCTAGGCTTATTTAACTCTGATCTCGTAACTCCGACTTACTTCTTAATCGTTCTCGGCGGAGGGGGGAACTTCGCCGGTTCGAACCTTTGCCTGACCGTAACGCGAATAATAATCACTGTGCTCGTTGCTGCTGCAACTGTTGACGACTATACCCAGCANNCCTTCGCGGATCACCACGAGAACTCCGTCCGCCAACTTCATCCAGAACGGCGTATCCGCCACGGGAACAACCGGAGGAGTGTCAATCACGATCCAGTCGAAGAACGCTCCAAGCCGGTCGAGCAATTCCGGAAGGCGTCCGCTCTGCATCAGTTCCAGCGGGTTCTCGGGTGCGCGTCCGGCGGGGAGGAACCAGAGAGCGGAGCCATTGAGTTTGTACACCACCTCAGAAAGCGGACGCTCGCCTCGCAAACACTCGCTCAGACCAGGCAACGAACGGTCGAACCCGAAGCGGCTAGCCAAGGACGGCCGCCGGAGATCTCCGTCCAGCAGCAGCGTCTTCAAAACCTTGCTGCGCGCCTGATTGAGCGCGAGATTGGCCGCGACCAGACTTTTTCCTTCTTGCGGGGCCGTGCCGGTCACTACGATCCGTTTGAGCTTTCGCCGTTCGCGCAGGTGCCGCAGCTTCAATCCCAGCACACGAAATTTCTCGGCCGCCAGTCCGCCCTGATCCGTCAGACACACCAGCCGGGAACCTGCCCCCGGTGCTGGCGAGAGCACTTTCGCAGCCGCAAACGAATCGGTCCCAGAGAATTCTGGTATCGCCACCGCCGGCAATTCCGAAAGAGATAGCTTACGCTCGATTTCCTGTTCGACTCCGTGCAGCAGATCGGTGACCGAACCGGCGTCTTTCGGCAGGCTTCCGCCCGACCGCTCGGCCTCCGCTCGCTGCAACGCTTCAAATATATAGCTCATATGAAAAAAACTGGTACCTACTGCAGCCGCCCCTTCGCCCCAGCCACCTGCATGCGGTCATGTACTTCCAGCAACGTTTTCACCGCCAGCAGGAGCTCGTTCTGATCTTCTTTCGACGATCCAGGTACGACATTGTTTTTCGGCGCCATGACCACCACTCCCAGCCGCAAATCCCGCGCAACGCCGTCAATGATGTCAGGCGTAATGGTGGCGGATTGCTTGGCGTAGCCCGAGAGCAGCGCGTTCTCGCAGATGGTGTTGACGAGCCGCGGAATCCCCCGCGAGTGGCGGAACACAGCCTCGATCGCAGGCTCGGAAAAAATCTGGCCGGCGGCAGGCGCTCCCGCAATCTGGAGACGGCGGGCCATGTACTCCCTGGTTTCGTTCATACCGAGCGGGTCGAGATGGCAACGCAGCGCGATCCGTTGTTTCAACTGACGCAGTTCATGGGAATCGAGTTTTTGATCGAGTTCCGGCTGACCCGCCAGCACGATCTGCAACAACTTTTGCTGCGATGTTTCGAGGTTGGTCAAAAGCCGTATCTCTTCCAATATTTCCGCCGACAGGTGATGAGCCTCATCCACCACCAGAATCGTCGTTAATCCCCTCTGATGTCTCTGCAGCAGGAAGCCGTTCAGGACGTGGATGAGCTCGTCTTTGGCCTTACCTGTGACCGGTAACCCGAAGTCGAGCGCGATGTAGCGCATGAATTCCAGAGGCGTAAGCGTCGGATTAAAGATCAGGGCGAAAGCCACATCGCGACGCTGCAGCAAACCCAGCAGCGAGCGCAGAATGAGCGTCTTCCCCGTGCCCACTTCGCCCGTCAAAACCACGAAACCGCGGTGCGCCGTCACTCCGTAGTACAACGAAGCGAGCGCTTCGTTGTGCCGCTTCGTGGGAAACAAGAACGAGGGATCCGGCGTGATCTCGAACGGGTTCCGCTGCAGATTGTAGAAGCCCTTGTACATGATTCTAGCCGTACAAATATGTTACTGCCGATCCTAACAGGATGAACCCCACCATCACCACTGCCGCCGCACCGGCGATCCAGGCGCCACGCTGGTCGGACAACTGTTCCTCCAAGGTCTCGATCGGCGGAATTTCCGCGATCACATCGAAGGGTACCAGCTTCTTGATTTCGCGCTCGCTGTAAATCTTGCCGCCCAGCTTTTCCTGTCCGAAAGCCAAGCCCGCGCCGAAGCCAATG
>PMMJ01000108.1 GCA_003162255.1 Acidobacteriaceae bacterium | reverse complement strand
TGCCGGTGGCCCCAGTTGGTATATCGATACCGGCAGCGGAAAGAGGATCGAAACCGGCGTGAACTGGCAGGCGGATATGGCGGTGACCTTTCGCAAATTGGTAGAGTCCGAAAAGGCCGCGAAAGGTACGCGGCAGCAGAGACTGCAAGCAGTCTCGGACCGCTTCTATCGCGGCGACATCGCCGACGCCCTGGAAGCCTGGTATATCGACAAGGGCGGTTTCCTTCGCAAGTCGGATTTGGCCGCGCACAAAACTCCCGTGGTGGATCCTCTCAAAACGACGTACCGTGGCTACACGGTCTATAAAGCCGGTCCGCTGACGCAGGGTCCTTATCTCTCACAGACGCTGCGCCTGCTGGAAGGCTTCGACCTGAAGAAGATGGGCTTCAATTCGGCGGCCTACATCCACACGGTGATTGAAGCGGAGAAACTGGCGCTAGCAGATCGCGACGAGTATTACGGCGATCCGAACTTTGTGAAAGTGCCGATGCAGCAGTTGCTTTCCGATCAGTACACTGAAATGAGGCGCAAGCTGATCGATCCGAAAAAGGCATCTCTCGAGCTCCGGCCAGGCGACCCCTACACCATGAAACCGACCAAGCCGCCCACCATCACCGGACCCTGGCATGGCGGAACCACCGTCATGTGTGTGACGGATAAGTTTGGGAACGTCATCGCGGCCACTCCCAGCGGCCTGTCAAGCACAGCTGGCGTGGCTGGACGCACGGGCATTATTCACGGAAGCCGGCTCAGCAGCCTGAACACGTTTGTGGGAACTCCCAACGTAATCCAGCCCGGCAAGCGGCCGCGAATTACGCTGAGCCCCACGCTTCTTTTCCATAACAACCAACCCGTGATGGCGATCTCGGTAGCGGGAGGCGACCAGCAGGATCAGGCAGCCATCCAGGTCATCCTCAACTATGTGGACTTCGGCATGACTCCCGAGGATGCGTTCAAGGCGCCGCGCTTTTCTACCGAGCATTTCATCAGCTCCTTCGGTCAGGACCGTGCCAGCCTGGGCAGCCTCTCTGTGCCCAATACCCTCCCCGAAGCAGTGCAGGCCGACTTGAGGGCTCGCGGCCACGTGGTTGCCGCCAGCCGCGCCGGAGTGGGGGGGGTGGCGCTGATCGGCATCGACCCCAAGACCAAGCAGGCCACCGCCGTGGGTCCGGCAGCCGGCAAAATCAATTAGACTCCCCGTCGGGTGTACCCCCGGTGCTGGCACTCGCGGAGCCGCCACAACTGGAGAGTCATGGCTGACTGACGGCCGATCAGCCAGCAAACCTCGAAGTCCGCGGAAACATCCGATTCAACACTGGTTCCCGCCGAGGATTGCTATGAGACTCCTTCGCAATGAGTACTGTCCGATTCATGGATCGTTACTTCGCTGTGGCCCGGAGCCCCTCTGGAAAAGAGTTGTCTGGCCCGAGATCATAGGATTCTGTTCTTGACTAACTTGGCTTCGTGTTCGACCAGAAGCAGGTCCGCTTCCAGTTCCTTCTCAATCCTGGCGACGCGGCTGTGAAGGTCGTCCTCTTGTGTGGAGCGCCACCCCTTGAAGCGCCGTCCTTTGCAAGTCTGAGATCGGCTTCCGTTCGGCGCCGAGTAGTTTCGCATGAACATTCGGCGCCGACTGTTCCTCGATGATGGAAAAAGCTGGTTTTGCTATCGGAGGCCGGTCTTGGCGCGGGTTGGCCAATGGCAGTGCATCCGCCAAGTCGAGCGCCTTGGTTTGCCGTGCTCCCATTTCCTTGGGGCAAATCATAACAATTGCCTGACAGAGTCGACGTTCAAATTGCCGACTATTCGTGTCGAAGTGTCTGCATAGGATCGATCTTTGTTGCGTGACGTGCAGGAAAGTAGCTGGCGCCGAACGTGACGGCCATCAGGAGCAACGACACCAGAACGAGAGTCGTCGCATCGTGAGCCTTCACGCCATATAGAAGTTGGGCCAGCAGAGGCGTGGCAGCGAGCGAAACCGCTAAGCCGATGGCCACTCCGATCAGTGAAAGAACCATCGCTTGCCGTAATACGAGTTTGAGGACCTGGCTGGGCTGTGCTCCCAGTGCCATCCGCAGGCCGAGTTCATGAGTGCGTTCGCCGACCGAGTAGGAGATCATCCCATAAACTCCGACCATGGCAAGAAGCAGCGCGATGGCGGCAACGAGTTCCAGTATCTGGCAGAGAAAGCGCCACGGGCCCGCCGAGTTCGAGACCGTCTGGTCCACCATTGAGATTCCAAAAACGGCGGACTCGGGAGCAAGCTCGGAGATCGTCCGGCGCACGTCCTGCATGGCGGCTTTCGGTGCGGAGTGGGTACGGATAATGAGGCTCTTGTGAACCCGAGTCTCCGTCCAGCCGGAACGGATGCGGACTGGCATTTGTAGATAAGAGATGTAGACCTCGGGCTCGCTGGGCACGGTCAGCGAAAACTGGTGTACGTTCCCAACCACTCCGACAATTCGCCGCGGCTTCTCCTCGGGCGAATCGTCGAAGGTGATAGTGCGGCCGATCGGATCATCGTTTGGCCAGAACCGTCGCGCCATGGCTTCGTTGATCACGGCTACCCAGACGTTACTCTGCGTGTCCTGCTCGACGACGCCTCGGCCCCGCAGCACGGGAATGCTCATCAGTGGAAAATAACCAGAACTGATCGACTGCCTCAGAACGGATGGTTTCTCAGAAGCGGTCGATGAAGCCTGCCCGCCGATGGTAAAGCCGGGTGAGGCGTATTGTGGCGTTTCGAGAAGCGGGAGCCAGTCGGCCAGGGCTGCATCTTCAACCCCAGGTATGTTTCGGGCGCGCTCCAGCACCCGACGACAGAAGTCACCGACGGGCGGAAGAATGGAACTCAGCCCGGTAGTGTCCTCGGTGGTTGAATCCATGTATTTATCCCCGGTCAAGCGAACTTCCGCCGTCAGGAGATGCTCGGGATTGAATCCCGGTGTCGTGCGCAGAATGCGCACTACCGTGTTGATCATCAGTCCAGCGCAGGTGAGCAATACGAGCGCCAGAGCGATCTCAGTTACGACTAATGTGTTCCTGGTGCGATGGCGGGAAACGGTTGCTGTGCTCCGTCCGGCTTCGCGCAAGCATTCGTTGACGTCACTTTTCACGGCGCGAAAGGCGGGAATCATTCCGAAGGCAATACCGGTGAGCACGCAGGTACCAAAAGTGAATAGCAAAACCCGGCCGTCCACGACGGTGCCCGCCGCCTTCGGAAACCAAATCGGAGCCGACACATTAAAAACTCTGACGCCCAGAAACGCCAAGACCAGCCCGGCAATTCCTCCAACCAGAGAAAGCAACACGCTCTCAGTGAGTATTTGGCAGACCAAGATTCTTCGGTTCGCTCCTAACGCGACCCGCACTCCAATCTCTTTCCGGCGCCCATCCCCGCGAACCAGTAGCAGATTGGCGACGTTGGCGCACGCAATCAATAAGACCAGTCCCACGGCTCCAAAGAGCATGTAATAGACAGAAGCCGACCAGCCAAACAGGCGTTTCTGCAAAGGCTCGACCCTTACGCCCAGGTCTTTGTACGCTTCCGGAAAAGCCTGTGCCAAATGTCCTGCCGTTACGTCCATTGCGGACTGAGCCTGCTGAATAGAAACGCCTCGTTTCAGTTTTCCAACGACGGTAAACCAGCGCGTATCATCGACGCCGGAACCCGCCGGATTTCCCTCTCCGTGGACTATGTAAACCTCTGGAGTTCCCCAGCCGAACAGATCAAACCCGGGTTCGAGGACGCCCGCAATTGGTGCCGAAAACGTGTCGACAAAGATCTTCTGGTCGAGCACGTTCGGATCGCCCGCGAAATGCCGCTTCCAGAACTCGTAACTGATCAAAACGCCGGAGCCGGGCTTGTCGACGAGGTCGACCGGGGGAACGGCACCGAGGAAGGTCTTGATTCCGAGCAACGGTAAGAGCCGAGCGCTTACGTGCTGCACGCCAACGCGTTCGCCCGATGCCGCGCCCGACATGGCTACAAAGTCGGGATGCGAGACAAACTCCAGTGCTTCAAACACACTATTGTCGGCTCTCCAGTGAGCCACGTCCGTGCTCGAAACTGGCTGTGACCGCCCCGGATCTTTCCGCTCGACATTGGACACGGAGATGAGCCTGTCCGAATCGGAGTAAGGAAGCGGACGCAAGAGAACTCCGTTGATAACGCTAAAAACCGCGGTGGTGGCCCCGACTCCAATGGCCAGAGTTAGGACAGCAACCAGTGTGAATGCCGGGCTCTTACGTAGTCCACGGACCGCGTAGCGCAGGTCTTGCACGGAAGCTTCGACCCATCCATTCATAGGCTTGGTTCTCGTTTCTGATCTGCAAGTCGCCGGACGCGGTCAGTCTACACCTGAGCGACTGTTTCGAGACTTCCCGGTACGTCGTAGGTATTAAAGCCGCGATTACACTCACAGCCGCACTCCTATTGGATCAGCCAAGGCCGACAGTGACGCAAAGAGCAGGACAACGCCGTAGAGTACGCATGGGAGCAGTTCCACAGCGCCTATGGCCCTCAGCCCTCTGTTCGCCGCACGGGCCGACTTGTACGGTTTTGGCGGCGCAAGGTGAACCGGCAGGGATGAGCCAATTGCCTGAAACGTCGCGTATGAAATCACAGCGCTCGCGTCGCATCGCTCGTCGCATCTCCCCTACTCCCCTGATAATAGACACCTTCCGAGAGAAAGTGTTCCGGTGTTGTTCGTAACTGTCGGAACCAGGGATTTACCGCCAATCATCGCGGTCGGGTCGATTTGGAATATGCGATAATCCACTGCTTAGAGGCGGTCGAGGTTGGGGGGTAAATCGTGAACCCTCCGTGTTCATTGCAGCGTGAGGCAAAATGAAAACCAGTCGGCACAGAGCCAGGCGATCGCTCGCTGGTTCAAGGTCACATTTATGGAAATCCTGCGTGGAATCTGGCGGAGAATCACAATACGCATAACCAGATCTTTGATCACAATGCGCTTACTACTGTCCGCCGTCATGGCTCTGCCGCTGGCTCTGGCCGGCACAGTACCGGCCCAGACTGGCGATCCTGTGAGCGTTTCCGAAACCCTCCCTAAGCACCGCGCGCCACATGCCCCGCTGCCCAGTAGCCTGCCCGCACCGAAGCTGATTGGCGACCCCGCCACGCGTCTGCTGCGCAGCTACAGCGGCACGCCCATTGATGTCAAAACCTATCACTACAACCTACAGCGCACCGGATGGAACCAAAGCGAAACGGACCTGACCCCCGCCACCGTCGCCTCCTCGAAATTCGGTCTGATCGCGACCTTAGATGTGGATGGCAACGTGCTGGCCCAGCCGTTGCTGGTCTCGGGTTTCGTCATGCCCGACGGCAGCACCCATGATGTGCTGATCATCGCCACGGGCCACAACAGCGTCTATGCCTTCGACGCGCAGACATACGCCATTCTCTGGCAGGTCAACCTGGGAACGGCGCAAGCCACCAACGATGTCGGCTGCGGTGACGTGCAACCGGAATATGGAATTTCCAGCACCCCGGTGATCGTCCGGACCGCTGCCAACGCCGCGAAACTCTATGTGGTCGCGGCCACCGAGCCCTCGCCGTTGCAGTTCATGACGAAACTGCACGCCCTCAACCTCGCCACTGGGGCCGATGCCATCACACCCAGCATCGTCGCCCCCTCGGCCACACTGAACGCCGGGTCAACCGTTGCCTTCGATCCCCAAAACCAATGGAATCGCGCCAGTCTCGCCTACAATAACAAGGGCTCCCTCTACTTAGGCATCGGTTCGCACTGTGACAATAATTCCAGTGCGATAACCGGCTGGCTGCTGCGCTATAGCACGAGTCTGAAGTTGCAAAACGCCTTCCACACCATCGAGACGCAAGGCGGCACCGAACTGGCGAGCATCTGGATGACCGGCTTCGCCCCGGCGATCGATGCGAACGGTAACGTCTTTGTCGTCACCGGGAACGGCGATTTCATCCCAGGCAAGAAGGACTGGGGCGAAAGCGTGCTTAAGCTGCCGCCCGCCCTCACCGGTGTGACCACGTCCTTTACCCCTTCCACGTACAAACACTTGAACAATAACGACGAGGATTTCGGCTCTGGCGGCGTCATGTTGCTGCCCGCCGTAAAAGGCCAGACCGCGCCGCCGCTCGCTGTTGCCATGGGCAAATCCAGCATCCTGTATCTGCTCAACCAAAACAGTCTTGGTGGCTTGAAGAAGAACGATGCTGGCGCACTGCAGGCGCAAAGCGGCGGCGGCGGCGGCCTGTGGGGCGGTCCGGCATTCTACAACGGTCCCTCCGGCCCCACCGTCTTCACCCAGACAGGAGGCGATGTGCTGCGGGCCTGGGCGCTTGCCGCCGGCAGCACTCCTTCGCTTACCCATCACGTCAGCGGTACTTCCAATGCCGGCTATGGCGGTTCGCTGCCGATCGTCTCCTCCAAGAGCGCGGTCGCCAATACCGGGGTGGTCTGGTTGATCAATCGCGCGAACGAGCCTTTTGCCATCGAGGCCTACGATGCAGTGAATCTCGGCGCTCCTATCTTCACAGCGCAGATCGGTACATGGTCCAACGCCGCCAACGGCAACCCGTTTCTGACGCCAATGGAAGCGAATGGGCGCGTCTATGCACCGGGCTACAAGGTAGTTCAGGTTTACGGCCTCATACCGTAGGGGACGCGCCCCGTGATCGGCACAGGCGATAGCGCTCCGTCGAAAGACATGCGCACCTCATTTAGAATCAGTGAACCTCAGCAGCCTGTTTTTCATTCCTGTGGGTGGGCCGAAGGCCCATGTGAAACTCATTGAGAAATGGCCGACCCCCGTCTGGGTCAGCTGAGTGTAACTGCGATTTATCGCCAACTGACGCCGAGCAATCGGAGGTGTGACCGACATCACTGAAATGGCTTAGTGCCGAGCCGAAAATCCCTTCCAGAGGTCCTTGGCCTTGGTGAAGGATGTCCTCTATGAATCGTCGCGAACTTCTGAAATTATCGTTGCTGACTTGCGGAGCGGCCCTAACCAGTTCGGCGCAAGGCTCGGGATCTCCCAGCCCACTTCCGGCGGATGATAACGCGTCTGCATCACCAGTGCTGGAAACAAGTCTAGGTAAGCTCCGAGGAGCTTTTGCCAATGGCGTGTATTCCTTCAAGGGCGTTCATTATGGGGCTTCGACAGAAGGTGCGAGGCGATTCCAGCCGCCGCTGCCAGCAAAGCCGTGGACTGGCGTTCGCGACGCGCTCGAACTCGGACCACCTGCGCCACAGTACGACGGTCTTTTAGACATGGGCCTCGCAGATGAGTACACACCGCTGTTCCAGTTTGTCGGTCCTGGAACCATGAGCGAAGACTGCCTCGTGCTTAACATCTGGACGCCAACTCTGCGCTCAGGAGGCAAAAGGCCTGTGATGGTCTGGCTGCACGGAGGATCGTTCGTGGTTGGCTCTGATGGCGTTCCTATGTATGACGGGACCAATCTCTCAGCCAAGCATGACGTGGTTGTGGTTGGTGTAAATCACCGGATTAATGCGTTCGGCCATCTATACCTGGGCAAAAAGGGCGGGGAGAGATACGCCGACTCGGGCAACGTGGGGATGCTCGACATCATTCTGGCGTTGCGGTGGGTGCGCGACAACATCGCCCAGTTCGGCGGCGATCCCGGGAATGTGACCATCTTTGGCGAATCCGGTGGAGGATGGAAAGTCAGTGTGATGATGGCGATGCCTGCTGCTCAGGGACTCTTTCACAAAGCCATTGTAGAGAGTGGCCCCGAGTTGCGCGTGAGTTCCGCGCAGGAAGCCGAGGCACTTTCGAAGAAGTTTCTGGACCTACTGCATGTGACGCCGGACCGGCTCGATGATCTTTTAAGGATTCCCATGGAACAATACATCGCTGCTCTGCACTCAATGGGGCCAGATGTTTTCAGTTGGGGTCCGGTCGTTGATGGCCGCTCGCTGCCCAGAAATCCCTTTGATCCCGATGCACCAGCGATTACGGCGGACGTGCCACTGCTGATCGGCACGATGGCCAGCGAAACCACGGTCCTGGTCGGCGCCGCTGATCCCCGGTCTTTTTCTCTGAACGAGGCTGACATGCGGGAACGATTGAAGAAGTTCCTAGAACTCAGCGACGACCCAAAGCTCGATGCGTTGATCGGCACCTACAAAAGGAACCGCCCGAACGCTACACCGAGCGACATCTATTTTGCGGTGACCACCGACTCCATGATGCGCCTAGACTCAATCACCGAGGCCGAACGCAAGGTCGCCCAGCACGCCGCCTCTGTATTCATGTACATCTTCGCGTGGCCGAGTCCAGTACTCGGCGGCAGGCTGAAAGCCGCGCACGTTGTTGACGTAGCTTTCGTTTTTGACAACGTGGACAAAGCCCCAGAGTGGGTCGGAACCGGGCCCGACCTGCAGCCGCTCGCTGATAGGGTGAGCAGGTCATGGGTCGCGTTTGCCCGCAGTGGCAATCCCAATCATGCTGGTCTGCCTCACTGGCCAGCGTACGACGTCGACACGCGAGCCACTATGACATTCAACAATGACTGCAAGGTGGTGAATGATCCCGGCAAAGAAGAGCGGCTGGCCATGGCCGCCCTGCATCAGACGTAGCCAAATCGAGCCCGCATCCAAACAGAGATTTCTCAACTAATGTAACCAGGCGATTTCGCTCATCGACCTTATTTGCGGCAGCCGATTTGCCCGGGCTTTGTCTGCGTCAATGTTTCCTGCGGCGTAATCGTCGGTTGATTTCGTCTGCGGAGAAGGATTCAGGATCAAAATCACCGAGCCACGCACAGGCTTCCTCGTGCGGGTGTTTAGTGTCCTGAAGGGCTGTGAGAAGCTCAGCAAAAACTTCCGAACCGCCGCAGTCTTCGGGTGGACAGGATCGTTTTCCCGCAACGCAAATCTGGTGAAACGATTCATCTCCGAGCAGAACTTCTTCAAGAAGAAGCTCGTGCTGCCAGCCGTCCCCGAAATCATACTCGTATAACAACCTCGCCCCCACCGTCCAGATCAACTCCCCGAGCTCGGTCCGGTTCTCATTTGCCACCTTGGTGCCGACTACATGCGTTAGATCAGCACGCTTTTGCTTTGGCAAAAGAAATTGATGAAGGTGGGTATTGGTCCATCCCATCACAGTCTGCAAGGTCCGGTGGAGATCGCGAAGCGTAATCTCACGCGGAACTAGAATGCGCCTCCAGACCGGCGGGCTTGTACCGAGGAGGGTCACTTTGATGGCATACACTTCCACGCGGGGTTCGGGCTGTCTCAAGCGGCCGTGTCCTCCGCCAGGAATTTGGCGAAGGAACGGATCAACTTCAGCTTGTCCTCTCCTAAACCGCGCAGCTCTTCTTCACTGAGTCGGTTTTCGTACAAGAGTCTCCCCAACACATCTGTAAGTCGCGAACCGCGAAAGTCGTATTTTCGATCGATCTCTTTACGGCGTTGGGTGAGGTAATGTTCGAGGTCCCACAAGTCCGACGACTGCTGGATGTGGCTGGCCATCTTCTGTGTTTCCTGAATCACCTCGTGGAGTTCTCGCCCCAGGGCAGCGTCGAAGGCTTTGCGGGCGACGATCTTTTCTGACCTCGACCAAATCGGTTTGTTCTGGTAGGGATAACGGTCTTGAGCCGCAGACGGGCTGGTCATGTTCCAATCCTCCGTGGCCGCATTCTACCCCTTGCCCGAATGCCTTTTCTACAGCTTCGCTGGCCTCGTCCGCCGGGACAGATTTCACCTGTTTCGCCTGCTGCTGCCCATCCGTTCTGAGGTCGAAAAGGTCGTTCACTGGATGCCTGAGATTTTGTTTGCAGCCGAGATAGCGTTCCGTGGTCTGCACTGATGCATGCCCGAGCAAGAACTGAATCTGCTCTAGTTCACCGCCGCGATCGTGGCACAGCTTCGCGCAGGTCCGCCGCAGGTCGTGCGGTGCAATGTGCTCCAAGCCTGCTCTCTGGCAGCAGCTTCTGACCACGTACCAGACAACGTTCTGCGAGAGGCCGCTGCCCCACACCTTTCCCCGTCCGGCGACCGCTCGAAAGATTTTGCCCTCACCAACCCCAGCGGCTCGTGTCCATTGATCGAGAGCGACTTTCACCCAGTTCGGAATGGGCACGGTGCGAATGTGGCCACCTTTGCCAATCAGATCAACCACGGCCCAGTGTCCTTGGCGCATCTGAATGTCATCCAATACCAAACCGACCAGTTCCGACCTGCGAAAGCCACAACCGAACAGCATGGCCAACATCGCATAATCGCGCTTGCCGCGCATAGTATCTCCCCCCGCATGCCTGAGCACTTCCGAACTCTGCTCTGCGCTCAACCAATTCCCGGACCGGAATCCGAGCTGCTTGACTCCCTTGACGCGGCTAATCCCTGCGGCCAACTCAGGACTCAGCAACCCGGCGTCGGCGGCTTCGTGAGCCAGGCGACGCACGGCTGCAAAATGCTGGTTGATAGTGTTGGCCGCCAGATGCCGCGATTCCAGGTACATGCGATAGCGCACGACGACGATGCGGTTGAACGCCAGCCGAGGCTCGGAGCAGTACCAGGCGATGAACTGGTCGATGGCGTACTCGTAGACTCGGCGCGAAGCTGGCGAACCGAGGCTGTTGAGAACTGCCGTTTTACAATGATCCAGGTCTGGCAGGCGGAGCACTCGCCGACGATAGTTCGGCTTGACTCTTGGTTTGCCCATGACGACGGCCTCCCTTGCCGCAGAATTGGAACTACAGCAGACCGCCTGGGCAATGCAAGCACTAGGTAATGGGTCTAGGAGGGGCTTTGAGCGCTATCGCCTGTGTCTGTTGAAAAAGTCCCTCA
>PMMJ01000487.1 GCA_003162255.1 Acidobacteriaceae bacterium | reverse complement strand
GTGGCAGGACTGATGATCGTGGCGGGATTCATCGCCACGCTGAAAGTGGCGCTCACTGCCGTGTTCGGACAGCCGCCGACCGCCCCAGCAAGAGGGATCACGGAAATTACCGTAGGGGGCGTTGCCGTCGTACACGTCGCGAGCGCGGTTGTGAAGGTCCACACATAATTACTTGCCAGGGCATTGCCGGACGGGTCCTGGGCTCCGGTCGTAATAGTGGCGGTATAGAGGGTGTTCAATGCGAGAGCGCTGGATGGTGTGAAGGTCGCGGCATAGCTTGACGCATCGTAGGTAACCANNGCTGAAGGTGGCAGTCACTACCGAGTTCGGACAGACGCCGGCCGCGCCCGTTGGCGGGGTCACGGAAACCACGGTGGGCGGACCTGGCAGACAGGTTGTGTCACCGGTGGTGAAGCTCCATACGAAGTTACTCGCCATCGCAATGCCATACTCGTCGATGGCGCCGGTCGTAATCGCGGCGGTATAAACGGTACTCAGTGCGAGCGCGCTGGATGGTGTAAAGGTCGCAGTGTTGCTTGACGCATCGTAGGTAACTATACCCGCCACGGGTGTAGTGCCCGGCCCTGTCAAGGTAAAGGTCGTGCCACTGATTGATGTGGAATTCATCGCCACGCTGAAGGTGACGGTTACTACCGAATTGGGACAGATTCCGACCGCACCACTAAGAGGGGCTATAGGAGCCACTACAGGTGGGGTTAGGTTCGGGTTAGCGCCTGGATTGCAGCATCCGGGACTGAGGATGAGCAGTAATAACGCTATCGAGCATATCTTATAATTGTAATATCTCCGCATGACCGTCATCCTTCTTCCTCCCGGCTGACTTGCCGCATAAGGAAATCGCTATTTGCGAAAAGTCTAGTTAGAGGATCTGGAACGAATCTGGTCAAAATTGCTCAAACTTCACTGTTACGCGCTGGAGAGTTCCAAATCGGGAAAGCTCGACTTGAAGGACGGTTGTTTCCGTCGAAGCACGACATGAGGGTGGGCACTCTAACTGGGTGTGTAAGTCGGGTTCATCTCCTAACATTGACCGGAGTAACTGGGTGCCCCACGTCTCGCGGTTTTCGAGACATGGGATGCCGCGAACGTTTCCACTTTTTTCAATTCCACCCCTGACCCCTTTCATCACAAACCATCTGTGCGTACCATCACAGACTTCCAACGCGCGCTGCGCGAGAATAGAGAGTCTCTGATCTGGGGGCGAAGACGCGTGCCCGTCTAACGGGTACGGGCAGTGGACGCTGCGCCAGCCCCAGCGGTTAGTTACTCTTTGATAATAGATTGGCTGCAATCCGAGACGATGAGCGGGCATCGAAAATCCGCCGAACCTATGAAGTTTAGTAGAACTAAGCAGAAAGTCGAGCTAAGTCCTTATTCCGGAATATTTTGAAAATAAGTCCTTGGCGCTCTAGATTTTGGCGGGAAGACTCCCCCTAACCCCATCATTCCACTGGGGAGGGGGTGGGGGGTGATAGTAAACACGGGTTAATACCCTTATAGTTAACAAACAAGAATACGCTTACTGATTTCCCGCCTGCTCGACCGTGATCACATCGAACGACTCGGTCAGATCCGCGTGTCCGGCGAGCGTTTCCCGCGTCTTGCCTTCGACCAGGATGTTGACCCGATTGACCCCTGGAACGTTGAGGGCTAGCGTCTCCACCAGTGAATTTACGGTGAGCTGTTCGCTGAGAATGCCGGAACGGTGCTGGTCGGCGAAGGCGGCATTCAGATCAATGACGGCCGCTCCCGGATCGACCAGGTAGATGCTGCGGATATCCGCCGCCGGAGCCAACGGATGGAGCGCGCCCGGTTGCTGATAGATGCGCAGCAGTGCGCGCAATAACTCCTCGGCTCGCTGCTGGCGTCCTCCAGGAAGAGGAATCTGCGCCGCTCGCGGACGGAGCGCGCCGGCGGCGTCATCGGCCACATACAGAGTTACCGTCTCCGTCGGACCGGAGGCTGGAGGAGTTACCGGCAAGGCGTCGGCCGCCGAAGATTCAAATTGTCCGGCCTGTCGCCGCATGTGGCGAAGATAGATTCCCATCGACACCACCAGCAACAGCAGCGCGGCGACTCCGATTAGGAGATGGCGCGGGATCATGGCTGCACCCAGCGATCGGACGATCGGATGATCAGGCCATCGGGCCATATAAAGTCAAAGGCCTTTGACCTTCGATCACCCGATGACCCGATGGCCCGATGACCCGATGCTCTTATCATTGTTGTGCTCCCAGACGGTCGCGGACAGAAACAATCGCATCTGCAATCGCCGATGCGGCCCGTTGCTGATAATTGGCAGAGGTCAAATCGGCGATACCATCTTCGCCGGGCGCAAGTTCCACCGCGACCGCGGGCATGAACACGTCGTTCAGCGGCCGCAGCGAAGCGGAAGATGCATGAACTGGGAATTCGCTCTTCTGCATCTCGGCTACGATGGCCGCCGACACGATTCGACTGACGGGCAAAGCCGGTGCTTGCGCCGCGTTCCACGCATGAAACGCTCCTTTGTTTGTTCCTTCCACCGGAAGCAGCGCGGTGTACACTCGCGCTCCGCTGCCCTGCGAAACCGCGTGCAGGCTGATGTAGATTCCGGCGCGCGCCACGTTGGCGGCGGCGGCGCGCTGATCCAGAGTCAAACTGGTATCTCCGTCGCGCAGTAATGTGACCGCGAAGCCGCGAGTCTCCAGTTCATGGCGCAGCAGGCGGGCAAATCCCAGGGTGACGTCTTTCTCGACCAACTGATCGGTCAAGGCCGCACCCCGTTCGTCGCCGCCGTGCGCGGGATCGACCACGGCTAGGACACGGTGAGAATTGCCCGAGGCGATGGTGGCCGCCGGTGGGGCTGCCGCCGGATTCTGGGTTCCACCGATACCGGGTGGCGTCGCCGGCGGGACAGCGGAAACGACGATCGTCCTTCGGTCGTTGCTGAAGTTGGCCATCAGCGGTTCGTTCGCGGCTATATCTAATTCGGCGTCGCCATTGTCCTCGGAATAACTCGCTTGGGTGATGACCTTATTGGCAAAAGAAATAGGCTGGCTGCCCGGGGACACGACCGGGTCGCGCTTAAAGGCCATCCGCAGCTTTCCCGGTTCGGTGGAGATCGTCGGGTTCACGGGAGCGCTGAAATTGAGCGCCAGGCGGGACGGGTTACTCGCGTCGAGTTGGAAACTGATTTGTATGCCGCCATCGCCGACGAATAACCGGCGCGCGCTTTCGTGAAAATTAGCCGATGTTCCCAGGAAACGCGGCAGGAGCGCGTTCAGAGAAGCCAGCGGAACCAGTCCGCGGGAGTTTTCAATCAGGAAGGGAGCGGCGAAATCAAAATTGCGGCCATGAATTTTGGCCCGCGTCTTTCCCGCGACAAACTCGGCATCCACCGCGTTATATCGGAGTTTCCAGCGCTGCCCTTCCGACTGGCTGCTCACACGGCCAAGCGGTTCGAGAAGCTCGAGCAAGCCGACATACTCGCGGCCCGAGCGATCAAGGACGGGGAGGGTGTAGATCGCGACGGGAGAGTAGACGGAGATGTGCTTTTCTTCCGCAGCGGGCGCGGCGGACAGAAGCGTCACAGTGGCCAGCAGTACCCAGTACCCAGTACTCAGTACCCAGCACCCCGCTTTCCTTTGAAAACTGGGTACTGGGTACTGAGCACTGTTTTTGTTACTCCAGCGCATAGATCGTGAGCCCACTCAGCAATTTGGGGTAGAAATCGGTGGACTTCTGAGGCAGGACTTCGCCAGCAAAGGCGATATCGCGAACCTGCTCCATGCGCACAGGATTCATCAGGAACGCCACTAGCACCTTTCCACTTTGAACCTGCGTCAGCGCTTCCTCGGCCTCGCGACAATACGACACGTCCTCCTGATTGCGAATGGCTTCCTCCGAGATCTTCAGCACACCTTCCAGCAGGCACTTGTGCAGTCGCACGACGTCCAACGCTTGCTGGCGCAGAGAGAGGCTTCCGAACAAGCTGGAGCCAATGGCCTTGGGCGAGTGCAGCAGAAATGCGCGCTCGGCGGCGACTGCGAGCAGCGCCGTTCCCGCGTGCCCTGCCTGCCGCAGGATGGCGGTGGCGCGCGCGGCATCGATACCGGCGTCGACCTCTTCCACGTTGAAGAGTTTCTGAGCCTCCGCCAGAAACTGCACTACCGAGAAAGATGGCAGGCCGAAGACGAGGCGGTGCGTGGGCAGAATTACCAGGCCCGGCCGATCCATATCGACGAAGGTCATCATCACGGAGTCGTAGGGAGCAGGCGTATCCGTCTGCGTTCCGGCTCCGGCAGTCGCGCGTCGTTCATTGCGATAATTCAAGGCCGTTTCGTAGCGATGATGGCCGTCAGCGATGATCAGCTTGCGGTCGCGCATCTGTTCCTGCACGGCGGCGATGACCGATGCGTCAGAAATCTTCCAGACGCG
>PMMJ01000164.1 GCA_003162255.1 Acidobacteriaceae bacterium | reverse complement strand
TAGCGCGGCGTTTCTTCCTGCTTGTAAGACGAGTCCTGCTCCTCGTCGACGATGACGAGCGCCAGATCGCTCACCGGTGCGAATACCGCCGACCGTGTTCCCGCCACCACTCGTGCCTCGCCTCGCCGTATGCGATGCCACTGCTCCGCCCGCTCCGCATCGGAAAGCCCCGAATGCAGGATCGCAACCTCATCGCCGAACACCTGGTGCAGATCCGCCGCCACCGCCGGAGTCAGTCCAATTTCAGGAACCAGCAGGATTGACGATCGCCCCTGCTCCAGCACCTCGCGCATACAGGCCAGATATACCGCCGTCTTTCCCGACCCTGTGATGCCGTGCAGCAGCAGGCCGCCGAATTTACGTGAGCCAACAGCCTCGCCAATTTTCGCGAGCGCTTCCTTCTGCGCCGCGCTGAACTCGAACTCAAAGGGAGACTGCCGCGGCTTGAGCTTTGAAAGTGAACCCGTGAAGTCCTGCGGCTCATCCACCAGTCGAATCAGCCCACGCCGAACCAGCGTGCCCAGCGTAGTGCGCGGCACATCCACTCCGCGCAAAGCCTCGACGGGCAAGCGCCCGCCAGAAGCGGCCAGCGTCTCAATCAATGTGCGTTGATTCTCATTAAGCTTCTTCGCTGTGCCGGCTCTGCCTGTGTGGGGACGGGCGCCCTCGCCCGTCCAGGGCGAGCGCAGCTCGCCACCCTCCTCAGCCGCAAGCAGCACCGCAATCTTCACCACCCGCGCCGCGTCCCGAGCCGCCGACACATCCTCCCGCGCAATCCAATTCTTCCGCATCATCCCGCTCAGCAACGCCCTTCCCACCCGCGTCGCCCCACGCAATCTCTCTTCGCGCACGTTCTCCCGCTCCGCCAGATAATCGAGCACGCGAAACTCAACCAACTGCTCCTCCGGAGTTCGCTTCGACCGCGCCGGAGACCCCGACATCCCCGCCAGGTGCAGCGCCATCCGCCCCTCGTCGGTGATGCGGTACGCAACCGAGCGTTTAAACTCGGCCGAAAGCGGCAGCATGGTACGAAACACTTCGCCCACCGGAGCAAGATAGTAATCGGCGATCCACTTCCCAAGTTTCAGCAGATGTTCGTCGAGAACCGGCGCGAGGTCGAGCGCTTCAATAACTTTTTTCGTCTTAACCTGCAGCGGACGGTCATGCAACTCAACCACAATCCCCGACATCCGTTGCTGCCGGAACGGCACCAGCACCCGGCCGCCAACCACCGGCTCCATCCCCGGAGGGATCGAGTAGGTGAACACCATGTCGAGCGGCACGGCAAGAGCGACGTCGCAGAAGAGGGGCATGTGGCGTAAGAAATTCTAACGGTTGTCGTCCTGAGCGTAGCAGAACGATCCGCGAAGCGGACCGCTCTGCGGAGTCGAAGGACCCCTATTCCCTTTGTGCCGTCCAAATCGCGTACGGGAATTCGCACCACAATCATGATCGCCGTGACACCCACACGGTGTCTAATAATGTATGCGAATACGTTGGAGAAGTGTTCTGCCAGCTGTCGGGCTGCTTCTCTTCGCAGGGGTGAGCTTCGAATCTTTGCACCGGGGCCGTGCTTATCAAAAAACTCCGGGCCGGTACTTCTATTGGTCATCCATCCGATTGGATCCCGACCACCTAGACCGGCGACCTCAAGTCGCGACTCCTTGCAAAAATGCGGAAGAAGGCTGCGTCAGCTGGGACCCCGTGGTCGAATGGGTTTCTCCTGGATTATTGCCCGGTACCCTGATGCTCTCCGCTATCCCTGCATTCGTCGTTGGGATGTGGTTTGTTCGCGCTCTTGGCCGTCACGGTGTCAACGAGGTCTTAACCTTCATGGCATTGATGCCCGTGCTGGTAGCCGCGTGGTACTACGCAGTCGGCTGGGTGATCGATCGCTGGACGGATAAGCGGCAACAGAGTGCCTAACCCGAGCGCGTCGCAGGCAAGGGAAGGTCTGATTAAGTCCCTGGGGTCCTCCGTGCACCCCCGTGTACTCTGTGGTCTATGCCTTCCGCCGATACTTGATCAGAGTTCCCCTCGCTATTTTCCCGATCCCCGTGAGAAGGCGGCTGCGAAACAACGAGGAAATGAACCTCTTCACCCGAGTCATTCCTAATCTGATGCGGTGTTCCGGCGGGAATCCAAATCCCCTCGCCAGCATTCAACTCCACCAGACGGCCACCCACTTCCATAAGGGCCTTGCCCGCGAGCACGTAGAAGAACTGTTGCGCGTGATGGTGGAAGTGGCGAACCTCCGCCGAGCCCGCCGGCATGCGCTCCTGAATCACGCTGAGTTGCGGGTTCCGTACCAGGTGCCAACCATCGCAACCGTTACCCCAGATGTAGTGCTCGGCCGTCAGTTTGCTGATAGCTTCGGCGTCACCCTCGATTCGAGCCAATTTCGTGTCAAGCCCCCGTTTTCGTAGTTTTCCCCGTAAGTCGATGCATCGGCTGGGTGCGGATCACTCCGCGCCCTTTTTATTTAACATGCAAAATTTCCAGCGCCGCCCCGACGGAGAGACGGGTATTTGAACTTAGATGATCCGATCACCCGATGGCCCGATCTCTCCTCTAAGTCCTTATTCCGGAATACTTTGATATAAGTCCTTTAGATTCAAAGACCAAAGCGAAAAATTCCCGCCAACCCCATGATTCCATTAGACCGGGGGGGGGTAGGGGTACCAACCAGTAAACATGTCCCAATAGGTTGATGCAGCGGAGCGCGCCCCGAGTCCCCGCCAGCTCTTCCTATTCCGCGGCCTTTGCCGGCGCCTTCATCCCCAATTCCTTCATCACCATCTGCAAGTCCTTCCACGCTTCGCCCTTCTGCCGCGGATCGCGCAGCAGAAACGCTGGATGATAGGTGACCGCCAGCTTGCATCCATCCCAGTTGGGATCGTTGCTGCCCATGCCTGCCGGCCTGAAGTCGTAGAAGCGTCCGCGCAGTTGCATCATTGAAGCACTCATCGCCAGCAGCGTTTTCGCCGCCACTGCTCCGAGCGCCACGATCACCTTCGGCTTGATCACCGCGATCTGCCGCATCAGAAACGGCGAGCAGGTCGCACACTCGTCCCGCTCCGGCGTGCGATTGCCCGGCGGACGGCATTTCACGATATTCGCGATGTAGACCTGCTCGCGCACAATCCCCATCGCTTTGATCATGTTGTTGAGCAGTTGTCCAGCTCGCCCCACGAAGGGCTCACCCTGCGCGTCTTCATCGGCGCCCGGCCCTTCGCCGACGAACATCAACTCGGCCTTCGGATTTCCCACGCCGAACACAATCTGCTTTCGTCCCTGCTTGTGGAGCACACAGCGCGTGCAATCGCCCAGGTCTTCGCGGATGATCTTCAGCGCCTTCGCCGGATCGCTCACACTCTGCTCGGGCTTCAGCGCGATCGCCTCGAAAATATCTTCTTCGGCAACCGGCACTGTGCCCGCCGCGGCCTTCCGTGGACTCATCTCTTCTCCAGATTCCGGTTGATTTGTCGAAAGCAATACTTCCTGTTCTTGCCGTGCGCGGTCCGACACTGGCTGCCGATAAAAGTCGTAGATCCCCATCTCGTTGTAGTAGCGAATGCGCGCCGCCAGCGCGCGGCGAAGTTCAGGATCAAGGGTGCGGGGCATTGCGGATAAGGATAACAACTTTTCACCACCGAGACACAGAGTCACAGAGAAAGCAAAAGAAATAGCTTCTGTTTTCTCCGTGTCTCCGTGGTGAATAAGGTCTTGTCAGCGGGCAGCTACGCCGCTGCGCTTCCGTAGCTTCACTACCTGGTCGAGCACACGCTGCGCAACTTCCCACTTCGAGGTCTCGGGAACCTCGACCACTTCGCTGTGCGAGATAATCGTGACCGCGTTACGGTCGGAATCGAAACCGACGCCCTCGCGCGAAACGTCATTCACAACGATCGCGTCGAGCGATTTCGACGCCAGTTTTTTGCGCGCGTTATCGAGTACGTTTTCAGTCTCAGCGGCAAATCCGACGACGATCTGTGTAGTCTTGCGGCGCGCCACTTCCGCCAGAATGTCTGCCGTCGGTTCCAGCTCCAGCGTCATCTCGCCGTTGCGCTTGATCTTCTGTTCCGATGCCATTTTCGGCCGAAAGTCCGCTACTGCGGCCGTCTTGATCACCACCGTGGCTTGGGGTAGAAGTTTCAAAACCGCCGCCAGCATGTCTTCCGCTGTTTCCACCGGCGTCACTACGGCCGCGCCCGGAGCGGCAATCGCGGTCGGGCCGCTCACCAGCAGCACGCGTGCTCCTCGGCGCAGTGCCGCTTCCGCAATGGCATGGCCCATGCGTCCGCTCGAACGGTTCGTCAAATACCGCACCGGATCGATCTTCTCCCGCGTTGGCCCCGCTGTCACCAGCACCGTCTCGCCCGCCAGATCCTGCGAGGCACCCAGCGCTTCCATCACTGCCCCCACGACCGCTTCGTTCTCCGCCAGTCGCCCCGCGCCGGTCATTCCACAGGCCAGATATCCGGTGCCCGGCTCGACAATGCGAACGCCGCGCTTACGCAGGATTTCCAGATTCGCCTGCGTGGCCGGGTGATTCCACATGTTGACGTTCATCGCAGGAGCCACTACGACCGGAGCGGTCGTGGCAAGATAAAGAGTACTGAGAAAGTCGTTTGCAATACCCTGCGCGAAGCGCGCCAGCACGTCGGCTGTTGCCGGAGCCACCACGAGCGCATCAATGGTCTGCGCAATGGCAATGTGCTCGATCGCCGACTCGACATTTGCCTGCCCGTCTTCACCACCGGAGTCCGAGCCGAACATGCCGGTGATGACTTTTTCTCCTGAGAGCGCTGCGAAGGTAAGAGGACGAACAAATTCCTGCGCCGCAGCCGTCATGACGACTTGCACGCGAATGCCGCGGTCCTGCAAAAGGCGCACGATTTCCGCTGTCTTATAAGCTGCAATTCCACCGGACACGCCCAGCGCAATTTTCATAGGAGGAAGACGGTGGCTACAGTTTCAGGGTCAAGCCCCGCCTGCAGAATTGATGCCGCCGTTTGCCGCGAGATTCAATCCCACTTTGGCGGCGCAAAGACTGACGCGATACGCAATTTGGATTGTCATCCTGAGCGAAGCGAAGGACTTGCTGTTTCTCGCACTGACAAGAAAGCAGATTCTTCACTTCGCTCAGGATGACATTCCCTGATTCATCGCCGGCGAAATAGGTCTACGCGTCTTCCGGAAACACTTTGCTCAGAGCCTCAGTCGCGGCCACTACCGGCAACTTCGGAACCTCCGGAATCAGCCATTTGACTTTGCCCGCCTTGATTTCATCCTGCGCGATGCGGCAGGGTTTGCGCGATCCGGTATCGATCACCGGTGGCGCGCCGCCTTGCAGTTGCCGTGCCCGCCGCGCCGCTACCAGAATGTAGCGATAGTTGCTGTCGAACCCTTCAATCAACTTCATACTCTCTCCCCCAAAACGTCATGTGCCCTTGACCACCTGCGGATGAAACGAAGCCAGAATCGGCTGCACCCGCTCGCGCGCCTGTTCCAGCCGGCAAGCTTGTGCGGTCGCCACGCGCTGCGCTTCTTCCCCGGAAGGTTTCGCCCCGCTTCGCGGCAACCGCTCCGCCAGCACTATGTCCTTGAGTTCGTCGGCGGATTGCTCAAGCAGGTTGTTAACTAAAATGTAGTCGTATTTCGAGTAATTCTCAATCTCTCGTCGGGCCGTGTCCAACCGGCGACGAATGACCTCCTCCGAATCCTCCCCCCGGTGGCGCAGCCGCCACTCCAGTTTCTCCCGGTCCGGCGGAAGAATAAAGATGCTCACCGCGTCTGGAATCTTCGCCTTGACCTGGCTCGCGCCCTGCACATCGATGTCCAGCAGCAGGTCATTGCCGCGCGCTTCGGCCTCGAGCAGAAACCGGCGCGCCGTGCCGTAATATTCGCCGCGCACTCTCTCGTCTCCAAAAACTTCGGCGTGCTCCAGGAACTGGTCGGTCGCGATCATGGCTTCAAATTCTTCGCGGGAGACGAAGAAATACTCCTTGCCGTTCTGTTCGCTGCCGCGCGGCGGGCGCGTGGTGTAGGAGATCGAGAAATCCAGATGACCAACCATCTTGAACAGTTCGTTCACCAGCGTGGATTTGCCCGAACCTGAGGGCGCGGAAACAATGTAAACGATGCTCATTCCAGATTCTGCACCTGCTCCCGCGATTTTTCGATCTCCGCTTTCATCAACAGGCCCATCTCGGTAATCTTCAACGCCTCGCCCGCCAGGCCCGATGTTTTCGAAAGCAGGGTGTTGGCCTCGCGGTTCATTTC
>PMMJ01000427.1:4128-8264 GCA_003162255.1 Acidobacteriaceae bacterium | reverse complement strand
CGTTTTCGACAATGTATTTGTCCACGGCCGCAACCAGTCCCCAGGCAATTTCGAGCGCTCGCGAGAACTGGAACTGGTCAAATAGTGTGCCGTAGTCGGCAATGACTTTTTTCGCTGCTTCCACAATTGCGGTATCCGCAGCGGTGTGCGAGGAGTGCGAGGGATACGGTACTTCTCCTTTGAAGTAGCGCCTAATCATGGTCAGGGTGCGGCTGGCNNAGCGCGTCGAAGCTGAAGCTGCCATCCTGGCCGAAGGGAATCTCCCGGAGAAGGAAGTAACGCAGCGCATCGGCACCCAGCACCTCCTGCACCGTCTCAGCGCGCACAATGTTTCCGCGCGACTTCGACATTTTGCTTTCTTCAAACAGCAGCCAGCCGTGCGCCGTGATGCCTTTGGGCAAGGGCAGCCCCGCGGCCATCAGAAACGCCGGCCAGTAGACGCAATGGAAACGCACGATCTCTTTGCCGATCATGTGCACGTCGGCGGGCCAGTATTTATCGAACTTGCTGGTGTCGCTGGAGCCATAGCCGAGCGCGGTAATGTAGTTGGCGAGCGCGTCGAGCCAGACGTAGACCACGTGTTTGGGATCGTCCGGCACCGGGATGCCCCAGGAAAATGTCGAGCGGCTGATGGAAAGATCGCGCAGTCCGCCACGCACGAAGGAAAGCACTTCATTGCGGCGAGTTTCGGGGCGTATGAAATCGGGCTGCTCGGTGTAGAGGCGGATTAACCGGTCCTGGAATGCAGAGAGCTTGAAGTAGTAATTTTCTTCGTGGACGGTTTCCGTCGGGCGGCCACAATCGGGACAGAGAGCGCCGGGGCCGACGGCGTCCACGTATAGCTCGTCGGAAACGCAGTATTGGCCGGTGTACGTGCCCTTGTAGATGTATCCGTTATCGCGGATCTTGCGCCACAATGCCTGCACGCCCAGCTTGTGCCGCTCGGAGGTGGTGCGGACGAAGTCGTCGTAGGTCAGACCCATGCGATCCCAAAGGGCGCGGAATTCGGCGGAGATTTCGTCGGTGAACAGCTGCGGCGTTTTGCCCGCGGCCTGAGCGGCGCGCTCGATCTTTTGACCGTGCTCGTCGGTGCCCGTCAGGAACCAGGTGTCGTCCCGCAACATGCGATGGCGGCGCGCGACGGTGTCGCAGGCGATGGTGGTGTAAGCGTGTCCAATGTGCGGATGCGCATTGACATAGTAGATCGGGGTCGTGATGTAAAACTTTTTGCTCATTCCTGTGCCTTGGAGTCGAATCTTACCTCAGCGGCTAAAGCAATAAACAAGCCTGTTATCGCAGCGGTGAATCGCTGCGCCACCCAAAATCAAGTTCAGCACCGACTCTTTCCTCAGATTTGCGAGAGAAAAACCTCATCTGAACCTGCGCGCTTAAGCTGCGTTGGTTGCATTCGATGTGATGTCGTCCACTTCGATTCCGATGTGCCGCAGGTGGTGCAACATGTGCGCGACATAGTCGTCGAATACGAACTGAAGCGTCAGTGGCTCGGAGCCGGCAATGGTCAGCGTCCGCGACCAGGCGGAATCAGGCGCCGCTTCGGCGGCGGCCAGCAATTGCCGGTTGAGCGCCTGCCACAGCTCGATCAACTCTTCCCAGTCGCGGCGCTGGTAGGCATGTATAGCCACCCAGCGATTCTGTTCGTAGCCGGGCATGGCCGGATTCTCTTCCAACTGAGCGCGAACGATCCGTTGATGATTGTTGGCGGCTGAATCGAGCAGATGCCCAAGTTCTTCCTTCGGAGACCAATTTGACGATGTTGGCTTGCTTGCAACCGTGTCCTCGGAAAGTCTTTGCAGGCGGCCTGGCACGCGCTCCAAAAGGTCGCGCAACGAATTGAGCTCTGGCATGGATCCTCCTAAATGCGATTGTGAATTCGGAAGCTGCATCATCCGTCTTTCTTGCCAACGGCGTAGGTTCTCACCGCTTCTTCCATCACTTGCTTCAGCGGTACGTGATGTGCTTCCGCCAGTGCCCGGCAGTCTTCATATTCGGGCGCGTAGTTCGAAATGCTGCCATTCATGCCAGCAATCTTGATTCGCACCGGGCCCCACGTCGTGTCCACCGTTTCCCATCGTCGCGAGAGCGTCTGCCGCTGTTCGTCGCGGCGGCGCACACCCAGAGTGGTGGTTTCGGCGAAGATCAGCTTCGTCAAGCGATTCGCGTCTTCCATTTTCGCCAGCACGGTGAGCAAAGCGCCGGGGCGGCTCTTTTTCATTTGCACTNNAGGTCATCGAGATTCGCTTCGAGGACCGTGATCCTCTCATTCGATACGCTTGGCGACGCGCTCGGCGACTTAGTCGCATCCGCCGGCAGAGCGTCTCCAATCGTCAACCGCAGCAGGTTCGGGTGTTCGGGGAAATCTCGCGTGCCCGCGCCGTATCCTGCCCTCTCGACCTTCATGGCGGGAAACGATGCGAAGCGGCTGCTCAGCGTCTTGACGATGGCTGCGCCTGTGGGCGTCACCAGTTCGACCTGCGGTCCCGATGAGTAGACCGGCGCATCTTGAAGCAACTTCAGTGTGGCTGGCGCCGGTGCGGGAAGGGTTCCAANNGCGCCGACTTCGTGAAAGTGAACTTGCTCGATGGGCATGTTGTGAATCTCGGCTTCGGCTTGGCCCAGCGCTTCGAAAATGCGAATCGCGGTTGCCTTCGCGTTGCTGTGGATGGCTGCTTTCTCGATAATCTGGCGAATCTCGTTCAGGCCGCGAGCTTGCTCGTGATTATGTTTGTGTTCATGCGAATGCGCATGAGTGCTGTCGTGTGAGTGTTCGTGAGTATGACTGTGTCCCCTATGCTCCTGGAGAACTTCGCGCGGCAGATCTTTTTCGCCTTGGGAGTACACGTCCACTTTGGTTGCCGAAATTCCGCCGCGCTGCACCCGCGAAATCTCCAACCGCGCACCGATATCGAGTGCGGCGACCGTGTCTTCGAAAAGCTTTGAAGACACTCCGGCATCTACCAGCGCGCCCAGAAACATGTCGCCGCTGATNNTCGTTAGTCGTTCGTCGTTGGCAAAACCAGATTTTGAGAACTTTGGAGATTAACTGGCGTGGCTCGCTAACGATCAGCGACCAATGACCAGCGACCGATCTTTCATCATAGGGAACGCTCTTCCCTGGGTCAAACCCTCCGCGCCGCGCGAGTTTGTTAAAATCACAGTTTCTTCAATAGGTTAGAGGGACATCCTTGTATCGATATTTGGAACGCCGACTGGTTGAGCATCTGCGCGAGTTTTTGCTTCGGGTTTACGGCCTGGAAATCGCGAACATCGTGGTTGAGCAGCCGCCGAAAATCGAATTTGGCGAATACGCGCTGCCTCTCGCTTTCGAACTGGCGAAAAAACTTCGCAAGGCTCCGCGGAAGATTGCCGAAGAGATCGTCGCCGGAGTCGGCGCGATTCCGGGCTTTGAGAAATTCGAGGTGGCTGGCGGCGGATACATTAACGTCCGCGTAAAGCGTGCGGAGTTAGCGACGGCGCTCGCTGCCGATGAATCGCCCACCGCGGAGGTTCCCACCGGCAAGGTGCTGGTCGAGCATTCCAGCATCAATCCCAACAAGGCGGCGCNNAACTACATCGACAACACCGGAGTGCAGGTTGCCGACGTGGTGGTTGGATTTATGCACATCGAGCAGAAGTCGCGCGCTCAGATCGAGGCGCTCGCAGCCGCCCCCCGCTTCGACTACGTATGCTGGGATCTCTATGCCCGCGTCGCACAGTGGTATGAGGAGGACAAGTCGAACCTGGAGGCGCGCGCCGCTACGTTGCGCTCGATTGAGGAAGGGAACAATGAGACGGCGGCGATTGCGGACTTNNCGGCTCGACATTGAGTATGACTTCCTGCCGCGCGAGAGCGAGATACTCCACCTTCATTTCTGGGATGCGGCTTTCTCCAAGCTCAAGGAAGCGGGCGTGCTTACTTACGAGGCCGAGGGGAAGAACAGGGGCTGCTGGATCATGCGGCGGGCGGGGACGTCAAAATCTGAAACCGCAGAGGGCGCGGAGGACGCAGAGAGCGTCGAGATCAAAGAGGAAGACCAGAAAGTCATCGTCCGTTCCAATGGCACGGTTGGTTACGTGGGCAAAGACATCGCCTATCACATGTGGAAGTTCGGGCTGCT
>PMMJ01000427.1:0-4110 GCA_003162255.1 Acidobacteriaceae bacterium | reverse complement strand
ATGGTGGCGCTCACGCCGCGCTGCGCTGCTGAGCTTGGCTACAACTTGAGCGATGAAGATAAGGCGAGGCCGTGGCTCGAAGTTTCCGGCCGCAAGGGCTTCGGCGTTAAGGCGGACGATCTGCTGGATGCGCTCATCGCTGCGGCGGGCAAGGAGGTGGATGGGCGTCATCCCGAGTTGAGCGCAGCGGAGCGCGCCAGCATTGCTACGCAGATCGCCATCGGGGCGTTGCGNNTACGTGCAGTACGCGGCGGTGCGCGCTACCAACATTTTCCGCAAGGGCGGATTGGATCCGGAGGGTTTCTGCCGGGACTCGGCTGGCCGCGACTCTTTGGCCTCGAGCCATGGCGGCGCTCGCGGAGACGAGGCAAGCCTCGTCTTTACGGGAGATTTCTCTCAGTTCCTTAACGGCTCGTCCGGTGACGAAATCTGGGAACTCTGGCTCTCGGCCGCCAAGACTTCTTATATCGTTCGTCAGTGCATTGCTACCACGGAACCTGCTTATCTGGCCAAACATGCCTTCCAACTGGCGCAGCTTTTCAATACCTTCTATCACCGCTATCCCATCCTTAGCGAAGCGGATGAAGGCCGAAAGAAGTTCCTGCTGGCAACCGCGGCCGTGGTTCGGCGCGAGCTGATTCGCGTTCTGGCGGCCATGGGAATCGGTGTTCCGCCGGTAATGTGAGCTTGGTTACGGCCGGATTACACCAGACCTGACAACTCCGGGACTCCCGTTGGCATCCGTCTTAGTAGGTTGCGGAAAATCGGCAGGATGTTAGCAGGATCGTCTTGTGCGGGGATCATTTATGAAAAAGAATGTTTTTGTCATGCTGTTGTTGAGCTTGGCGTGGATGAGCACTGCCTACGCTGCGTCGAACGCAACTCCTATGCCAGGCATTCTCGCCAACGCTCGCTTCGTGTATGTGACCGCCTACGATGGCGATCAATTCGATCCCCGGCTGTTGCCCGAGGACCGCGCTGCTATTGGCCGCGCGGAGGATGCGATCCAGAAGTGGGGCAAACTCAGTCTGGTCTACCGGCAGCAGGATGCCGATGTTGTGCTGGGGCGGTCGAGTCTCGTCCATCAGAGGACGTGCTGGCTGTCTATGACGCGCATAGCGGGCCATCGCAGAACTATCTCTGGCGCGTGATGGGGCGCGGGGGATTGCAGAAGACCGAGATGCCGCTGTTTTCGCAGTTTGAGAAAGCCTGGGACAAGATCGCGCATTGAGGCTGGCAGAGCGCTTTTCAGGCGATTATCCGGTACCTAACTAGTCGTTAGCGCATTCAGTTGCCGCCGCCTATAATTCGCAGGCGGATGGCCAACAGTATAAAATTTCTACGGTTTGTATCGCGATTGCCTAGGTGCGGGGAACGTGCGTTTCCCACAGCTATCTGTCAAGGCATTGATATAAAACGATTTAACCGTTTTGTCTGCGAACGCGAAATGGCATCCCCCGTGCATTGGTAGAGAGCGGGTCCAGTTCGCAGACTTTACCGGGATCTGAAACGACTCTTAATGACAGAGCAATATTTGGGCAAGGAGCCCCTCACGCTTATGAATCGCACCTCGTTCGACTTGAAGTGGAAAATGACCCTAGTGCTGGCGGCGACACTGATCGCAACCGTCGGATGTACCAGCAAGAATTACGTGCGTGAACAGACCACGCCGTTGATCAATAAGACCAATGAGCTCGACGACCTGACCGCGAAAAATTCGAAGGACATCAAGGACGTCGATCAGCGGGCCCAAGCCGGAATTCAGAACGTGCAGGCAGCGGCCGCAGCGGCCGACCAGAAGGCGCTGGCGGCGGGAAACGATGCCGATAAGGCGCAATTGTCGGCGAACGGCGCGTCCCAGCGTGTCGATCTCCTGACCAACGCGGTCATCAACCTCGATAACTATCGCCCGGTGGTGGAGACGGCAGTGCACTTCGGCTTCAACCGCGACAACCTGACGAAGGAAGCGAAGGAAGCCATCGATCAACTTGCCGCCAGCGTCGCCACTACCAAGGGATACATCATCACGGTAGAAGGCGCGACCGACTCGGTGGGCAGCTCGGAGTACAACTACGATCTGAGCCAGCGGCGCGCCAATGCTGTGATTCAGTACCTGGCGGCGGAGAAAAGCGTCCCGGCCTACAAGATTTACCTGATTGGGCTGGGCAAGGATAAGCCGGTAGAGTCCAATGCCACTCGTGACGGCCGCGCCAAGAACCGCCGCGTGGATATACGCCTGATGACCAATACGGGCGCCGGAACCACGACGCCGGCGCAGGCGCCCACGAATCAGACTCCGACGGCGAGCGCGAATCCGCCGTCGCTGTAAGTACAAGTTTATCCTCCTCCCCGGAGGACTTTGCCAAACCAGGCCGTCCCATTGTGGGCGGCCTGATTTTTTGTGGCTCTGGGCTGGGATTTCTGGTCGTCGGCGTCTCGCGCACGACCTGCTCGATGAGCGTTATCGCGAGTGGCTGTTGAAAAACTCCTTCTCTCAAAATCGGCAAAAATAAAATCGCGTCAGGAAGCCCTACAATGGATTTTCCCGGGTCGCCTAGACATCCTCTATCCCCCAAATTTCGGCGAATTGGGACGAAAAGTGACTTTTTCAACACCCACGCGATTTAACGCCAACTGACTACCGCCCGGACTACGCTACAGGCAGCCGAACACTTCGCTGGCAAACTCTTTTGTCCAACGATCACCACGGTTCTTGTAGACCTCATACCTGTAGTTCTCATAGAAAACGCGACGAACGATCATCCGGTCACCATTATGCTCGGCTGCTAGTAGGTCAATGAGATAGATGGCTTCGGCATCGGTTTCGCCCTTCGAATGCTGGAACCAGACAACGGATTTCTTACTGGAAAGCGGGTCTAGAACGAAGAAAAGGCTGTAATCCATATTGAGCTTGTCGGCCCGCTTGATTTCGACCGAGGCGATGAGTTTCTGGGAGCGGTTAAGCTCGGTTGCCGTGACCTGAGTCAGACGCAATCGCGTAAGAGATTCGGCAGGTACACCCTCACTTGTCAGAATTTCCCTTGCCGCTTGTTCAATATGTTTTTGCTCGACGGCTGTAGGGTCGCGTCGTGAGCCCGCTTGAGTTACCAGAGCCGCTGAGCCTACCGCGAGTGCCATCGTCATTCCCTGAATCCGAACGTCGCTATCCAGATGGACGCGCCACTCATCTCCTACTAGCTTTGTTACGGACGCTGTTCCTCGCTGAATACCTCCAAACACAACCGGATACGTGGCTCCGGGTTTCAGGTATTGATTCTGAAAATCGTGTAATGCCGGTGTTTCGGTGCAAGGGTTGGGGACAGAACGGATTTGTTGCCCATCAAGCAGCAGGATCGGGTCGATACTGACGGAACTATCGCGCTCTGAACCAAGCAGTGCAAAGATGGGTACAACATCGCGATTACACTCGTCATGGTTCCATCTCCAACAGTTCGTCCTCGGAATACGCTACAAGGAACTTGCCGTGCGTCCGAAGACCCCTAGCAATTGCGATCACACTAAGAATGGCTCGCTTGGCTTCCGGTTCCTCGGCACACAAAATGTCCTTAGCGCCCATCTGGGCCAGTTCTTGGATTGACCGAAGATAATCTTCCCGCAACCAATCCGGCAGTTCTGGGTTGCGCGGTTCGGTGCGGGCCAGTTCAATAATCGCAACCATCGCGTAGAGGTTCCAGCCATCACCCGCACTTCCGCTGCGATGAATCCTTACAAGTTCCGGTATGGCTGCATATGAGGCATCCCCAACGTCGCCTTGATGGTGCAACTCCTCCCACAATTCTTCCCAAGCGGTTGCAGTGTCCTGCTGACTCTCAAGTTTTTGCAAGGAAGGACGGGGGTCGAACGGGGTCTTATAGCCACCCATCAAATGGTTCCAGCGCTCGTCGTCAAAGTTGAGCATACGAGCGGAATCTACCATATCTAAGGCATCTCAGGCCGCGTTGTTGATGTAAGACGTGGGTGTTGAAAAAGGAACCAAAGGAGTAATTTCTCTGAATTTCAGAGCCTACGGCGAACGAAGATTCAATAACTTACGAGCGAATTCCGTTGAGGAAATTCCCTCAAAAGAGTTTTTCAACAGCCACAGGCGAT
>PMMJ01000040.1 GCA_003162255.1 Acidobacteriaceae bacterium | reverse complement strand
CTCGTGGCCGAGGACTCGGCCTTTCTCCATGTCGGTTCGGCCTTCGTACATATGCAGGTCTGAGCCGCAGATGTTGGTGCTCGTGATCTTCACCAGCACATCGGTCGGGCGTTCGATTTTCGCGTCCAGTACATTCTTTATACGCACGTCGCGCGGTCCGTTGTAGATAAGTGCTTTCATGTTATTGACTCAAGCAGGAAAACCTTGCGGGCGCTATGGGGTGTTTACCTTATATTAGTTATTCCTGAATAAACAATACTAATCACTTATGCCAGAACCTTGCTTCCATTCCCGAAGCACATTAAAAAACAGGATTGGCATCAAGACCCGGCCTCAAATGCGGAATGAGTCGCACAATGCGGAGACCTCGGGGGCGATTTCCACGGACGCCAGCCGGGCCACGGTTCGCGTCATTCGCACGGACGAAGAACTGATGATTGCGCGCTCGGTGTAGCGCGGGCGGCTCGCCGGATGCTGTCTTTTCAACGCAACTTGCCGCGCCGAAATAAATGAAGGCGGAAGACGCCAATCCACGGTAGGGTAATACCCCATAGCTAAAGACCGGCCCATCGCATAGTGTGCCCCGAAAAGTGATGGTGAATACATTGCCATCAAAAACGAAAGACAAACCATGCATCTATTATTACTATCGCCGGTTCTTGCCAGTGCCGTCTGGATTGGCGGAGGCTCGGTCGGCCTCCTTCTCGTCATCGTCGTTGTGGTTCTGGTGCTTCGCCGCTAGGTGAAGTGGCTTATGGCGTTTTAAGACGCCGGGCGGCGCGATTTCGCCGGCCAGATGAGCCTTCGGGCAGCGGCTCCTGGCATTGACGGCAGGGTTATAAACACCCCATATCGCCCGTCAGGTTCCCCGCCTATTGTGCGGGATATAAAAAAGAGAAAACTCTCCACGAAAGAAAAACAAAACACAGAAGAAAATCAAAATATGATTGCACTATTAGTATCACCAATGTTTGCCGCCGCGGGTTACTCCTTGATATATATCCTCGGAGGCGGAGGCCTTTTCGGAGCCGTCGTCATCTTCTTCATAGCAAAAATGTTTGGTAAATAAGCTTCCAGGTCGCCGTTTGAAAAAATGACGCAGGCGATAGGTCCGCATTGGCACCTAAAGAGCGCCAATTTTGCTAACCTGAACCGGCCCGATTCGCCCAAGGCCATTCCGGCCTGCTCTGGCATGGCTACAATGTGACCCGCATAGGCGGCTATCAAGCCTCATGAATCTCACTTCGAGTCATCCTTTTTGGTCGGTCGCCAACGGCCTCCCGGCGAACTACCCTTCATTGCAACGCAATGTTTCTTGTGACGCGGTCGTCATCGGCGGTGGGATTACCGGGGCATTGGTGGCGGTTCATCTGGTTGAAGCCGGAGTAAAGACTCTACTCCTTGATAAGCGGGACATTGGAACGGGAAGCACCAGCGCGAGCACCGCCCTGTTGCAATACGAAATTGATGTTCCTTTGCGTGAGTTGATCGAAAAAGTCGGCCCGGTCGCTGCGACCCGGAGCTACCAGTTGTGTCGCGGTGCGATTGGCAAACTGGAACGACTGGCGGCACGCTTAAAGATCGATTGCAGCTTCAAGCGAAAGCCCAGCTTGTTTCTGGCCCGCCATCAGCGGGAGATACCCGAACTTCGAGAGGAATTTAAACTGCGCCGGAAAATGGGAATCGAGTTGGAGTTCTTCGACGCGCCGGCGGTTCGGGCACGCTTTCCCTTCTCACGCTCCGCCGCGCTGTTCTCCAAAGACGGTGGCCAAGTAGATCCGCACCGCCTGACTCACGGCCTGCTGGCTGCGGGGAGGCGTAAGGGTCTTGAAGTGTACGACCGCACGAAGATGGTGAATTTGGAGGAAACTCGCCGTGGAGTTCGCGTCACCACGCACAATGGTTGCCAGATCACCGCCCGCCGGGCTGTGATTGCAGCGGGGTTCGAGTCAAAAGCCCTCTTGAACATCGAGGCCGGAACCTTGAAGAGCACTTACGCCCTCATCAGTGAACCGCTCCCGGCGATTTCAGGATGGTACCAACAGTGCCTCATGTGGGATAGCGGCACGCCTTACCTCTATCTGCGGACCACCACGGAAGGACGTGTCATCGTCGGCGGCGAAGACGAAAACTTCGTGAACGCGAAGCGCCGGGACGCGTTGATTTCTCAAAAGACCCGAACCCTGGCAAAAAAGTTTGGGCGGCTGTTTCCGGATTTACCATTGGAAGTAGCCTATGCCTGGGCCGGCACTTTCGGTGAAACGAAAGACGGCCTAGCTTACATTGGCGTCCATCCCCGATTTCCGCACGCCTATTTCGCGCTGGGTTATGGTGGGAATGGCATCACCTTCAGCCTCATCGCTGCCGAGATCATCCGGGACTATTTCCTCGGCCGGACAAATCGCGATGCCCACCTGTTCCGTTTCGGTCGCTGATGGGGCTTGCTCGGGGTCCGGAAACGGTAGCACGCCCGAAGCGGTTCGAATCTTCGCGTGGCCGCGTTCCGACCGCGACAATCCAGCCACAGCGCTCGGGCTGAATTCACGATTCTACGGGGCGACGGCGGTTTGTCTTTACCGGCGACTCACGCTCCTGCTGCATGACTGGCAGAACCTTTCGGCCACTTTGGCTCAACTCCGATTGGGCGGCTTTTCCCGCTTT
>PMMJ01000499.1 GCA_003162255.1 Acidobacteriaceae bacterium | reverse complement strand
TAGCCCAGCGCTTCAGCGCTGGGGAAAGTAGAAAAAATGCCTCAAGTCCCGGAGGGACGACCCAGCTCTCATGCACACTCTGCGGCGCCGCTCCACTCAAAATCATAAGCATCGCGAATCGCCACTATAATACAGAGTCTTCGGCGCGCGTCCGAAACTCGATGCCAAAGGCTGTTCGTCGTTCTTATTATTTTCACTCGCACTTCGCCATTCACTTTCATGGACCGAATCGTCTTCGAATCCGTTCGCAAGATATTTCGCCATCGTCCAGCTCTATTCAATTGGCTTGGACGAGAACGGGGCGGCGAAACCGTTGCCTTGAAAGACGTTTCTTTTTCGGCAGCCGGCGCAGAGGTCTTAGTGCTGCTCGGCCCGAACGGCAGCGGAAANNCAGCGCGCCGCCGGCGAAGTGCGGCGGCAGGTCGGCATCGCCGTCGCCGGAGAGCGCTCGTTCTTCCCTCGTCTCTCCGCTCGAGAGAACCTCGACTTCTTTGCCACGCTCGACGAAGTCTCGCGCAGTGAGCGGGCAAGAAGAATCCAGGAAGTTCTTCGCGATACCGGCCTCGAAGAGCAGGCCGACACGCTGGTTATGAAGTTCTCCAGCGGCATGTATCAGCGACTGGGGATCGCGCGCGCTCTGGTCAAGCGCCCCAGCGTGCTTTTGCTCGACGAACCGACCCGCAGCCTCGACGCGGCCACGACCGCGCACTTCTGGGCGACGATCCGGGCATTGGCGCGGACCCAGACCACCGTTCTGCTCGCCACCCACAACTTCGCGGAGGCGGCNNATTTGTAATTGGTAATTTGTAATTGTAAATCGTATTTTGAATGTGGTGCCGGCAGCGTGCGAGTTTGAAATTACAAATTACAAATCGCAAATTACAAATGCTCTTATGACTTCCACTCTCGACAAGCTCTACGCCATCCTGCGGCGCGATTTGCTCACGGCCGTCCGCCACCGCAGCGGTTTCGTCGTGACCCTGGTCGGAGTGTTCACCGAACTGGCGGCTTTCTATTTTCTGTCCCGCGCCATCGGTCCCGGCTTTCGGCCCGCTGGCGTCGAGTACTTCCCGTTCCTCCTGGTGGGAACCGGCGTCTACACTTTTTTCGTAATGAGCGCACAAGCTTTTCTGAGCGCGGTGCAGGAAGCGCAGCAGACGGGAACACTGGAAGTGCTGATGACGACCTCGACGGCTCCGGCTGAGCTCGTCATCCTCAGTTCTATTTCCGCGTTTGCCGGAAACCTGGTCAATCTGCTGGTGTATCTTTTTGCCGGGGTGGCAGTTTTCCGGGCGTCCATCCACGCCAACTTTCTGTCGTGCGTGGCCGTACTGATTTTCTCTCTGGCCATCGCCTTGGCGCTGGGCATCGTCGCGGCCACGCTTCAGGTTGCATTCCAGAAAGGCTCGGCTCTGTTGTGGCTGCTCAGTTCCGGGATCTGGTTTCTGAGTGGGACAATGTTTCCGATTCAGAGTTTGCCCCGCTCGCTCGAACTTCTCGCGCACGCGGTTCCTCTCACTTACGCAATCGACGGCATGCGGAGGGCGCTGCTCGAGGGACAGTCCCTGCGGACGATGGCTCCAACACTGGCTGTGCTGGCCGGGTTTGGCCTGGTCATGCTGCCGCTCGCGCTGGCCGGTCTGTCGCTAAGTTTGCGGCGGGCGCGGCAAGATGGAACTCTTTCATTTTACTGAGGATATCGATTCGGCTGCTTCCGCTTCTCGCCCTGCCTTGTTGGCATCCGGGAAAGCCGTGTAGTAAACTGCCTTGACTCTGATCAAAACTGGGGGATAAGCCAGCTCTTCCTTTGACTATCTGGCTTGACCGACTATGACCGACAATCGGGCCGCTCGCGAGAAACACCGGCTATCGGAAACCGCGAGTGACGAGAAGAAGCTTTACCAAAAGCCAGCATTTCGCTGCGAGCAGGTCTTCGAGACGCAGGCTCTATCTTGCGGCAAGATCGCTTCCACCGTTGGCAATTGCCAGTTCTCGCAGAAGACCTCCTGATGCTGGAAAACGCCATGAGTGCGGCACGCTCGAATTGGAGCGCGGTACGTTCGGGTTTGGTGACGGAGGCATTGCGTCGCGGCGGTGGCTTGGGTCGGCGCGTTCGGCTGCAGGTTTATGGGGAAAGTATGTTGCCCACCCTCTGGCCAGGCGACGTGGTCGAGATCGCGAGCTGCTCGCTTGAAGACGTCCGTGCTGGGGAGATCGTGCTCGCAATGCGCGACGACCGCTTCTTCCTGCATCGTCTCGTCGGGCGTTGCTTCGGCGCCGCCAGCACGCCAAACGGCTTCCTGCTGTGCGGCGATTCCATGCCAGGTCCTGACCCTTTGTTTCCTCCCGAAGCCCTGCTGGGACGGCTCGTACGCAGCGCTGGCGAAGGGCGAGCCGCAGTACGTCCGGGATTGGGATCGAGCTGGTTTAGCGTGAAGTTCTCTCGCGCCGTGGGAGTGCTGCTTTGTTATTGTGGCGTGGCGCGCCGTGCTGCTTTAAAGCTCCACCGACGCCGGAAGGCATCCGCGTGCCAATTTCAAGATTCGGAAGCCGCGGCGGATATTCGTTCCGCAGTTCTTTATTCCTCAAAGCCGGGAGCCTTCTGATGGCCGCAGCTCGACAAGCCACGTGTGTCGAGATCGGAGGAATCCCGATTGCTCTGTCCACCAATTCCAATGACGAGAGCTTCCTTGACCTGCTGCGCCAGCGCTACGACGGGTTCCTGAGCTCCTCGCTTCCCGAGTTTGAGCTTGAGTTCGATTTGACCCGCGGGGGAATGGTTTCCGATGGTGACATTCAAGTCCGCCGCGAGGGTGACGAGTGGCTCATCGAACGCGGAGATTTCCACGCCCGGTGGGACCCGCGCACCGGGCGAGGCAGCGTGCGGCAAAATGCCAACCCGTATTCTCTGGACTCGGTGCTCCGTATTCTCCACAGCCTGATTCTTGCCGAGCGCGGCGGATTCCTGCTGCACTCCGCCAGTGCGATTTGCGACGGCCGCGCGTATCTATTCTCGGGCGTATCGGGGGCGGGCAAAACCACGATGACCCGGCTCGCGCCCGCGGACATCACCTTGCTTACCGACGAAATTTCCTACATACGCCCGAGTGCGGACCGGTACTCAGCATTCGGCACTCCCTTCGCTGGAGAGCTGGCCCGGGCTGGTGAAAACTGTGCCGCTCCCATCTCCGCGCTGTTCTTCCTGGAGAAGGGCGCCGAGAACCGCGTCGATGAGTTGACCTCCACGGAAGCCGTCCGCCGGCTGATGCGCAATATTCTGTTCTTTGCGGAGGACCACAGCCTGGTGGAAAAGCTCTTTGCCACGGCCTGCGATTTCGTCGCCAAGGTTCCCATTCGCCGCCTGACGTTCTATCCTGATCCCAGGGTGTGGGACGAAGTTCACAACTTCGCACGAAATTTCGACCGCAACTTCCAGGGAGTGCCCGAGCATGCCTGAAGATTGTATTTACATTGCGCGCAGTTCCGCCATTGCCGCTCGCGCGCTGGCCGGCGAGATGATGGTGATGAACTCGGCCGATTCCACATTCTTCACGCTGAACGAGGTCGCAACCGCCATCTTTCAAGCTGCCGACGGACACACTCCTCTGCGGGAAATTGTGCGCAACCAGATCTGCGAGCAGTTTGACGTCGATCCCGAACAGGCGCAGGCAGACGCCGAGCAGTTCGTCGCCGAACTCTCCGCCCACGGGATTCTTCTGGTATCGAATCAACCTCTGGCCGCGGAGACGGCCCGATGAGCCTGATGAGTGAAGTCGGCCAGAAGGCATTCAACCTGGGCGTGCCTTTCGCCGTGCACCTGGACGTCACCTATCGCTGCAACGAGCGCTGTGTGCATTGCTATCTCGATCACGACGACCACGGCGAGATGACGACCGCGGAAATCAAGGACGTCCTCGACCAGCTCGCCGAGGCTGGCGTTTTTTTTCTTACTTTCAGCGGCGGCGAGGTCTTTATGCGCCGCGACTTCTTTGAGCTTGTCGAACACGCGCGCCGTCTCATGTTCAACGTGAAGATCAAGACCAACGCGGTCATGATCCATGAAGAGGAAGCCCGGAGACTTCGCGAACTGGCCGTGGACACGATTCAGATTAGCGTGTACTCGCACCGTCCCCAAGTTCACGATGCCATCACCAAGTTGCCGCATTCGTTCGAGCGCACCATCAATTCCATTCGCTTCTTGCGCGAACAAGGGCTGCGAGTCACTATCGCCAACGTGATGATGACCGTGAATTCCTCCGATCATCTTGGCGTGCAAAAGCTTGCCGCCGAACTTGGCGTGCATTACACGCTCGATCCCACCATCACGCCCATGATGGACGGCGGCACATCCGTTCTAGCGCTGCGCATTCCGGGAGAAGACCTGCCTGAAATTTTCCATAATCCTGCGCTGGTCGGCAGCCAGGAAGAGTTCTGCGCTCCTCCCCAGCCGCCCTCGGAGGAGGATCTTGAGGGGTACTCGTGCAGCCCGGGCCATTCTTTTTGCTACATTTCGCCCTACGGCGATGTCTTTCCCTGCGTGCAGTTTCCTCTTCCCACGGGAAATATTCGCCAGCAGAAGTTTTTGGATGTCTGGAATCTTTCCCCGCAGATGAAGGAGGTTCGCTCGATCCAGGCCAAAGACCTGACTGTCTGCTCGTCGTGTTCGCACGTCACTAGTTGCACGCGCTGTCCCGGCTTGGCCTATGTGGAAGGAAGTATGCGCGGCCCATCGACGGCGGATTGCGAGAAGTCCTTCTACCGGACGGGCGTGCCGACGGCGAACATGCTGCGGCAAGGATTGTCAAAACCACCTGGCCGAGTGCGACTGATTCAGATTCGGCCGATTGCCATGCCCGCATGAGATATTCTCCCCGTCGATCTCCGGGAAAGTGGCAAGACGTAACGGCAACGCTAGCTTTGCTGTTAGCTGTAGGTCTGTGTGGTTGCTGGACAGACAGGAAATCCGTCCTCATTCTCGACGAACAGTGGAGTGTGAAACAAGCTGAAAATGACTGCAAGTCTCGAGTTCAGCCGGGCGTTCCTCCCTGTAGCGGCGATCCCGCGGCCGAGATTAGGAACTCCGAAGTCGAGATTTCCAATTACTTCAGATCCGACCCTGAATGCACCGGAATTACCTTGCTGACACTCAGCGCCTCGAACGGGGCGTCGCATTTGTCGTCAGGTGATACCTGGTGGTTGTTTCTTGAACTTGCTGGCGGCTTTGATCGGGAAAAGAGGTGGACGGTGACTCACAGCGATAATCCTAGCGAAAATGGCGCACTCACCGGCGTAGGTGAAGCGAAGCAAATAGCGCACGATTCTTGCCGATTTGTCCGAGGTAAATTCTGGCGTTAACAGCTTAAGGGACTGGATCCGCCTGTGGGAATCTCAATCGGGCGGAGGATACCGTCGCCAAGGCGGTTACAGTTTGCCCCCGGCAACAGCGTTGTGGCTGCGCTTCAAATCCACCACCGCTTCCACGCTCGCCAATTGCTCCAGGATGCGCTGCAAAGCGGCGCGCACCTCGTGCGTTGCTTCATTGAACTTCAGCGCCGCTCCAATACCCATGTCCATGCGCACGACCTCGCTGTCAAGCGAAACGTTCGTATGTTCGTGCGAGAAGGCGAGTTTTAGCTGCGATCCGGGCAACAGGAGCCCGCTGGTTTCAACATAGCAGCCGCCCAGGCTCAGATTGGTGACGATGCCCAGGATCGCGCGTTCCTGACTCTCTCCAGAAATTTCCGTGGTCAGTCGGCCGCGCACCCGCGGATACAGACGGCGGTTCTTCTGACCCGACTGACTTTGCTTCTGCAGGTACATGCGTTTGTCGGCTTCCGAGAGAATCTTTTCGGCATCCATCCCGTCTTCGGGAAACACGGCCTTGCCCACGCTCAGCGAGAGAATGTCCTCGTTGCAAATGTCCTTTCCCGCTTGCTTTGCCAGGTCCCGCATCTGTTCCGCTTTGCGCGCGGCCGCTTCTGGCGTGAGTCCCGGCGCGATGACCACGAATTCGTCGCCGCCCATGCGTGCGACGTAATCATACTCACGGCTGGTTTCCTTCAGGGAGTGCGCAAATAGCCGCAGTACGCGATTCCCTTCCAGATGCCCAAAGCGATCGTTGATCTGCTTGAAGCCATCCATGTCGGCGACCATCACGGTCAGCGTTTTGTCGTGGCGTTTGCAGCGCGCCATTTCCCGGTCGAGGTGCAGGAACAGCGAGCGCGCATTGGGAAGACCGGTGAGGTAGTCGGTCACCGCCGAACTCTCCGCCTGCTCGTACTTCATCGCGTTCTCGATGGCGAGCGCCATTTTGGAACTTACCGCCAGCAGAATGCGCAGGTGGTCGGAGGTGAAGAAGTCTTTTTCTGCGTGGTACAAGGCGACCACGCCAACCACGCCCTTCAGGCCCTCGAGCGGAACGGCGAGCGCTGAGTTCAGCGTGCTGTACTTGGAAGTGTCGTTCAGATACCCGGGCTCGACCGAAGGATTGCCATTCAGGATCGGCTTGAGGTTTTGCGCTACCCAACCCGAGAGCCCTTGTCCCATCGGAATGCGCAGCGAAGCAAACAGCCGGAAGTTATCGCCATTCACATATTCAGGCACCAGTTCGTCGCCATGCCGGACGTAGATGGCAATCGCATCGTAGGGCATCGCCCGACGCAGCTTCACCGCAAACACCGAAAGCGTTTCGCCCAGGCTGAGCGAGGCTCCGAGGTCCTGGCTGAGTTCGAAAAGAGTTTGCGCTTCCTGGCGTGCCGCTGCGATCGAACCGAGAAAACTGCGCTCCGGCGCCCGCTGCTTCCCTTGCGCCTCGAATCCTGCGGCCGGCTTGATGACCGGCATCGCATCCTTGTCTTTGTCTTTGACTTCCGTTGACAGTTTTTGTTTGCTCAGGTTGTCGGTGCGTTCGTGGACCAGTTGCTCCAGATCCACGTACCTTCGTTCGAGCACCTTGACCACTTGCGGATCAAAAGACTTTCCCGATTCATCCACCAGTCGCGCCATCGCTTCCTTCAGCGGCAGCGCCCGCCGATATTGCCGATCCGAAGCCAGCGCGTCCAGGAAATCGACCGCCGCCAGGATGCGGGCGCCTATCGGAATCTGCGTCCCGCGCAGCCCCAGTGGATAGCCGGTCCCATCGAACTTCTCGTGGTGGGCGCGTACGATGGGGACGACCGGGTAGGGAAAGCGCACCCGTTCCAGAATTTCAGCTCCCACCAGCGGATGAATCTTCATCTTCTCGAATTCTTCCGGCGTCAGCCGGCCCGGTTTCGAGACGATGTGCTCGGGAATCGCCAGCTTGCCGATGTCATGCAGCAAGGCGGCGGCCTGCAGGGCATCCATTCCCTCCCGGTCAACGTTGAGTTCCTTCGCCACTTCGACCGCGTAGACGCGAACTCTCTGCAAGTGATCGTGTGTCGTCTGGTCCTTGGCCTCGATGGCAAGCGCGAGCGCCTCGATCGTGCGCATGTGCAAGTCGGCCATCTCTTCCACGTGCCGCTTCTCATCTTCCAATTTGCCGAGATAAAGACGGTACGAACGATAGATGAGGTACACCACCGGAAGCGTCAGTAGCGACGTCTGCCAGTCGGTAAAGCCGTGCAGCCAGCTCATCATGCCGGCCACACCCGCACCCACCAGGTAGTACGGGAAGCTCCAGAAGTAGCATTCTGCCCAGATTTTTCGCAGCGATCTGCGCTCGGTCAAAGAGATGACAGCCGCCACCGGAAGCGTATTGGCAACGAAGTACACCGACGCTGCCAGAAATAGCAGGGTCGAGGGATTATTCACCGCCCGATGCAGCAAGGAGTAGCGATACGTGGCGAAGGTCACCGCAATGGCGAGCGCCGTTGAGCAAACGTTGAAGGCGACTTGAATCGGAACGGGACGATCGCGGTCGAAGCACTGCACTACCACCGCCGCGCAGCCCAGAGCCATGGCTTCCGACAAACTCAGTTCCAGCACGCCCAGCAGCAGAAAGAGAAAGTTCACCGACATTGTCCCGGTAATGCCGGGCAGGTTCACCTTAAGCCGCGAGGCCGCCAGCGCAATCACCAGATAGCAGAAAAATTTGAGTGGATTCTCGCTTCTGCCGTGCATCACCGAATAGGTCAGGACGGCCGTCCCACAGATCACGACTACGGCGATAAAAAAGCGTGGCGCCGCGCTCATGTCCCTCCATGATTGAGGGCGAGTTTTCATCTTGGACGAACTCCTGTTCGGGATGCCGGGTTGCAATTCCCCCAGGGGAAAAATAGGGGAATACTCTATTGATAACAGGCAGGGGACGGGCAAGGAAGAATTCGGATATTTGGAGGTAAACTTCCGTAATCAGGGGTAGTGACCTTCCGGCGGTATTCCCCCAAAGCACCGGGAATATGGCTCCTAACCCACAGAAAAGACAGATAAACAATCGGATCATCGGATCATCGAGTCATCGGGTGATTGAAAGTCAAAGGCCAAGGCCTTTGAACTTAGATGGCCCGATGACCCGATCGCAGGATGACCCGACTTCGAGTCCTTCCGTGAACATGGCCTTCATCCGCAAGCCTTCGTCCGCGAGGTTTGACTTGCCAGAACTCTGGGGCCTAACATGAGTTCCTCTGTCCCAGGAGTGTTCCCCGGAATGATCGGCCAGACCGTCTCCCACTACCGTGTCCTCTCGCAGCTGGGCGGGGGAGGAATGGGCGTTGTCTACGAAGCCGAGGACATCAACCTGGGCCGCCATGTCGCGCTCAAGTTCCTGCCTCCCGAGACGGAAAAAGACCCGCTTGCGCTCGATCGTTTTCAGCGTGAAGCGCGCGCGGCCTCCGCCCTGAACCATCCCAATATCTGCACCATCTACGAGGTCGGCGAGGACGGCGGACGCCACTTCATCGCCATGGAGTTGCTGGAAGGTGAGACGCTCAAGAGCCTTATCCACGGCAAGCCTCACGGCCAAACCATCGAGATCGAGCAATTGCTCACTCTCGGCATCCAGATCGCCGACGCTCTCGACGCCGCCCATGCCAAGGGCATCGTCCACCGCGACATCAAACCCGCAAACATTTTTGTGACCAGCCGCAACCAGGCCAAGATTCTCGATTTCGGCTTGGCCAAGCGCACCGCCAAACCCTCCATCCTCTCCGCCGCGACCATCGGTTCCGCTGCCACCGTGGACGAGCCGTTCCTGACCAGCCCGGGATCGACCGTGGGCACCGTGGCCTACATGTCTCCTGAGCAGGCGCGCGGCAAGGATCTCGACGCCCGCACCGACCTGTTCTCGTTCGGCGCCGTGCTCTATGAGATGGCCACCGGTGCACTGCCCTTTCGCGGGGATACCTCCGCCGTTATCTTCGACGCCATCCTGAATCGTCCGCCGACCCCACCCCTTCGCCTGAACCCCGACTTGCCGCCGCAGTTTGAAGCGATATTAAACAAGCTGCTCGAAAAAGACCGCGACCTGCGCTACCAGAGTGCGGCCGACGTCCGCTCCGACTTGAAGCGCCTCAAACGCGACTCCGAATCAGGCACGATCCTGGCCGCAACCTCGTCCAGTTCTTCCATCCGCGGCTTTTCCACCGGCAAGAGCGGGCCAGGCCAAAAACTGCCCGTGTGGCTGATCCCGATCCTGATTGTCGCGGTGGTCGCCGCCGGCATTGGATTCGTGTTTATGAAGCGCGGCCACGCGCTCACCGAAAAAGATTCGATCCTGATTGCCGATTTCGTAAACACCACCGCCGATCCCGTCTTCGACGGCACGCTCAAGAAAGCGCTCGCCGTCGATCTGGGGCAGTCTCCCTATCTGAACGTCTTCCCGGATCAGAAAATCCGCCAGACATTGCAGTTCATGGGCCGCAGCCCCGGTGACCGCATCACCACCGACGTCGGCCGCGAAATCTGCCAGCGCGATGGCATCAAGGCCATGCTGAACGGCAGCATTGATAGCGTGGGTGGCCAATACGTCATCACTCTGGAAGCAACCAACGCTTCTTCCGGCGATTCGCTCGGACGCCAGCAGGCTCAAGCCGACCGGAAAGAAGACGTGCTGAATGCGCTGCATGGCGCCGCCACCAGACTGCGCGGACAACTCGGCGAGTCGTTGTCCATGGTGCAGAAATACGACATGTCTCTTTCCCAGGCCACCACTTCGTCGCTCGACGCGCTCAAGGCGCTGAGCCTGGGCGACGCCAAGCACAACATGGGCGACGATCTGGCTGCTATTCCCAACTACCAGCGCGCTATCGAGATCGATCCCAATTTCTCCATGGCCTATGCCCGCCTCGGCACCGTCTACAACAACCTTGGCCAGACCGAGTTGTCGGAGCAAAACCGCCAGAAGGCCTTCGAGCTTCGCGATCGCGCCAGCGAGCGCGAGAAACTCTACATCATGTCCCACTATTATGCGGACAGCGGCCAACTCGACAAGGGCATTACCGCCTACGAGCTCTATCGCCAGACCTACCCGCGCGATTCCATCCCCTTCAACAACCTGGCGGGGATCTATATCCAGCTCGGACAATTCGACAACGCGTTGGAGAATGCGAAGCGCGCCGTAGAGCTCGACCCCGACATGGTGACCGGCTATGGAAGCGTCGCCGCGGCTTACGCCGGACTGAACCGGATCGAGGAAGCACGCGCCACCCTCAACACCGCGCTGCAGCACAAGGTATCCGCTGCCGGCCTCCATCTGGGGCTGGCTATGTTGGATTGGTGCGAAGCTAAAGACGCCGACATGGAGAAGGAACTGCA
>PMMJ01000135.1 GCA_003162255.1 Acidobacteriaceae bacterium | reverse complement strand
AACTTAATCAGAGTCTCCCTAGGTATTAGACTCGCGCCGGCTGCAGCACTGGCGACAGCGCCACCGCGGCAAGGTAGGCGCCAGCTCCGCACGCCAACGTGATGTTCAGTCCCCAGTGAATCGCGATCACCATGGCGAGCACCGAACCGAGCACGCTGGAAGCCGCGTTCATCGCCCAAGCCCACTCCACGGCATTTCCAGAATTCCCGCCGCCAGTCTCTGCCTCGGCCGCGCTGGCCAGCGCCCGCAACCCGGTCGGGAAGGGCATACCCATGGCCAAGCCCAGGGGAATCAGTATTAATCCGCTGACCAGCAACTTGACGGCGAACGGCAGCCCCACCAAGGCATTCAGCAGGGCCGGCAGCGCCAGAACATAGGCGCAGATCGCTCCCACCAGCAGCAGCAAAGGTACCCACACTTGCGCGGGCCGCGGCAGCCAACGCCGGGAAAGCAGGCTGCCGCCGCCGCTCGAAAGCAACAGCAGAAAGATGACCACGGTCACGGCGTAGGTCGGGTGCCCGAGAAATAGCACGAACCGCTGGATAAACGCGATCTCCACCAGAATGTAGCCCAACCCGACCGCCACGAAGTACAGCAACGAAATCCAGGAGCGGGAGCCAGCCGACCTGCCGCTGGCGAAGAGCATCGGAAGAATTAGAAAGCCCAGCACAGCGGCGACAGAAATCAGCAGAACCATGCCGAGAACGACGACGCCCAGGTTGACTTTCCAATCGATGCCCTGCTCCAGGCTCTCGTTCAAGATCTGTCCCGTCTTGAGCGTGAAGAAAAAGAAGGGCGCATTATCGCTGACGGGGGACACGTTATACGCATAGTCGCGGGCGAAGGCCCACGGGTCATTGCGCGCGATCAGGGCCGAAAACGGATTCTTGCCGTGGTCGGAAGGGAGGTAGAGTGGATTGAGATCATCATTCAGATCCAGGTGCCGCGCGACCGCAGCTTCTTCTGCGCCGGTGAAGGCGGATCTTTTCGCCAGGACCACCACTGGGATGCCGTCTTCGTCCAGTTCATCGCCCGCAACTACGATGAAGTTTGCGGCGGGATTCTGCACCCCGAGTTGGTGCAGCGCCTCCATGGCGACCGAGACCACGCGCAGCGCCTCGCGCGGCTGGCGGAATTCCCAGCGCGTGATTGCGATCATGCCATCGGGCTTGAGGTGCTCGAAGTATTCGAGGAAGGCTTCGACCGTGTACAGGCTGTTCTCGCTGAGCGCGAAGGCGCCGGCCGCGGTCGAGGCCCAGGTGTCGACCAGCGTCATCTGGATGACGTCATACTTTTGCTTTGAATTTCGAATAAAAGACCGGCCATCGGTGACGCGAATGTGAACCTCCGGCTGCTGGTACAGGCGATACGAGAAGTCGGCGTAGCGCTCGCGCATGATGGTGTCGGCAATGATGGGATTGATTTCGATCCCCGTCACATTCGGACTGCCGTTGGCCACGGCGCGCAGGACGTCCACGCCGCCGCCCGGACCGATGATGGCGAAATCGCCGTGGGGCCGCAGCACGTTGGCGAGCGCCGGCACCGAGGCCATCAAGCTCCTCTTCCATTCCGCTCCCCAGGAATGCGGGTCGGTATTCACGATGTAAGTGTTCGCGTCGGCATCGATGACGATAACCTTGGCGCCGCCCTGGTTGTCCACTTCCACGCGCGAGAGGGCGTTCCACTTGGCAAATTCGACCCGCGATCGGTCGCGAAACAGACCCTTGGCATAAATGACGTCGAACAGGCGCCCCGAATGGTTGAAGGCGATGAGCACGAGACACGAAGCCGCCACCAGGCCTTGCCAATTAAGGCCTTGCCAGCGAAACCCTGGGCGAAACCGTCCCCACCGCGGGTATTTTCGCCTCCACACCATGGCCGCAACGCCGGAGGCAAACGCTGCGAACAACAGGGCATTGGGTCCGCCGAGCCAGTTCAGCAACGGAATCACTGCCAGGCAGGCCAACGCTCCGCCGAGCAAATCGGCGCCGTAAAGGCGCGTCACATGCCGCGTCTCGCGCGCGAAGACAACCGAGAAAGTGAGGCCAGTGAGAAAGAAAGGCACCGCCGACGTCAGATACATCTCGGCCAGATGAAATAAATTGCCGTGCGACAGATCCAAAGAAACTGGAACGTGCAGCACCACCAACAGAGTGAGAACGATGGCGGCCGCGTTGCCGCTCGATAGCGTCGCCGCCAGTCGCCGCGTCTCGAAGCGAGCCAGCCAGTTCCGCCAGAGATAGGCAAACACGCCCCCGGCGCCAAGGCCCAGCAGCGCCACCGAAATCGCCAGGAACGCGAAATGATAAAAAAGCACCACGGAAAACAGCCGTGTCAGCGCTAACTCAAGCAGCAGCGTGGAGAAACTTGTGAGAGAGATGGCGGCAAGCAGAGCAGGATCGCTTCCCGGCGATGAAGTGGAGATCGATTTTGGTCGCATTTTCCTCTGGTTGAGAAGAATAGCAGAAGCCGGCGATGGCACGGCATCGTCGAACCGAGTGCCGCGACCACATGATTTGTACCGTTTTGCCGCTGAAAGTGGCGCCGCCGTCCCGGCGGCCGTCCGGCGGGCGTCCCTTCAACATTGCGTCCCTCAGCGCTTCACCACCACCTTCACCGGCGCCGTAGTCGCCGGCAAAAAGTTTTGATCCCCAGGAAGGTAGGCCGTTATTACGTTTGTGCCTACTGGCAAAGCAAGGCGCAGACTGTAGCCCAGCGTGGGATAATTCACGGGCACCAGTTGCAGCGGTCCCCCCAGAGGTTGCGGCGATCCTCCATTCAACGCGTCATAGAACTGCACTGACGAGCCGGAGACGATCCCAGTATTGCCTATTATCTCCAGGCCAGCCACGCTAAAGTCCAAGCTGGTTTGAGTTCCGGCCACGACCTCAGTCGCGGAAGCCGTCAGCGTGACCGTGGGCGCAATGCGTTTCACGATGGTCTGGATCACGGGACTTGCGCTCACGCCATAATTCGAGTCGCCGTTGTATCGCGCGTAAAGATCGAAAGTCCCAGCATTCGGCCCAATACACGTGAGGGTAGTTTTTCCATCCTGCAACGGCGGGCCCCCTCCACAACCATCGTAAGCGGCCGCCATCAGCCACACATCCCCGGTCGGTACGGGGGCGCCTTTGGTAAGCGGTTTCACCTCGACGTAATAGCTTACCGACTGCCCCAGAGTAACCGATGCGGGAGTCTGGATGATGGTGACCCTCGTCTTCGCTCCAACCGTCGGCGCAACGGTAAGCTGGGCGCTGCCAGCATATTGTGAGTTTCCATTGACTGGCAGGTAGCTGCCGTCACCGCTGTAGGAGTTTGTAATGTTGTGTTGTCCAGCACTGAATTTCCTTATGAGAGTGGTCTGGGGATAATTTTCGCCAATGGGACCGTTGTAGACGATTGGCAGTTGAGGTCCAATGGGCTTCCCATTGTCGTAGAACTGCGCCGTGCCGGTTGGGTTCACGCCGAAGGATTCAACCACGGAGTTCAAAATCACCTCCTCTCCCGTTGCGACTTGATTGTTACTTGCCACCGTGCCAGTCCACGTTTGCCGCTTCGTTACAGTGACTTGCATAACTGCGGACACACTGGCTTTGAAGCTATTATCCCCTGCATACTTCACGCTGAGGTTATGAGTTCCAACTGAAAGCGAGAAGCCATCATTTCCCCATAAGCTCGGGAACAAAGCGTTCCCTTGCGTATTCAGCGTGAAGGTCGTTAGCACCGTTGTTCCGTCCAACACTTCGACGGCCCCGCTTGGCGCACCGATGCCCGAGAGTCCAGCCACTCTCACGTTGAAGTAGACGGTGGTGTCGTATTGCACCGGTCCACTCAGCGGTACGAGATTGCCGTTCTGATCGACACTTTCGAGCGCCAGTGTAGTCACGCTACTCTCGGTGGAAACCTTCACCGCTACCGGACTTGAGGTGCTGCCGCCAAAAGTAGCATCGCCGGAGTAGTGAGCGGTCAAATTATAGACACCGCCCGGTAAGTCGCTGATGGAGCCAATGTAGGCTCCTTTGTTCAACGTGAACTGCCCAACCGCGCCGTACTTGTCAGTCAAGAGAGATAAGTCGCCCGTCGGTTCTTTCCCGCCGTTTCCTTGAACGGTCACGCTAATCGAGAGGGCGCGTCCGTGCTTCAAGGTAGAGGCACTCGTCGTGAGAGTCGTAGTCGAGGCTTGGAAGGTCACATTCTTCCAGGCAGCAACCAGATTCGCGGCATTCACGGAACCAAGGCCAGTCGAGAGATCGTAGCCAGTTCCGGCAGCCCACTGCGCGCTTTGGGTCCCGTAACCGGGAAGTCCCGGCGTGCTGTTGTTGCCCGCAGTTACGTCATTGAAGACGCAGGAATTCGGCTTGGTTGGATCCGTAAGCTTAGAGGAGTTACACGGATTCAATTTCTCCTGTGCTGCCAGCTTATAGAGCGCATAGTTTGCGTGGCCTTGGAATGCGCCATTCTTCTGCTCAACCAAAGCCATGATCCCGGCCATTGCAGGCGCCGAAACGGATGTTCCGCCGACAACGTCAACCTGATTGACGGTGATAGTTCCACTTTGCTCGGTGTAGTCACAGCCTCCGCCGACGCAGAATGCATACCCATCGTCATCAGGAGATGCGTTTAGAGATACGTCCGGCAAATCGCGCACCCCGTCTTTAGGAACGCCCCTCCCCGTTTGCCAAGTTGGCTTGGCATACCCGGAGATGCAGGTTACGTTGCCGTTCGCATCGACCGTCGAATTGCTGCAACTGCTCGGGCCGCCTCCGCCACCTTCCAGGTTGTAATTCTGCTGTCCGTATACGCAGTTGGTTCCGACCTGTGGCAAAGTCGGATCGCAACTTTCATTCCATGCTTGCTCGGGGATGTAGCCGAATGCCGACGAATTGTCCGGACCGTTGTTAGCATTCCAATACTTTGCGTACCAGTTGTCTTCGTTAAACTGGGTTCCGCCTACCGCGACATTGTAAGGCGTCGAAGCCAGCCCGTTTACCGTATAACCATTCAGCGCCGGCCCCGGCGGTTCCAAACCCGCGTCCTGCAGATCTGCATCGCACTGCGCAGCGCCCGCGTCACCGCTGGAGACGAACGCTGTGATTCCTTCCGCCGCCGCCTGTTCCCACAAAGAGTTATAAAACTGATTGCCTGCCGGTCCCAACAGAGTTTCGCACAGGCCATAGCTGGTGCTCATGATCGGCGAAACGACATTGTCGACAATGTAAGTGGCAGCGAGATCCACACCGTCCGTGGTGTCGGTACTCGCAGCTTCCACATAGTTAATCGTGGCTTGCGGAGCGACCGCGCCCGACCACTCGATGTCCAGGGAAGATTCGACCACGTCTTCAGTAAGACCAGCCGCAGGTCCGCTCAAGATAATGT
>PMMJ01000214.1 GCA_003162255.1 Acidobacteriaceae bacterium | reverse complement strand
TCGTCGGTGTGCGCATAATCCACGACCACGGTGAAGGGCTGACCGCAATCCACGCGTTCAAAGCGGCCGGGAACACTAGTGAGGTCGAAGATTCCTTTAGCGATCGCCTCAGTGGAACAATCTCGCGCATACCCCGCGGCACAAGCGGCGAGCACGTTGTACACATTTACATTGCCGATCAGCGGGGACCACATAGCGATCGTCCCCGAGGGCGTCACCATTTGAAAACGGGTTCCGCGCGGCGTGACTTCAACCGACTCGGCGTGGAAGTCGCCGGACGTCAGACCGTAGGAAAGCACCACGGCGCTCTTCTTCTTGCAGAACTTGAGCAACTCGCGGCCGTATTCATCGTCGAGGTTAAGAACGTCGGCGCGCGGCGGCTCTGTCCCGCAGCCTTCGAAGAGCACCTGCTTGGCGCGGAAGTAATTCGCCATCGTGCCGTGGTAATCGAGATGGTCGCGAGTGAGGTTCGTGAACACCGCCACATCGAATGGAATTCCGAAAACTCGTTGTTGCTCCAGCGCGTGCGACGACACTTCCATCACCGCTTCGGTGACTCCCTGGCCGAGGCCCTCCGACAAAAGCCGGTTCAACTCTAGCGCTTCCGGCGTGGTGTGCGGCGCTGGAAGAATCTTTCCGGCAACGTGATATTCGATGGTTCCGACCAGCGCGGTCTTGCGTCCGGCCGCTTGAAATATGGATTCAATCAAGAACGCAGTCGTGCTTTTTCCGTTGGTGCCTGTAATTCCAGTATTCGCAATTCGCTCGGCAGGACGTTTGTAGAAATTCGCGCTCAGCCGGGCGAGCGCGCGGCGTCCGTTCACGACTTGCGCCCAGGCCACGGCGGGACGCGGCGTTTCGACCGGCGAGTCGGTGACGATGGCAACCGCTCCGGCAGCGATGGCTTGGTCAATGAACCGATTGCCGTCGCTGGTCTCACCCTTCATGGCGACAAAAACAGTTCCGGGGTGCACCCGCCGGGAATCGTATTCCACACCGGCAACGCCCGCATTTCCGCTTTGGGAGAGGACCTCGGCGCCCTGCAGGAGTTGTTGGAATGTCATTGGAGTTGATTATAAACAGCCGACATTTAGGTTTCCTTCGTGAACCTCTGTGTCCCCCCGTGGTTCAAGCTCTTTTCTCAACCACAGGGAACACGGAGGCGCACTGGGGAAAGACAAAGCCTATTTACCGAAACGCACGGTGACACGCGACCCTGCCGGAACGCGCGCACCGGGCTGAGGCGATTGTTCGCGCGCCACACCGCTGCCGACGGCGTCGAGGTCGAGACCGGCGTCTTCAGCGGCTTCGATGGCAACCCGCAGGCTCTTGCCGAGGAAGGACGGCACCTCGATTCCTCCCTCTTCCACGTCGAGAACCACCGTGCCTCCTACTGGCAATTTCTGCGTGGGCAAGTTCTCGGACTGCACGCTGGATTGCGTCGCCCCACTCGCTGGCCCAGCCGTCGGTACAACTGGCGCCGGACGATTTGGCTCTCTGGTAGTCTGCGCCGCGGGAACGACTTGCGCGCCAATTGCGCCGGGCTTGACCGCTGCCGGAATCGCCGGCGTTTCATTAGCCTCGGCCATATCCAAGCTGGCTCCCAGGTGATCGGGCGAGCTTTCTTCCAGACTCGCGTCCGGTACGTCGCGACGAGCCAGCAAAACCTGGCGGCTAGCTGGAAGCTGAACGTCATGCGGGACGTGCAGATATTCGAGCACCTGCTGCGTGATCCGCTGAAAGACTGGCGCTGATACCTGGCCTCCCTGATGCAGACCGACGGGGGAGTCGAGAATTACCACGGCCACGATTTGCGGATCGTTGATGGGAGCGAATCCGGCAAACGACGCGACATATTTCGTCTTCGAGTAGGCCCCGGTTGCCGGGTCAACTTTTTGTCCCGTGCCAGTTTTTCCGGCTGAGCTGTAGCCTTCGAGGATTGCTTTGCGCCCGGTGCCGTGGAGCACCACGCCCTGCAGCATCTGCCGCATCTGCGCGGCGGTCAGGGATGAAACGACTCGCGTGCCTTCGACGGGCTGGAAAGCCACGGTTTGCGGGGCGTTCTGCGGCACGATGGTTCCGGCAACAATGCGGGGCGGAACGCGCACGCCGTCGTTGGCGATGGTCGAGATCATGGCGGCCAACTGCACCGCGGAAATGCCGATCTCCTGGCCCATGGAGATGGCGCCGATGGAAACTTTTGACCAGCGGCTCACGGGCTTGGTGAGGCCGCGGGTTTCGCTGGGAAGTTCGATGCCGGTTTGCTGTCCGAATCCAAAGGCGCGAATGTATTTGTACAACCGCTCGTCGCCCAGCCGAAGCGCAACTTTGATCGCGCCAACATCGCTCGACTCGGCGAGAATGTCGGCCACCGAGAGCATGCCGTGCGGCCTGCTGTCGCGTATGCGCATGCCGTTGATGACGATCGATCCCATCTGGCAATCGAACATTTCCTCTGGGCGCGTGATTTTTTCTTCCAGGCCGGCCGAAATGGTCACGGTCTTGAACGTTGAGCCGGGTTCGTAAACGTCGCTCACCGCGCGGTTTTTCAGCGCATCGTTCGTGATTTCCTTCCGAATATTCGGATTGAACGTGGGCCGGTTGGTGAGCGCAAGAATTTCGCCGGTGCGCGGATTTTCCACGATCGCCGTGCCCGCAATCGCGTGCGTCTCTTCCATCCCGCGCTCGAGTTCGCGCTCGGCAATGTACTGAATGTTCTGATCGATGGTGAGTACGACGCTGTTGCCGGATTCGGGTTCCTTTTCAACACTGGCAAACCAGCGTTTGCGCGCGTCCACGGAAATCATCAGCTTGCCGGGCTTGCCCTGCAGTTGCTGGTTGAATTGCCGCTCCAGTCCGCTCAGACCCTGATCGTCGGTGCCCACGTAGCCCAGAACTTGCGCCGCCAGTTCACGCTTGGGATAAAAACGCTTCGGTTCTTTCTGGAAGTGGATGCCTTGCAGGTTCAGCGCACGGATGCGGTCAATCACGTCGGCATCGGCCTTGCGCGCCACCCAGCAAAACTTGTGGGCGCTACAGTCCGCCAGCACGACGCGCGGATCGTCCTTAGTAATGCGCGTAATCAGGCTGATGGCATTGGCAAGGTCGGGAGCTTCCGAGGGCACGACGAAAGCCGAGTCCACCTGGATGGACATCGCCAGTTCGCGCCCCGCGCGATCGTAGATGACGCCGCGTTTCGGCGAGAGATCGAAGCTGCGCTGCTGCTG